>CAMWJL010000187.1 GCA_947174565.1 uncultured Prevotellaceae bacterium | reverse complement strand
TCCTCCTCCACGTCCACATGATCGCCCCTGCTATAACGCAGTACATCCTCATTGCCCACATAATCAGGCAGGTCCTTCTCGGATTCACTTTCTGTCTGGTAAGTGAACCATAGACTGCCATCCGCTAACAGCCGACAGTCGTATCGCTGCTTTTTTGCCGTATCGTCATCCGCTATGACCATCTGAAAGGCTGTCAATCCCTCTTCCGTATAGCTTGCCTGTGTTCCGCCGGAATAAGATTCTGAAAATATGTAAATCGAACTTATCAACTCCTGATAAATATCACCCGTTTGCTCCTGCTCACGGTTTTTTAGAAGCAGCTCTTCCAGCGTTTTTATATGGGAAGTGTACAGCTCTTTTTGTTCCGACAGCAGTTTTTCTTCGGAAAGATCAGAATCTGTTCCCTCCTCTTCCTCGCTGTCAGCAGGCTGCTGCACGCTTTCAGTCATATCCTCGATAACGTCATCCGCTTTTCCGCAAGCCGTCAGCAATATCATACAGAACAGCAGTATGGCAAGAAGACCCTGTACTTTTCTCCCTTTCATCTTCTGATCCATTCCTTTCACAAGTGATATGCATATCATACTGCATGAATGCGTCAAAATTGCATACTAAATGTAGAAACGATTGATAAATATTCGAATATTGTGCTATATTTTAGAAAGGAATACTTGTTTCGTGAGGAATACCTAATGCGTAAGATAAAGTAGAGAAGGAAGCGTTTAGAATGGGGCTGCCGCATTCATTTAGTGCGACAGCCCCTCTCAAAAATACAATATTATATGGATGCATGAGACAAGGTCAACAATTCCTCTGCAATGCTTTTTACCCTTGCAAAGGACTCTTCGGTCAGACCCGTCATTTCCCCTTCATTGTTGGCATCGTCCACGATCTCATCGGCCCTGCTCTTAAAGTTTGAAACCAGTCCGTCCAAAGAAAGAGCCATTTCGCGCACCTGTTCACTATAGGATCTGGTTTTGTCGCTGCGCTCCACGATCTGCTCAGTCATGGTTATGGAATTCTTCTGCATGTCCCCCAAAGACTCGGCTTTGACCTTTGCATCTAAGATCTTGTCAATTCCCGTCTCAATAGATAAACGGTTCTGCTCATTGATAGATTTTACCCCCTCCAGCTTGTCCAGAATCTTGGGTACCAGTTCCTGAATGGAATTACTTGCTGCTTTGGACTGTTCAGCCAACTGCTGTACATTATCCGCCACAACTGAAAAACCTCTGCCCTGTTCTCCGGCTCGTGCCGCTTCAATGCTCGCATTTAAAGCCAAAAGGTTGGTCTGTGCAGAAATTCCGGAAATCTGTCCCACAAAATTGGTGATTTCATCGATTCCATTCTCCAACTGGCTGATAGACGCCCCGGTCTGGTTTGCCGTTTCTTTGATTTGATGCATGGAGTCCACTGCCACCTCCATCGTCTTGACAAATCCTAAAGTATAGTTGGTAACATCCTCGGATATCTTGAACATTTCTTTGGTATTTTGATAAATACCATCGATAGCCTCTGACATCTCCGAGACACTTTCCTGAATACGCACCACCTGATTGCGGCTTTCATCACAATCTGCCGATGTATCACGAGCAGAAGAAACAATCTGTTCATTGGCACGCCGAGAGTTCTCCAGATTTTCTTCCACATTTCCCACCATAGTAACCAGTTCCTCGGAGGCAGATTCGCACTTTTTGAGAAGTTCAGCCATCTGCATACCTTCCTGTTCTTTTTGGGTCTTTTCCAAAAGGGTGTTTTTGATGTAATTTAAGACAGCGTTAAATGCCACCAGTGCCATGATTCTGGGAACTACATAGAACAAAATAAGATTTACAATATTCGTATTAATGTCAAAAGTGCCTGCCAAAAGTTTTTCTGCTTCCTTGGCTGAGGTTGTAGTAGTCAAAAGCAATGTGTTGGCATCACACAGTCCCCAATAATATCCGCCAATAACTGATAGGAAGAAACCTCCAATGGTCAATACAAAAGTAAAGCTTTTATACTTTTTCTCAGTATAGACAACGGAAGTTATCATAGGAAAAATCATAAAGAGCGTTGCATGATAAGCCAGTTCCAAATTAGCAAAGGAAATCATAGCCACCAGCAAAAAAAGCATGATGTAGTTGGAGATCGTCTTTTCAAAACCGATTACATATTTAACAACATGTCCCAGCACCACAAATATAGTTACACCAATGAGAGCGTTGTTCATAATAGTCTGATCCACTATAAAAATGTGCAGCACGTTCAAAATCCATGCTATAACCAATACAATAAAGGTGACTCGCATACATTTCAACGAATAGTTATTAGCTTTTTTAAACTCAGCCTTGTTTACCATACTTTCCGATCCTCCGTATTCTTCATCCTTATATTATCTATTTTACAACAAAACTAACATTTTACAATAAACAACAAACTGAGTGACTCTGAGATTTCCACGGCGGTCTTTCTAAACCAGAGTACCATGTCATCGATTATGTCTCGTTTTTACGTCCTATTGCTCCCTCAATTT
>CAMWJL010000186.1 GCA_947174565.1 uncultured Prevotellaceae bacterium | reverse complement strand
GTGTCCAGTCACTGCTCCTGTGGAAGAAAACCGAGTCAGTATGTGGGGACGAAAAAAGAGTGCCACAGGGGAAAAAGGGATTCCACTTGCGGAAGGAGCGATGCAGAGGCACCGAGTGATGGATAATGAACAAACAAGAAGAATGAAAAAAGCACTTTATCCTTTTGTGGCAGTAGCGGTGTTCATCGTGATGCAAATCGTTGCAGGAATCGCGATGGGCATTGCAGAAATGGTAATGGGTAGTGCCGCTGTGGCATGGGTTATCAGCATCTGTGAGCTTTGCACCATTGCCATCATCGCTATGCTGCGGATGATTGATTGGAAAACGGTGTTGAACTTCAAAATGATTGGCTGGAAAACTTATGCCTTAGCCATCATGGGCACAATGCCAAGCATCTTTGTTCTCAACATGGGGGTAGAGGTGCTGGATTTGACCAACAGCATAGAGGACCTGTTCATCAGCATGTCCCAATCCATGATTGGCGTACTGAGCATTGCCGTCATAGGCCCCATCGTCGAAGAGTTCATCTTCCGCGAAAGCATTCTCAGCAATATGCTGAGAGGCGGCATGAACAAGTGGAAGGCAATCACGGTGAGCGCGCTGATTTTCGGCATCATCCACATCAATCCCGCACAAGTGTTCTTCGCCGCAGGAATGGGATTTATCTTCGGCATCATCTACTACAAAACGGGCAACATCGTCATCACCAGCATCTTGCACATTCTGAGCAACGGCATAGCGGTGTGGCAGATGCGTTCGATGGGCGAAGCCATCAAAGACTTCAGCATGGTGGAATGGCTGGGCGGACCTGTAACCGCCATCTGCATCGCCATTCTATGCACGGCTGTGTGCATCTACCTGTTGATGCTGCTGTGGAAAAGTCCCCAATCGCACAACTACCCATCGGAGCAAGTGACAGAGAATACCCCAAACTAAACTCAAGACCTTATATATGAAACAGTTTCTAAAGTATGTGTGCGCCACCATCGTGGGCATCTTCATCACAGGAATCATCATTGTCATCATGTCCATCTTCGGCTTGGTGGGCATCGCCTCTATGGGCAATATAACAACCCCCGTGAAGGACAATAGCGTGCTGGTCATCCAGTTGCAAGGCAGCATTGAGGAGCGCAGCACCGACAACCCATTCGACGGACTCTTTGGCAACGCAGCCCTGACCGTGCAAGGGTTGGACGACATCCTTACCGCCATTAGGCGTGCCAAGACAGAACCGAAGGTGAAAGGCATCTATTTGGAAGCAGGCACATTCGCAGGTGCCATGCCAGCCACGTTGCAGACCATTCGCAAAGCCTTGGTCGATTTCAAGCAGTCGGGCAAGTTCATCATAGCCTATGGCGATGTCTATACACAGGGGGCTTACTATGTATGTTCCACCGCCGACATCGTGATGGTCAATCCGCAAGGCATGATTGACTGGAGCGGCTTGTCGAGCCAAGTAATTTACTACAAAGACCTGCTCGAAAAGGTGGGTGTGGAGATGCAGGTGGTGAAAGTGGGCACTTACAAGAGTGCAGTGGAGCCGTATCTGCTGAGCCAAATGAGCGATGCGAACCGCGAACAGATAGATACTTACGACCACGAAATCTGGAATGAAATCACCCAAGCCGTCAGCAAAAGTCGCGGCATCAGCGTCGCGAAGCTGAACGAGTTGGCTGACTCCATGGCCCTGTTCATGGGTACAGACAACTACAAGAAGGAAAAGTTAGTAGATAGGATTGCGTATAGCAACGAAGTGAAGCAAGCCATCGCCCAGCAGATGGGTGTAGAAGAAGACGACTATAACACAATCAGTGTGAAAGACTTAGCCAACATTGCCGAGAGCGAACCTAAAGGCATCAGCGGACACATCATTGCCGTGTATTATGCCGTGGGCGGCATCGTAGAAGAATCATCGTCCAACTGGGAACAATCCCCCGAAATTGTGGCCAAGAAAGTGTGCAAGGACTTGCAGGAATTGGCTGAAAATGACGATGTGAAAGCGGTTGTCCTGCGTGTCAACTCAGGGGGCGGTTCTGCCTATGCCAGCGAACAGATTTGGCACCAAGTGATGAACATCAAGACGCACAAGCCCATCGTGGTCAGCATGGGCGACATGGCAGCATCGGGCGGCTACTACATCAGCTGTGCCGCCAACTATATCTATGCCGAACCCACCACCATCACTGGCTCCATCGGCATCTTCGGCATGTTCCCCAATGCCGCAGAACTGCTAAACGACAAGTTAGGTGTGCATTTCAGCACCGTGAAAACCAACCAGTTCTCCGACTTCGGCGATTTCTCTCGCCCGTTCACCGAACAGGAACGTGCCCTTGCCCAACGCTACATCAACAATGGCTACGAACTCTTCACCAAGCGTTGTGCCGATGGTCGCAAGATGCAGCAGGACGACATCAAGAAGATTGGCGAAGGACGTGTGTGGACAGGATGGCACGCCAAACAAATCGGACTCATCGATGACCTTGGCGGACTTGACAAAGCCATTGCTAAGGCAAAGCAACTGGCAAAGATAGACGATGCCTCCGTCATGAACTATCCAGCCA
>CAMWJL010000185.1 GCA_947174565.1 uncultured Prevotellaceae bacterium | reverse complement strand
GTAAAAGGCTCATTTTTCGTGCTTTCCGTTGTGGCTTATCTAAAACATTAAATTACCTTTGCGACAGAAAATCTAAAACATTAGCTTTACAACAAGCGGTGAATCAGACAACCAAACAAAAGACGATTATGAAAAAAGACAACGACGAAAGACGACTGACCAAGGCGGAGATGGGAATCATGAACGTGCTTTGGGACAAAGGCGAGGGTATGACCACCCACGAAATCATTGAGCAGTACCCCGAGCCGAAGCCAGCCTACTCCACCATTGCCACGTTTCTGAAGATATTGGTGAACAAAGGGTTCATCCAATCGAGGAAGCAGGAGGGCGGCGGCAAGACCTTCGTATTCAAGCCACTCATCAGTCGGGAGAGCTACACCAATCGTGTGATGAAAGAAGTGAAGAGCACCTTCTTTGCCGGTTCGCTGAAATCCATGCTCTCTTTCTTCGCAAGCCAAGAAGAGGTGTCGGAGGAAGACTTGCAAGACATCATGGCTCTCATCAAAAAAGGCTCTCATTAGCCACAAAGACGCTTCGATAACATCTTTAATCTAAACAGATATGCTATACATTCTCAAAGCCGCCATCACGTTGGCACTCCTTTACAGCTGTTTCTTCGTCTTCCTAAGCAAGGAGACATTCCACAGGTTCAACCGCTGCATGCTGGTGGGCATCATGCTCGTGTCGCTCATCATGCCGCTGTGCCACTTCACCACCCAGCATCCCACAGTGCTGAACGAGGAGGTGTATGAGATGCAGACCTACATCGAGCAAGACACCACGCCTATCGTCATCACGGCATCGAAAGACACGCGCATCACATGGATGCAGGCACTCACATGGCTCTATTTGGCAGGAGTCGCCATCATGCTCATCCTCACCCTGTTGCAAGCCTGTTCGCTCGTCCGTTTCCTGCATGGAGGCATCCGACACACGGACGGAAGGGGCAACACCATCATCCTGCACAACCGCGACGTGTCGCCGTTCAGCATCTTCCGCTATATCGTGATGAGCGTAAAGGATTACGAGAGCGACCGACAATATATCCTCGCCCATGAACAGGAGCACATCCGTTTGGGACACACCTACGACCTCCTGCTCTGCGAGGCGATGAAGACCCTCCTGTGGTTCAATCCGTTCATTTGGTTCCTCAACCGAGACCTCAAGACTATACATGAGTATGAGGCCGACCAAGCGGTCATCAACCAAGGCATTGATGCACAATCATATCAACAACTTCTCGTGATGAAAGTAGTAGGCGATCGTCTGCAGCCATTCACCAACAACTTGAATCACGGCTCACTCAAAAAACGCATTTTTATGATGTACCAGAAACCCTCCAACCGATGGCTCATGCTCAAAGCAATCTGCGCCGTCCCCGTGGTGGCATTGACCATCAATGCTTTTGCCACACCTGCTGAGACAAACCCCATAGAAGACATGGTGAAGACTTTGGAAACCAAAGAAGTGCCTGTCCTCAACGAAGTGAAGAACCAACTCCCTGCAACAGAGACCGAAGCGGATAATACCACGAACAACGCCCCCTTCACGCTTGAAGAACAACCAACCGACCTTGCTTCCGACGCCAAGAAGCCCCTCTTCGTGGTGGATGGAAAGGTGATCGATATCGATGCTTCCCAACTCGGGAAAGATCTTAAAGACATGGACGAAGAGGAACTATCCAAGCTCCTCAGCATCAAGACTGATGACATTACGTCCATCGATGTACTGACAGGCGTATCTGCCACAGCCCTTTTCGGCGAAAAAGCTAAGGACGGTGCCGTTGTCATCAAAACTAAAACAAGTCAAGAAAAGCCTAATGGCAACGATGATTCCTCCGAGGTCTTCCTTGTAGCAGAAGAGCCTGCAAAATATCCAGGTGGTCAAGAAGCCCTCATGCAGTTCATGAATCAAAACTTGCGCTATCCTGCAATCGCAAAAGAGAAAGGTGTCCAAGGGCGAGTGCTCGTGAAGTTCATCGTCAACAAAGACGGCACTTGCAGTGACTTCCAAATTTTCAATAGTCATGCCAACACACCCCCAAACGCAAATGTAACAGTCACCGCACAAAAAGGGCTGGCAGACCCAGAGGCTGAAAAGAAAGCCCAAACGGAAAAGGAAGCCAACAAAGCCCTTGAAGAAGAAGCCATCCGAGTGTGCAGCCTCATGCCCAAATGGGAACCTGCCAAACAAAGAGGTCAATCCGTGAGACTACAGTGCGCCATCCCTGTCACCTTCCACCTCCAATAATAATGGTTATTATTATTCGTGAAATTCATAGAACTCACTAATAATAACAAGAGTGATATTAGTTAAAAAGTTAATTAAAAACGATGGTTAACCACACAGCCAACCGCTTGTGAAAGTAGTTGGCTTTTTTCCTCAAAAAAAGCAACTCTATTAAAACAACATGAAAGAATGAAACGCATGGTAAATGGAATTTTGACACGAGTGTACAAGCACTCGGCATGGGCGACGTTTGCGTGGGTGCTTTTGTCGTCCACGAGCGCACTCGCACAGGAAAGAAACGATAGTATTGACCATTCACAGTTCGTGGTGGCCTACGACTTTGTGACGAACACGACCGACGGCGTGGGA
>CAMWJL010000184.1 GCA_947174565.1 uncultured Prevotellaceae bacterium | reverse complement strand
AAGATACAGTCTTTGCCGAAGCGGGCATCGCCTTCACACGATTGACGCTTGTTGTCTGCTGGTCAATCTTGTAGAAAACAGTTTCTTCGGCATTGTAGTTATACATCACCAAATAGAGTTTATCGTTCAATTTATATATGCAACAGTCATTTGAAGAAGCATCATCACAACTTATCGTTTGAAGCACCTTCCCGTCTTCTGACATAATACGGAATCCAACTGATTTCCAGCCATGATAAATCTCTCTCAGGTCAGGCTCCCCATCATAATCACGGTCATATTCATTCTGAGTTTCCGTTGTTGCCTCATAAAGATTTTCTATATACTCAAATTTATCATCTGTATTGAACAGCGTCTGTGTGAAGACGAGGGGTTCATCCGGACAGCTGTCATTGTCATAATCGTACATATACACATCTTCTATACAACGAGCATCACCCCATTCCTCTTCATCTACCGTTTCCCAAACACCCGAATAGACTTCACGATAGCTAACCTCAACCACACTAATCGTTCCATCTTCTGCATTCCATTGATAGTAGGAGAGCGGATGTTGCTTCCCGTATTTCTCCATTTCCCAATAATCGCTCTCCATTGTAGACCAAAACTGGTAATGGATTTTTTCCTCCACCGATACCCTATTAGGAACATCTGTGGCAGCCCATTCCTTTGCTTGTTCCCATGTACCAGTCCATACTTCACCAGTCTCCCATACCAACACGTTTTCCTTTACATAAAATTCTGCTTTCACTTCTGCTTTCCGTTCCTGTATTTCCTTATTAACGGGATACTTGTCCAAATGCAGCGTAAATGAGCGGATTAGCTCAAGGTCATCGTCATAAACAGATACTTCCCCGTTGTCCGATACGGAAACCACACAGGCTTTATTGTCATAAGTGAGCGACTTGGGGGTGACTGAAAGCCCTCCCGAAATGGTTTTGTGTGAAGTCTGCGCGTTGGACGTTACAGACATTGCCATGATAATGGCACATAAATAAAGTTTTCTCATTGTTGAGTCTCCTATGCCCCCCAGCACCCAAAAGGCTTTTTAATGAATATGAAGAAGCGTGGCGCTGATATACCACTTCTTCTGATGGAGGTTGTAGGAATGACCTTATGATGCAGAGCAGTAACCAGTCCACGCAATACACGTGAACCGCCACACTGTCCTTGCATCATATTGGAAGTTTCCTACATTTCCATCAGCAATACGAGCATAACGCTTCGTTGTTACAAATGTCTTGTGCCTCTAACGAAACACTTTGCAAAGATAGTGACAAATATCATCATGATGGGCTTTCCCGAGCAAGATTTTTAAAAGGAGTCGCCTTTTTCATGCAGTTCTTGACAAAATGAATAGAAAACGATACTTATTCCGTAGCATTGTACACAAATTCTCGTTTATCCACAAATTCTTCATCAAAAGTCACTACCTTTGTACAAAATTACAGCACAAGAAACATGAAAGAGATTGTACTTAGCGGCATACGCCCTACAGGAAACCTGCACCTCGGCAACTATTACGGAGCCGTGCAGAACTTCGTGAAGATGCAGGAAGACTATAACTGCTACTACTTCATTGCCGACTGGCATTCACTCACTACCCACCCCAAGCCAGAGGACATCCAGCAGTCGGCTCGCACCATCCTGGCTGAGTACCTGGCTTGCGGCATCGACCCCGAGAAATCGACTATCTATATACAGAGCGACGTGCCCGAGACCATCGAGCTGTACCTCTATCTGAACATGAACTGCTATCTTGGCGAGCTGGAGCGTGTGACGACCTTCAAGGAGAAGGCGCGCAAGCAGCCCGACAACGTGAATGCGGGTCTGCTCACTTACCCCACCCTGATGGCGGCGGACATCCTGCAGCACCGCGCCACCAAGGTGCCCGTGGGCAAGGACCAGGAGCAGAACATGGAGATGGCTCGCAAGTGCGCCCGCCGCTTCAACAACATCTACGGTATGGAGTTCTTCCCCGAGCCGCAGAACTTCTATTTCGGCGACCACGCCATCAAGATTCCAGGACTTGACGGCAGCGGCAAGATGGGCAAGTCGGAGGGCAACTGCATCTATCTCTACGAAGACGCCAAGAGCATTGAGAAGAAGGTGAAGCGCGCCGTGACCGATTCAGGTCCAACTGAGCCGAACCAGGAGAAGCCCGAGGTCATTCAGAACCTCTTCACGCTGATGGAGATAGCCTCTTCCAAGGATACCTACGACTACTTCAACGAGAAGTGGAACGACATGTCCATCCGCTACGGAGACATGAAGAAGCAGCTGGCTGAGGACATCGTGAAGACGCTCGCCCCCATCCGCGAGCGCATCCTCGAGTACAAGAGCAACCAGGAACTGCTCGACAAGGTGGCGAAGATGGGTGCGGAGAAGGCGCATGAAAGCTCGGCTGCCACCCTTCGGGAGGTGCGCAAGATTATTGGTTTTAAGGTATATTGAAGGCTGCATGAATAAAGAAAGGCGGACAGGCTTGATTGCCTGTCCGCCTTTTTATTTATAAGTGATGTAAGGCCTGAGCCTGTCCAGCTCCTCGGGGGTGAAGATGCGGGTGTACAGGAGCGTTTCCTCGTCTTCCACATCGCCATACAGGCGGATGTACCGGAGCAACGCTTTGGTTTGTTCGTAGGAGATGTAGGGGTG
>CAMWJL010000183.1 GCA_947174565.1 uncultured Prevotellaceae bacterium | reverse complement strand
GTTTCGTACCCTCCTGTCCGAAGGCTAAAGAGACGTCATGAAACGGAACGAACCAGCGTGCCTCGCCCCAAATCTTCTTGTTTTTCTCATTTTCTTCCCCATAAATTTGGCAGAGTCGCAGAAACACCGTACTTTTGCAGTGGAAAATGCGAGGGGACTGAACAAAGTTCCCTCTTTGTGTTTGAATAGACGCTACGCTTTCTAACATTAGATTTAGTATGATTGACCAACAAAAAGTGAAGGAACTGGCCTTGGAATGGCTGGAAGGGAAAGAGTATTTTCTTGTCGATGCAACGGTAGATGCAGACAACAAAATCACGGTGGAAATTGACCACAAGGATGGTGTCTGGATTGAAGACTGCTGCGAGTTGAGCCGCCACATCGAGGAGCACTTCGACCGCGACGTGGAAGACTTTGAATTGGAAGTAGGCTCGGCAGGCATCGGACAGCCCTTCAAGGTGTTGCAGCAGTACGTCAACTCCATCGGATACGAAGTGGAACTCCTCACAGCCGACGGCAAGAAGCTGAAAGGCTGCATGAAGGATGCCAACGAGCAGTCCTTTGTCGTCACCTTCATGGAGAAGCAGAAAGTGGAAGGCAAGAAGCGTCCGCAGATGGTCGAGGTGGACAAGACCTTCGCCTACGACGATGTGAAATGGGTGAAGAACACCATTGACTTCAAGTAGCACAAAGGAGGGTGACGACCAAGTCTCCGCTCCGCACAGCGTGAAATAGAACAACAAAACATATTATGGCAACAAAGAAAATGACAGAACGTGTCAACTTGATTGATACCTTTAAGGACTTCAAGGAGACAAAGAACATCGACAGAACCACATTGGTCAGTGTGATTGAGGACAGCTTCCGCAGTGTCTTGCAGAAGACATACGGGTCGGATGAGAACTTCGACGTCATCGTCAATCCCGACAAAGGCGACTTCGAGATTTATCGCAACCGCATGGTGGTGGCCGACGGCAAGGTGGAGAATGACAATGCCGAAATCAGCCTTTCTGAGGCTCAGAAGATTGACCCCGACTTTGAAGTGGGAGAGGAAGTGAGCGAAAAGATTGAGTTTGCCAAGTTTGGACGACGCGCCATCTTGACACTCCGTCAGACAATGGCGAGCAAGATTCTGGACCTTGAGCACGACAACCTCTACAACAAATATGTTGACAAGATTGGACACATCGTGAGCGGAGAGGTCTATCAGATATGGAAGCGAGAGATGCTGTTGCTGGACGACGAGGGCAATGAGCTTCTGCTGCCCAAGAACGAGCAGATTCCTGGCGACTTCTTCCGCAAGGGCGAGACAGCACGCGCCATTGTGCTCCGTGTAGATAACCTGAACAACAATCCCAAGATTATCCTCTCGCGCACTTCCAACGACTTCTTGCGCCGCCTTCTGGAGCAGGAAGTTCCCGAGATTAACGACGGACTCATCACCGTACAGCGCATTGCGCGCATCCCAGGCGAGAGAGCCAAGATTGCGGTGGAAAGCTACAACGAGCGCATCGACCCCGTGGGTGCTTGCGTAGGCGTGAAGGGCAGCCGTATTCATGGCATCGTGCGCGAACTGCACAACGAGAACATCGACGTGATTAACTACACCAGCAACACCAAGCTGTTCATCCAACGCTCGTTGAACCCCGCAGCAGTATCGTCCATCACACTCGACGAGGAGAAGAAGAAGGCAGAAGTGTATCTGCAACCCGACCAAGTGAGCCTCGCCATCGGTAAGAACGGCGACAACATCAAGCTGGCATCCATGCTGACAGGCTACACCATCGACGTGTTCCGCGAGCTGAATGGCGAAGAACCCGACGAGGAAGACATCTATCTGGACGAGTTCTCTGACGAGATTGAGCCATGGATTATCGAAGCCATCAAGGGCATCGGTCTCGACACCGCCAAGGGTGTGTTGAGTGCTCCACGCGCCATGCTGATAGAGAAAGCCGACCTCGAGGAAGACACCGTAGATGAAGTGCTCCGCATACTGAAAGCTGAGTTTGAAGAATAAGAATCAGCCGAAAGCAAAGCAAAGAAAGTTCATAAAGTTCAAGAGATAGAAAAAAGAATAAATAAGTCTATATGGCAGTAAGACTGAACAAAGCATTAAAAGAACTCAATGTAGGAATTAACACCGTGGCTCAATTCCTGCAAAAAAGGGGCATGGCGTTGCAGGATGCCACCCCGAACGCTAAAATCACGGACGAACAGTATGCGCTGCTGCAAAAGGAGTTTGGCGAAGACATGAAAAAGAATGTCGCCACCAAACAAAAGATTCAGAGCCAGAAGGAAAAGGAATTGCAGGAGAAAAAAGAGCGTCAGCAAGCTGCTCGCGAGGAGAAAGAACGCCAAGAAAGGGAAAAGGCAGCCAAGAAGCCTCAACTCAAGATTGTGGGCAACATTAACGACCTGAAAAAGAAAGCTCCAAAGGCGGAAGAGAAGCCCACAGTTGCACCGAAGGAAGCACCAAAGCCTGCCGCACCAGCAGCAGAACCAGTGGCAGCACCAGCACCTGCGGCGAAGAAAGAAGCCAAGCCAAGCACGCCCGAGAAGAAGCAAGGGAAACTCACCCCTGCCGAACGCCTGGAGCAGCACGAAACTGGCGTCGATACTTTGGCTGCACCTGCCGAAGCCAGCGTGAAATTCCAGCAGGT
>CAMWJL010000182.1 GCA_947174565.1 uncultured Prevotellaceae bacterium | reverse complement strand
TGCCATCAAACAATTCAGGCAATGTACCGATGCAATGATAGTTCATCTCCTCTTCCAAACCGATGAAACAACGGTCCACCCACGAAAGTGCGCTACGCTTGTAAATTTTCATACAGGTTTCCAAATAGAAGCCTGAGAGCCAAGGCCAAACTGTACCTTGGTGATAAGCGGAATCACGCTGAACCTGCCCACCCGCATAGATAGGGTTGTAACCACCCGACTTCGGCGAGAGGGAACGAATGCCCTTGGGTGTCAGCAACTCCTTCGTACAGATATCAAAGATTTTTTTACGTTCAGGAGTCGTCAACGGACTATACTCCAACGAAGAAGCAATCAGCATATTAGGACGAACAGACCAAGAGATATAACCTTCGTCCACATAATCCAGCAAGTATCCATGCTCGTTCAAGAATGTTTCCTTGAAAGACTTGCCCACCAACTCTGCCAACTGCGTGTATGCTTCAGCAGGACGATTTACGGACATCAGCATTTCTGCGTTGAAGCACAAGGCATTATACCACAGTGCATTGATTTCAACCACATAACCAGAACGAGGCACAACTGGAGCACCATTCACTTCGGAGTTCATCCATGTAACAGCATGTTCGCGACCATTGGTGAACAGCAATCCATTCTCGTGGAAATACAGATTAGGATGTTGATTAGACTTTATATAATCGACAATCTTCTCCACCAGCTTGCCATACTTCTTCCGTGCCACATCTGTATCCACTAAACGAGCATACTGCTGGATGCACCAGACAGCCCACAGCAAGACATCGGGTTTATCCATCTCAAATATCTTAATCACCGATTTCTGTCCATTCATGAAATCCAGAATGGCTTTCTCCGCAGTCTTCATGCACTTCTCGTAATACTCCACCTCATCAATAGCGAGTGTCAAGCCAGGAAGAGCAACAAACATATCGCGAGCCCTGCACTTGAACCAAGGATACCCTGCAATGATATAGGTCTCACCATCCCGTTCATAATGAAACTGGTGAGCGGCATTAACCAAGCATGACTGGAAATTGGTACGAGGGACATGCACCTCGTATTCATAGTCAAAGACTTTCTTTAACTGAGTTGATTTGAGTTCACTCAAGCCTGCCGCAAAGACAACACTTTCGCCCTTCTTGATGTTGAACTCAAAATAGCCAGGAACATACAAATCCTCCTTGTACTCATAGCCCAACTCCTGTTCCTTCTGATACTCAATGCCCCGATACCAGTTCGGTTCAAATACGAACTCATTCTTCTTGCTGAATTGCATCATCAGTTCAGGATAGCCAGGGTAAAGGCAAGTCTTGATACCATTATCTATCACATCGTAATACTTGTTGGCACCAGCATTTTCATGCGTACATTCCTCCACACTACGAAACGCCAAGAACGGACGCAGACGAAGCGTCGTAACAGAATGAGCATCAAGCAATGTGTAACGGATCAGGATTCTGTTTTCAAAATGTTGGAAAACCTTTTCCTTCTTCAATATCACACCACCCACACGGTAGATGGTCGTCGGGAGCTTCTCCCATTCACAAGAACGTATATACTTATGTCCATTGGGGCTATACACATTCCCCGAGTACTTGTGAATACCCAAATTGAACTGTGCGCCATGCTGAATGACCGTCTCGTCCAATGAAGACAAGAGAACATGGTTCTCATCATCCAATTCAGGAACAGGAACGACCAACAAACCGTGATATTTACGCGTATTACAATCCACAATGGACGAGCATGAATACGCACCTGACTTATTCGTGCGCAGAATCTCCTTAGGCAGAGACTCCTGCAAGTTAGTCATCAGAGCTTTGTCAAAACGTAAATAACTCATAGTTGTATTTTAAGGTATTATTGTTATTTATCGTGATTTTAGTGTTAGTTTTCAACGCTCAAATTTAGAAACAATTTTCCTCGTACACAATCTTTCCTCACTTTTTTTTCAAAAAAAAACATTTACGTCACGCATAAACGCCCAAAACATGCTAAATAGCATGAAAACCACTGGATTTTTTGTTTAATTAACAACTTGTATGTACCTTTGCAAGGCAAACAAAAAGGGCAATGAGAAAGAAAGATTCCATCATCTTAGCAGATGTGGTCGAAAGCCTTCAGGATATCATGCAACTCCTCTCACCAACACAACAAGAGGAATTACGACACAACATGACCATTCAGACTTTCAAAAAGAATGAGACACTTTATCAAGAGGGAGAAGTGCCACAAATGCTTCATTGCTTGATTCGTGGCAAAGTGAAGATCTATAAGGACGGCATCAGCGGACGTACTCAGATTATCCGTGTCATCAAGCCCGTCGAATACTTTGGCTATCGAGCACATTTTGCAAATCAAAATTATGTAACGTCCGCTGCTGCATTCGAGACCAGCACCGTTTGTCTGATTCCGACTGAAATCATTGAGAAATGGATTATGGAAAACAGCGAGTTTGCCATGTTTTTCATCAAACTGCTTGCCATCGAAGTGGGTAACTCAGACCAACGTACCGTCAACCTCACACAAAAACACATTCGAGGGAGATTGGCTGAATCGCTCATCTTTTTGCGCGACAATTATGGGCTGGAAGAAGACGATGCCACGTTGTCCATTTACCTTTCACGCGAGGACCTTGCCAACATGTCCAACATGACTACATCGAACGCCATTCGGCCACTCTCAGCC
>CAMWJL010000181.1 GCA_947174565.1 uncultured Prevotellaceae bacterium | reverse complement strand
CAAAATGCCCATAGTCATAAAACTCATCAGGCCCCACACGCTTACCGTTCGAATATGTACGATAGCGTTCCACCTTTGCGTAGTACGCGAGCGCCATATTATCATGCGGGTCAACCCATTCACCGCTCGGATAATACTCAACTTTCACCAAAGAAATCTCAATCGCGCCGACATAATTGACGACATATTCAATCTCAACTTCTGCAGTTTCGGTTGTCACATTTTCCGCAACAGCTTTTTGGCTGAATGTTGCTGTCACCTCATAAACAGACGCGGGCTTTCCGTCGATAGTCTCATCAGGCTTTTCTTTAACGGAAACATCTTTCAGCGTTACGGGGGTTAACGTGTAGAACGGCATCGGAATTGTTTTCCCTGCCAAAACAGCTTCACCTGTTTCATAGCTCCACTCAATGTCAACATTTTGTAAGGCTGAACCGAACTTTTGACTTGCAGTTTGACCGGAGGGGGTGCCTTCGGTTTTGTTTACAAATTCTTTCAGTTCGTCAAGCGTTTTCGCCCAGACAGTATCCTTCTCAGCCGAAAGTTTGATTTTAGCCTTCGGTTCGCCGGTTGCCTGATTGCCATATTCATCTGTGTATGAGCATTTCTGCGCCATCCAGATTTCCATAGCATCGCCCGTTGTTTTCACAAAAGGCGAAACGGTGCTGCTTGTTCCGCTTTTAATGTCCCACACATACGATACCTCGCCCACAGGGTCTTTCAACTCCGTGACAGTTTCGACGACACCGACGTAGCTGACAGCAAATTCCAGTGTCTGCGTCGAGTCGTTCCTTGTGTTCACCGACTCAATGTCTAAGCTAAACCGGACGTTTACCTCATACATCGTCGAATCGGTCACCGTGGTCGCGCGTGTCTGAGCAAGCGGCCGCACCGTCACTCCGGTCATAACGGCTGCCGAACGTGTCTCCGTGGCACTATGGCCACCAAGTTTGGCCTGATTGAGCCTGACGTATGGCATCTCAATCTGCTGCTTCATGGAGTTGACGTAGGTGTAGACCTCGTGCGAGAGGTCGAAGACGACGTCCTGTCCGCCGATGCTGAACGTCTGCACGGTGTTGTGGCAGGCGGGTGCCGTGCCCGTCGTGGCGGTCCTGACCTCCGGGGCTTCGCCGGCCTTGGTGAGGCTTTCGAGGTCCTTGGCATAGACGGTGTCCACTTTGGCGGAGAGTTGTATGACGGCCTTCGGCTCACAGGCAAACACCGTTCCGTCGGGGTCGGTGTAGCTGCTTCGCTGGCTGATGGCCATGCGGAGCGTCTCTCCGTAGTGGACGGTGGCGGGTGACGAGGGACTGCCGTCTCCGCTGCCGCCCGGCAGGTCGATGTTGAACGTCACTTCGCCGTTGGGCTCTGTCGAATGGGGGGGGTAGCATCGTCCGAACTGCATGAGGAGAAGCACATTGCCACTGCCATGCCGAGGAGGGATGCTTTCAGGAATCGTTGTTTCATTGCTTTGGTGTTTTTAAATTATTTTGAAATGCTCTGTTGTGGTAATACGGACGGATTCTGTCAATTCTTTTTGAGTGGTCAGCATTTTCTTCAGGCTATCCCATTCAGAGGGAGTGAGTTGCTTGTGTACCTCTCCGGTCGGGGAATATAGAACACACGACGGATGTTCACCATTGTATGCAACGGCTATCCACATATTGGTCGGGATTTTGGTGTCTTTGATAACCGTGAAACTCTGAGGAAGAACACTCAGCGTCTTGCCGTCATAGTTCAGAACCAGCCATTTCCCTTCCTGCTCCACAAAGAGAACCTCATGCTCTGAATGGGCATTTTGGGTGGTGACGACAAAATCTTCCTTCGGGAAATAGTAGGTTTTGAAGATGTAAGTGACACCAAGATAGTATGTTCCGTTTGTCTTCCACGGTGTGAGCATCTCGAAAGTACCGATGTGCTCACCGTTTGTTTTCGTCAATGTCCAGATGCCGTCCTTTCTCTTGCCGTAGACGACATACTCATCTCCTGCCACTTCGCTGTAGTCAGCGGGCGGCAGGACGACTTGGCGTGTCTGTGGATTGACTACACTGATGAGGTCTCGGCCATCGTCGGACTTCGCGGTGGAGGTGACGAAGTTGGGATTTCCTTCCAGTGGAGTTGCCTTTGGGGAAGTGCCACAGCCTGTCAGTACGAATGACAGTATGGCCAGCACTACACGAATTGTTTTGTTCATAATGGCTTGATTCTTATGCCGAGATGTAGCTTATCATGCGCAAAGGTACAAGTAAAATCTGAGAAAACCATACTTTTGGGAAGATTTTTTCAATAAATGGTCACGTCACTATGTAGGATTGCTTACGTTAAAAAAACTAAAGAATAGCTATTTGTCACCTCTCACCAGCCTTTCTTTTGGAGAGAAATCTCTATCTTTGTGGCATCATTACAAGTAGGACAGACAGTATATGATGACAGAAGACGAACGATATATGCACCGTTGTCTGCAACTGGCGCGCAACGGATGGCTGAATGCAAAACCTAATCCCATGGTCGGAGCCGTCATTGTGCTCCCCTCAAAACAGGAAGGTGGTGAGGGGAGAATCTTGGGTGAGGGCTATCATGTGCGCTGCGGTCAGGGACATGCTGAGGTCAACGCCTTTGCTTCGGTGCGGTCAGAGGATGAACGATTTCTGAGGGAGGCAACGATATATGTGTCTTTGGAACCTTGCTCGCACTATGGGAAAACACCGCCTTGTGCTGACT
>CAMWJL010000180.1 GCA_947174565.1 uncultured Prevotellaceae bacterium | reverse complement strand
CCACCAACCTCTGCCACAAACACGCCCCGCCCCGACGACGACCACGGGGATTTGGAGATGAACTGAGACAGCCCTTTTTGCCCCACAAAATCGGAGTCGGGGACATCGGTCGGTCGGAGTCGGGGACATCGGTTGGTCGGAGTCGGGGACATCGATTTAGAGGTGCTGAAAGCGGCATCGTCGAAGCTGTGCCTGTCACACCATCGCATGTCACCGCCCAAGAGCCGTGGGTCATCGAGTTCTTCAAGCAACTCCTTCACATATCCGCAGGCAAACTCCCTTGACGAGAGCCTCCTCACCGCTTCGAGCCACTCATCGGAGGGCAACGCCTCAACGGGGACTCCCATCTGTTTATACCGCTGCTTCGTCGCCAAACTCCACCCCCACGGCCCAGCAAAGCGTGTGCCCTCCCACACACGAGCCAACTCCGCCAAATCCCTCTCCATGCACTGAATGCGCTTGGGGGGCAGGTATTGCCGCACATGGGCAGCCAACGCCATATCGTTGGAACAATTAAAGATGCTCGGGATGTTCATGGAGGCAAAGGTACGCTTTTTCACGCGCCGCACCTTCTGAAAACAAGAAAATCCCTTAACTTCCTCCGCTTTTGGCACATACCAAGACGGACATTTTCATCATTCCACCCAAAATCAGGCACAAGAATGAAGGACGATTGCTCTTTCTTCACTACCTTTGCAACCGCAAAACCACAAGCACGACATGATTGGAACAATCGTCAACACAGCCACCATCATCGTAGGAGCGGTGATTGGTTCTTACCTGAAACGCGGCATCAAACCACAATACCAGCAAGCCCTGTTCAATGCAATGGGCTTGTGCGCACTTGCCTTGGGTTTCAACGCCTGCTGCCAAAACATCCCTCAAAGCCACTACCCCGTGCTCTTCATCGTCAGTTTGGCGGTGGGGTCTCTTATCGGGTTCATGCTGAATCTGGACGGAAGGTTCAAAAGGCTGGTTGACAGGAAGAAGCACACGAAAAAAGGAGAATACCCCCTTTCCGAAGGCCTCTCCACAGGCATCCTGCTCTACTGCATCGGCACATTCTCGATGGTAGGGCCTGTGCTGAGCGCGCTCTATGGCGACAACACCTACCTCTACACCAACGCCACGCTCGACCTCATCACCTCCGCCGTGTTGGCAACCACATACGGCATCGGCATGGTGTGGGCAGCCCCCATCCTCTTCTGCTGGCAAGGGATGTTCTACCTCATCGCCAAGCTCTCAGCCAACGCCATCACCGACGACCTCCGCACGGAGCTGTGCATCGTAGGCGGCGTGCTGATTGCCGCCTCGGGTCTGAGCATCCTGAAAATCAAGGACTGCAAGACCATCAACCTGCTGCCAGCCTTCGTGGTCATCATCCTGTTCTTCGTGGTGAAGAGCCTCTTGGGGCTATAAGTCATCATAGACGCAATCACTGCTGTACAAAATAGTATTTCAAAATACGGTATTTTCAAATACCATAATCAAACACATACTTGAAAACGGCATCAAACAACACCCCGTTCATCTGTTTGGGGATTCTTTAACAAAAAGGCTTTCCAAAATTTGCCTGCTTCAATCTTTTTCCGTAACTTTGTACTCTGAATGGGTGGAAACACTCTCTGCGGCACTTCGGTGTCGTGGCTTATTGATTCAATAGAAGCGTTATGCTCTTTCTTGCAAGGTGAAAACCCAGGAAATTTTCAATCTTTGCAAAAAGTTTTGAGAAGGCTCGTGTGCCCACTTGCTGTACTCAAAATAGACGAAGGTGAACATAGCGGCTTCACGCGTTGTGCGTGGAACTGCTGAAACCATCTTGTCTATTTTGGGTGCTTCCTGGGACCCTCACCTTGAAGATGTGGACATACAGTTCCACGCTTCTCGTATGTATATAACCACCTTTGTTGGGGACTGGCAGAGGTATGAAAAAAGAAAGGAGAAATAAAATGACAAAAATTCTCAAGTCAGCACTCGTCGCCCTACTGGTGACATTCTGTTGTACAATGAAAGCACAAACCATTAAGTACACAACAGACAATTTTACTTACAGTCTTAACACGGAAAACCAAGAAGCATCTCTTGATAAGTATAGCGGAGATGCAAAGGAGGTCGTTATTCCTGAAACCGTCACTTATGAGGAGAAAGAATACAAAGTGACAAGTTTGGCATATTACTGCTTCGACAACTGCTCCTCCCTCACGTCGATAGAGATTCCCTCGTCCGTAACAAAACTGGGAGGTTTATGTTTCAATAACTGCACCTCCCTCACATCGATAAAAATTCCCTCGTCCGTTATAAGCTTGGGATGGAGCTGTTTCTATGGTTGCTCCTCCCTTGAATCCATCATGGTAGATGCCGCTAATCCAAAATACGATTCCCGAGAAGGTTGCAACGCTATCATCGAAACGGAATCAAACACGATGATTGTAGGATTCAAGAGCACAAGAATCCCCTCGTCCGTAACAAGCTTGGGAGATGGCTGCTTCCAGTGTAGCTTTCTCACGTCGATAGAGATTCCTGCATCCGTAACGAGTCTGGGAGATCGCTGCTTCGTGGGCTGCCAGTCCCTCACGTCGATAGAAATTCCTGCGTCCGTGACAAGTGTGGGAAAAGACTGCTTCAATAACTGCTCCTCCCTCACATCAATAGAGATTCCTGCATCCGTGACAAATTTGGAACATCGTTTCGATAACTGTAAGTCACTTGAATCCATTGTCATCGATGTCAATAATCCCCAATACGATTCACGGGAGGGTTGCAATGCTATCATCAAAACGGAATCAAACACGATGATTTTAGGATGCAAAAACACACGAATCCC
>CAMWJL010000179.1 GCA_947174565.1 uncultured Prevotellaceae bacterium | reverse complement strand
CATTTATTAGTGTTTTTTAACTAAAATAATATAATAAGTGCTGGTTTTGACACACACTTAGTGCCAAAACACTGGCGGACATGGTGGTTGTTGCTTCGTGCGCACCGTGCGTGTGCTTTTTCCGTCACCCTGCGCATAATATTTCAAGCACCGTGCGTGAAATAATACGGGCATCCTGCGCCTCTCTTTTGCCTCATGGTGAGGATGAAGAGTTGTGCAGGATGCCCGTATTTGATTGTCAATGCGTTATGTGTTTTGTCATCCGCTTTGGCGGATTTTTTCTATTGAGGTTGTTCTCTACTCCACATACAGCACCAATCCTTTCAGGTATTCACCTTCGGGATGGTAAATGTTGATAGGGTGGTCGGCTGGCTGATGCAGCTGGTGGAGGATGCGCACATTGCGCTTGGCGGCTGCGGCTGCGGTGAAAACTGCTGCACGGAACTGATCTTTGTTGACCGCTTGCGAACAGCTGAATGTGAAGAGGATACCGCCGTGTGGCATCTTCTCGAATGCCTTCTTGTTGAGACGTGTGTATCCTTTGAGCGCATTGCGTAGGGCGTCTTTGTGCTTGGCAAAGGCTGGTGGGTCGAGGATGATGAGGTCGTAGGGGATGGTCATTTCGCCCAGAAATTTGAAGGCATCCTCGGCATAGGCTTCGTGACGCTTGTCGTTGGGAAAGTTCAGTTCCACGTTGGCTTTGGTCAGGTCGATAGCTTTCTGAGAGGAGTCAACGGAGTGAACCAATTCTGCACCGCCACGCATGGCGTAGAAGGAGAACCCTCCTGTATAGCAGAACATGTTGAGTACTTTCCGTCCTTTTGAGTAGCGTTCCAGCAGGCTTCGGTTGTCGCGTTGGTCAACAAAAAAGCCTGTCTTTTGACCGCGCAGCCAATCCACATGGAACTTCAGCCCGTTTTCTATCGCCACATCGTTGGTGTCGCCGCCCAGCAGAAACCCGTTTTCCTGACCAAGTTCGGCTTTGTAGGGCAGGGTGGTCTCTGATTTGTAGTAGATGGTCTGAAGGTCATCGCCCATCACGTTGGATAAGGCATGGGCTATGAGCTGACGGTCTATGTGCATGCCTACAGAATGTGCCTGCATGACAGCGGTGTTGCCATAGATGTCGATGACCAGACCTGGCAGATTGTCGCCTTCGCCATGGACAAGGCGATACGTGTTGTTGTTGTCGCCAATCACACCAATGCGGTGGCGGACATCCTTGGCAATGGCAAGCCGCTTCTCGTAGAAAGTCTGGTTGATTTCCTCGTGGTCGAAGGTGAGTACCCTGACCATAATGCTGCCAATTTGGAAATGTCCTGTGGCGATGTATTCATTCTCGCTGGTGAACACCATCACTTTCTCACCTTCTTCGGGATTGCCCTCTGTGTGGTGGATGGCACCTGAGAAAATCCAAGGATGGAAGCGTCTCAGCGAGTCGTCTTTGCCTCTTTTCAGAAAAATGCTCTTCATTTGTATGTGCTGGGTTTGTTAGTGGATGTCGATGGGGTGTGTCCATCGGCTGTTTCTGTAATTTCCAGATGGTAGTTCTGTTCTTGCTTCATCCGTCTGATTTCTTCATGGATGCGGATACAGGTCCAAGCGTCCGTAGCAGCATAGCGTTGTTGGGCTTCGGAAAGAGTGTCTGCCTCCCAGTTTGATAGTTGCTGGTTTTTGGCAATCTTTCCGCCGAATAGATTGGCATAGATTTTCTGCAGGCTCATGTCCTGAATGCCAATGTCTTTTATTTCTTTCTGCAACTCTATGAAAGTGCCTGGAGTGAAGTCGCTTCGTAAACGAAGCATTCGGAGGTCGTCTTGCAGGGAGAGACCCACCTTGGTGATGTGTTGGTCTTCGAGCAAACGTTGGATGGATGGGGTGATGCCTATACGGTTGAGTCGAAAGAGAAAACAGGTGTCGTGGGTAGCCACCTGCAAGAGGGCTACTTGGTGTATCTGACCCTTTCTGAACGATGGTCTGGTCTCTGTGTCGAATCCCAAGATGTCTTGCTGCATGAGATAGTCAACAGCCCTGTCGGCTTCTCGCTGTGAGAAGATGACAAAGATTCTGCCTTGGAACTGCACACGGGGTAACTTGGGAATCAGACGTTTGTCGTATTTGTCGTAGATAATCTTCATCGCTGCCTACAGGTCATCTTCTTCAGTGGTTGAGTACCGAACTTCGTGCAGAGCGCGCTGCACATTGACCAACTTCTGCCCCCAACGGTATTGAAACTCCTCCTTCACTTCTGCCAGTGCATTCAGCATCTGCTCTTCGTCAATGGCATGCTTGTAGCCCATGGCGAAGTTCTTCAATTCCTGATAGATGTCAGCCAAATTTTCGCTGACGGTGGTCAAGATGGGAGTGTCACTATATTTCATGTCTTCCATGAACACGTCCAAATAGTCGTCGTGTTCCCCCATTACAATACTAATGTTCGCGCGTACAATATTATAATTCTCTTCTGTCACGAAGTCTTCAGGCAAGTTCTCGCTGTCGAGAATTTCATACTTGGGCAAGAGGCTCGCTTTGAGATAGAGTAGGGGAATCAACTTGAGAATCGTGTCAGTGAATGTATCCCGATTCTTATCTTCGGTTTGTTCGAGAAAGGCACAAAACTCAACGGCAACGGTGACAAACTCTATCACGTCGCGACTATAAGCAGGAGATTTTATTCTGTCATTCATAATTGGATGCGAAGTTACAATGTTTTTCTTTTCTGACCAAAAAAAACGGCGTTCTAACCGCTGTCGATGCGTGAATTGTTGGGGAGGCTCGTGATTTTCTTCCCTTTTCCCATTTCTCCTTCCCTGCATCCCTTTCCCCTCTTTTCCTCCCTTTTTTCTTCTCTTCCTGTTCGTTTTCTCCC
>CAMWJL010000178.1 GCA_947174565.1 uncultured Prevotellaceae bacterium | reverse complement strand
CCACGCTTCGGTATATTTACTGAATCTGCTTAAACCACAAACATTTATAGACTTATTGTGCAAACACCTAAAGATGTCCACCTACACGATGCAACCCAACTTGACGCTTGCATTAGGCTCGTGTGACTTGAGCATTGGCGAAATGGCAAGTGCCTACACCATCTTCCCCAGTTTCGGCGTGCATTATTCACCGCTGTTGGTCACTCGCATCGAGGATGCAGAAGGCAACATCATAGCCAACTTCACGCCACGCATGAATGAAGTGCTCTCGAAGGAAAAAGCCTATCAGATGATATCCATGTTGCAAGCGGTCATCAACGAGGGTACGGGTCGTGCGTTGCGTGGCGGAACATACCATATCACAGCCGAATTAGGCGGCAAAACGGGCACAACGAACAGCAATGCAGATGGATGGTTCATTGGCTTTTGTCCCAAACTGGTCGTAGCAAGCTGGGTGGGCGGTGAAGACCGCGACATTCACTTCGGCAGCATGGCGTTTGGTCAAGGTGCAAGAGCTGCACTTCCAATCTTTGGCAAACTGATGAGGAAGATTTACGACAGCAAGAAGTTCGGCATTTACGAGAGCGACAAATTCAATATTCCTGCTGATTATCAGCCATGTAACAGCGACCTGATGACATTGCCCAGCGCAGAGGACATTCTCTATTCTGATGGGGAAGGATACGTTGATGCCGACGAAGCTTTCTTCTAAGCCTAAACAAACTAAATCAAACATAAGACGATGAAATTCATTGGAATAATTCCTGCAAGATACGCATCCACACGTTTCCCTGCTAAGCCTTTAGCCATGTTGGGCGGCAAGACCGTGATTGAGAGAGTTTATCGCCAAGTGGAAGGCGTATTGGATGACGTTGTAGTGGCAACAGACGATGAACGCATCATGGCGGCAGTCGCATCATTCGGCGGTAAGGCAGTCATGACCAGCGTGAACCACAAGAGCGGAACAGACCGTGTGTATGAGGCATTTACAAAGGTTGGTACTGGCTATGATGTGGTGGTCAACATACAAGGCGATGAGCCTTTCATCCAAGCACAACAGCTGGAAACCATCCGCACATGCTTTGAAGATTCAACGGTGGATATCGCAACTTTGGTCAAGCCCTTTAAGCTTGAAGACGGTTTTGCCGCACTGGAGAATGTGAACTCTCCTAAGGTTGTGGTAAACAAACGCATGGAAGCACTCTACTTCTCGCGCAGCATCATCCCTTTCACACGCGGAAAGGAGAAGAAAGAATGGCTGGCTGGTCACACCTACTACAAGCACATCGGTCTCTACGCCTATCGTGCAGAAGTGCTGAAACAGATAACGGCACTTCCCCAATCAAGTCTCGAATTGGCTGAATCGTTGGAACAGCTACGGTGGTTAGAGAATGGCTACAAGATAAAAGTGGGTATCAGCGACATCGAAACCATCGGCATTGACACACCCGAAGACTTGGAGAGAGCAGAACTCTTCCTGCAATCGCTCAAAAGCGAGAAATAGCCCCTTATTTTCTCGCTACGCTTACGCTGTGTTTAATTCGACACTCCCTCGAAAATCATTCCAAAACCTCAAATAGCCCTCTTTTTGAGCCATATTTGAGGTTTTTTGTTTTAAGAACGGTTAAAAAGCCGTTCTTTCTTTTTATATGTCAGTTTTTAACGCTAACTTTGTACACATTATTTATATATAAAGAAACAATAAATGGAAGATTTAGACAGAATCATTAAAGTTGAAATCAACGAAACGATGAAGAAGAGCTACATCGACTATTCCATGTCGGTCATTGTGGCTCGTGCGCTTCCTGAAGTTCGTGACGGTTTCAAGCCTGTACACCGCCGTATCCTTTACTCGATGGACAAACATGGCAACACTGCGGACAAGCCCACTGTAAAGTGTGCCCGTATCGTGGGTGACGTGCTGGGACACTTGCATCCCCACGGTGACTCGTCCGTCTATGGCGCACTTGTCAGACTTGCACAGCCTTGGGCCATGCGTTACACACTTGTCGATGGACAAGGTAACTTCGGCTCTGTCGATGGTGACGGCGCAGCAGCCATGCGTTACACCGAGGCTCGTCTCAGCAAATTGGGCGAAGCCATGCTTCAAGACATCGATAAGGACACTGTTGATATGGTCGATAACTTCGACAACTCCGAGAAAGAACCTACGGTGCTGCCTACACGCATCCCTAATCTTTTGGTGAATGGTGCAACGGGTATCGCTGTCGGTATGGCGACGAATATCCCCACACACAATCTGAACGAGGTGATTGACGGTTGCGTGGCTTACATTGACAATCCTGAAATGACCAGCACCGACCTGATGCAGTACATCAAAGGTCCCGACTTCCCTACAGGCGGTATCATCTGCGGTGTGGATGGCATCAGAGACGCATACGAAACTGGTCGTGGGCGCATCGTAATTCGTTCAAAGACAGAGATTGAGACGGAAGGCACACACGACAAGATTATCGTGAGTGAGATACCGTACAACGTGAACAAGTCAGAACTCATCAAGAAGATTGCCGCACTGGTGAATGAGAAGAAAATAGACGGTATCAGCAATGTAAATGATGAATCTGACCGCGAGGGTATGCGCATCGTCATCGACATCAAGCGTGAAGCAAATGCCAACGTCGTGCGCAACAAACTCTTCAAACTCACAGACTTGCAGAGCACCTTCGCTGTCAACTGCATTGCCATTGCAGACCGCCGTCCGAAGCAGCTCTCATTGAAGGAGTGCATCCGCTACTTCGTCAATCATCGTCACGATGTGGTTATTCATCGCACAAAGTTCGACAAGCGCAAAGCAGAAGAACGTTCACACATTCTCGAAGGACTTATCATCGCTTGCGACAACATCGACGAGGTAGTACATATTATCC
>CAMWJL010000177.1 GCA_947174565.1 uncultured Prevotellaceae bacterium | reverse complement strand
CCACTATGACGTTTACGGATTGTTCCTTCAGGGAAAAGAGGAGGGATTGGACCTCATCTACGGACGGGGCAAATATGACTATTCGGAAGGTACGTTGATTTGTGTTGCGCCTGGGCAACTCGGGGGAAAGGAAGATACAGGCGAACTTGTAAACCTTACTGGCTGGGCGGTGCTTTTCCATCCCGACATATTGCAAGGGACTGGTCTTGAGAACGAAATAAAGAAATTCCCTTTCTTTGATTACAGCATCAACGAAGCACTCCACATGAGCTCCGAAGAGCGCGATGTGATGGTTTCCCTCATGTGCCAACTTCAACAAGAGTTGGAGTTTCCTTCAGACAGCATGCAGAATCGGATTATTGCAGGTTTTATCAATCTTTTGCTTAGGTATGCCCAGAGATTCTATGACCGTCAGTTTCTCATGCGCACAATCGTCAATAATGATATTCTCTCGAAGTTGGAAACCCTCTTGAAAGAATACTTCGACCATGAACGTCAGCTCTCCGATGGCTTGCCGACCGTTCGGTATTGTTCGGAGCAGTTGTGCATGTCGCCGAACTATCTCAGCGATGTCGTAAAGAGAGTGACTGGCGACACTGCCAACCACTATATTAAAAGATATGTGATTCAGCTTGCGAAAAACAGGCTTGTGGCAGGGATGAACTCTTCCGAAGTTGCATACTCCTTGGGTTTTGACTATCCGCAGCATTTTGCCCGCACATTTAAGAAAATCACAGGTGAAACACCAACCGATTACTGCGAAAGACGATTGAACAAGAAGTGAGAATCATCAAGCGGCAAGATGGCAATGGATTTGAACCATATAGGGTCTTCCTTTCCATCCCCTCCCTTGCCAAATCTCTCCTTCAATTTCACATAATCTGCCCCATCATGCTATCATTCGTTGAATCTTCACACCTAAATTCAATAGGTAAAAAGCATTTCATACGGACAATTTCTCCTTTTATCTGCCCTGGTTCCCATTTAGGCATCTTCTTGACAATGAGAAGAGCTTCTTCGTTTAACCTTGAATCCACAGATTTCGCTATGTTGATATTGGTAAGACTCCCATCTGTTTCCACACAAAAGCTGACAATAACGCGTCCCTCTATTCTTTTTTCTTTGGCACATTCAAGATAGTGCATATTACGTTTAATAAAGTCAAATAGGGCTTTATCACCTCCAGGGAAACGTGGCCGTATCTCGTAAGATGTTGGTGAGGTTACGACATTCTTAACAGCATTTTCGTCATCTGTAGTTTGTTGATTTTCATTGCTTTTTAGATTAACTGCAAATGCTGATGAAAACAACGGAAATAGTATAAATAACAAGACCTTTGGAATACGCATATCGCCCTTTATTTAGTATTGACGTAAAAAATAATACCATTTAATCAACGGACAAAGATAGGGAAAAGTAATGAAAGGAGAAAGCAAATGCGGGCGAAATATCAGAAATGGCACGAATTTAGGAATTGTAGGGGAAAGAAAATGGGGTGAACGGATGTGTTGAGAGGTAAAAAGAGGGTACAGCATAGATGGTAAAAACATTTCGGTGTGCATCGGGCTTCCACAGCCTCTAAATCGGAGTCCCCGACATCGGTCGGTCGGAGTCGGGGACTCCGATTGGTCGATGTCGGGGACATCGATTTTGGAGGGGTTTATGGGGGTGAAATGGGGAAGGCGAAGAATGGGAGTGTGGAGTCATCTTTCGAGAGAAGTTCTGTGACCTCTGTTTATTCATTTCAGCACCTGAATAGGAGGTAAATGGGCTGCGGAATGTGCCGATTAGTGCTTTTGTGTCCACTTTTACGGCAGGATAGGCGGATGTAATGTCTTTTTTGTGCTATCTTTGCGGGAAATAAATTTGTGTTCGCTTGTCGGGGGACAACTTTTTTTGATGATGTCTCCGTGCAATGGTGTTTTTTGCCAAAAAACAAAATCATCGTGTCAAATAGTGAAAGCGAATTTCCGTTTGTATGCTTACTTTTGCATCCGAAAACAAATACGAATATGTGTCATTAAACACTCATTATCAGATATGAAACGTAAACTGACTTTTTTATTGTTTGCCTCCCTGCTGCTTGGCGCGGTGGCGAAGAATCGTGTGACGGACAGGGCGACAACGCTCATGTATAAGGAACCTGCCTCGCAGTGGGTTGAGGCTTTGCCGTTGGGCAACGGACGGCTCGGAGCCATGGTCTATGGTGGCGTGGATGAGGAGTTGCTGCAACTCAACGAGGAGACCTTGTGGTCGGGGCGGCCTGTCGATTTGAATCCCAATCCCGATGCCGTGACCTACCTTGACGATGTTCGCTCCGCTTTGTTTGCAGGCGACTGGAAGAGGGGGCAGGAGTTGTGCCGCAAGATGCAGGGCAACTATACGGAGTCGTATTTGCCGATGGCGGATTTGAAAGTGGATTTCCGTTATGCGTCTGCCTCACCTGTATCGGCCTACAAGCGTGAACTTGATGTGGCGGAGGCGGTCAGCAGGACGGTGTTTGAACGGGGTGGAGTGACTTACACTCGCGAGGTGTTTGCTTCTCATCCTGCGCAGGTCATTGTTGTGAAGTTTTCTGCCGACAAGAAAGGGATGGTTAGTTTCGCAGCCGCTTTGTCCAGCCAACTTCCCAACGAGGTTTCTGCGGCAGACGATGGCAAGGGGCTGGTCATGTCAGGACAGGCACCTGTGCATGTTGACCCGAGCTATTTGAACACTCCGCAACCTGTTATTTATGAGCGTGATGGTCACAAAGGCATGCGTTTCGCTGTGGGTGTGAGTGCCGTGTCGTCGGGTGGAAGCGTCTCTGTTGCCAATGGCGTGTTGGAGGTGAAGGATGCCGACATGGTAGTCCTCTTCATCAGTGGCGCAACCAGTTTCAATGGCATGGACAAAGAC
>CAMWJL010000176.1 GCA_947174565.1 uncultured Prevotellaceae bacterium | reverse complement strand
CTATATAAGCATATACAATGAAAAGAATCATACATTTTCTTGAGGGTTGGCCGATGACCATTGTCGGCGGAATCGCTCTCGGCGTGAGCCTTGTATTGATGCTCATACATACCGTGTGGAGTTTTGACCCTGCATGGATAACAATCGTAGTAAGCGGCTTGCCGCTGTTGTATCTCGCTATCACTCGCCTCGTGTTTCAACGTTGGATTTCATCCGCCTTGCTTATCTGTATGGCAATGGTGGCGTGCATTTGTATTAGCGAGATTTTCGCCGCAGGAGAAGTGGCTTTTATCATGGCTATCGGTGCATTGCTGGAGGAACATACCGTGAATCGTGCCCAACGTGGATTGAGCAAGCTAATCAGTCTTGCCCCACAAGAGGGACGTTTGGTGTTGCCGTCTGGCGAAGAAAAGTCCGTCGCGATTGAGCAAGTGGCTGTTGGCGATATTCTTAGAGTGCTGCCAGGTGAGCGGCTTCCAGTCGATGGCATTGTCGTCGAGGGTGTCACCACGGTTGACCAAGCTATTCTGACGGGTGAGTCACTCCCTGTCGATAAGGGTGTGGGCGAACAGGTGTTCTGCGGTACCATGAATTGTTATGGCTCTATTGACATTAGGGCTACCAAGGTTGGAGCGGACTCATCGCTTCAGAAGATGATACAACTTGTTAAAGAAGCTGACGAGAAGAAAGCTCCGATGCAACGGATTGTTGACAAATGGGCTACATGGCTCGTGCCGATAGCGTTGCTGCTTGCTGTTCTTGCTTGGGTTGTTACAGGTGAAATGGAGAGAGGCGTGACAGTGCTTGTGGTGTTCTGCCCTTGCGCATTGGCTCTCGCAACGCCTGTGTCCATCATCGCAGGAATAGGGCAAGCCACTAAGTTCGGAGTGCTGATAAAATCGGGCGAGGCATTGGAGCGCATGGGGCAGGTTGACACGCTTGCTTTTGACAAGACTGGCACTATCACGAAAGGCTCTTTGTCAGTAAGCGACATGATGAGTGTCAACGCAGATATGACTGATGAGGAACTGCTCATGGTCACTGCGTCAGCAGAATCACGCTCTGAACATCCACTTGGTAAAGCGATTGTCAAGGAATCGGAGAACCGTGGATTATCTCTCCTTTCAGTGGAATCTTTCGAGATGATGCCAGGAAAAGGCATCAAAGTTCTTGTCGATGGTAAGGTCGTTATCTGTGGTAAAGCAGGATTTCTTGAAGAGTCGGGTATTGGAATCTCGCCAACAACAATTGAATTGCTTGACCGTCTTCGCTGTGAGGGAAAAGCAATCATTGTTACTGCCGTGGATGGCAAATGTGTCGGTGTGATAGCCCTTTCGGATATTGTCCGTCCCGATGCAGCCAAAAGCATTGAAGAACTGGAGAATATAGGTCTGAGTGTTGTTCTTCTTACTGGTGATAATGGAAAAACCGCAAGTTTCATTGCCTCTAAGGTCGGTATCTCCAACGTTCGCGCCGAGTTGCTTCCTGCTGAAAAACTCTCGGCAATAGAAACGATGCAGTGCGATGGGCATCGAGTGGCGATGGTGGGCGACGGTGTAAACGATGCTCCTGCATTGAAAACCGCTGATGTTGGCATCGCAATGGGAAGCATCGGGAGCGACATTGCGATAGAGTCGGCAGATATAGCCTTGATGGGCGATGACATATCCCTGTTGCCATATCTCAAAAAGTTGTCGAATGCAGTAACTCGGTCAATCAAGGTAAACATTACCCTCTCAATGGCAATCAACTTTGTTGCCATTGCAATGTCTTTCCTCGGTTGGCTCAATCCTGTGACTGGCGCACTCGTCCACAATGCAGGCTCGGTTCTTGTGGTTCTGAATGCCGCCCTTCTCTACGACCGCAGAATCAAAAAATAATAGGGTGGGTTCATTACGACGCTACTTTTTTGTTCTGTTGTATTCACCCCCTCAAAATCGGAGTCCCCGACATCGACGGACCGATGTCGGGGACTCCGATTGGTCGATGTCGGGGACATCGATTTAGAGGGTGTGAAATGGGGGTGTTTGGGAAGGTGGCTTTTTCAATTAGTTTTCGCCAAGTATGCCTTGGCTGTGCCGAACTTTAGATAGAAGTCGATGCGGACGGGCATGTGGCGTGGGTCGTCTGTCACATAGAAGCGGAGAAGCTCCTTCTCCTTGGTCTTCTCCTCGTAGTCGAGCAGGGAGAAGATGAGGCAGTGGTAGGTCTTCCCGTCGTTGGCTTTCCAGTCTTTCTTGCCACGATAGATGAGGGTCTGTTCCTCTACTTTCTTGCCTGTCGCCATCGGGAAGTGGATGCGGTGACCGGGCTTGTAGTCTTTGGGGGAGAAGGTGCGGGCGAGGGCGAGGATGGAGAGCATGTCGTAATTGCATTCGTCGCTCTCGTGGTGGTGTTCCGACCACTCGCCGTGGCGGTTGAGGAAGTGCTGCTTCACATGGCTCTTTCCTTTGGGATAGGTGTACCACACTTCATCGACGGTGTAGTGTTTGCCTTCGAGTGAGCCTTTGCGGAAGTAGAGCGGCACGAGTTGCGGAGTAATGTAGGAGATGAGGGTGTCGCGCATGGTGAACACGGCGTCGCACCGCTTGTTGCTGGTGAAGAGGAGGTCGTTGCGCAGGGCGTTCTTTCCTTGATAGTTGGCAGAGCGCATGGTGTAGTGGGCGGCTCCGCATTTCACCCAGATGAACTTCCAGTTGAAGTAGAGGTCGTAGGTGAGGCGTTCGCCTGCTTTGAAGGCTGTGTTCTCGGTGGGACACTGGGCGTTCACTTGGAGGTGGAATGTGAAAGGGATGAGGCACAGCAAGATAAAGACCTTGCGCATGGCATGGTTTTTTGCCTTTGGGGCACGCTGGTCGGATGACGGTTGGCATTGTGCGGTAGTCATGGGGTGCTTCATTGTTCCACGAGCGTGGAGTCGTTGACGAGGAGGATAATGCTGTCTGCCATGCCTTCTTCTTGTGGCTGTTGCACGAAGGGGTTGTCCGTCTTGTTGTAGGAAAGGTAGAGGAAGGCGAAGACGCATCCCAGCACAATGAGGCCGAGGAAG
>CAMWJL010000175.1 GCA_947174565.1 uncultured Prevotellaceae bacterium | reverse complement strand
CCCCCCCCCCCCCCCCCCCCCCCTTTTTTTTTTAATGATCCGGCGACCCCCGAGAGCTACACCTATTAAGTCGTCGGCAGCGTCAGATGTGTTTCAGAGACAGGACCCATACAAACAGATGTGTATATCTCATGTCTTGTCTTAAAAAAGCGTTTCGTAGAAGTCACTGTAAGCTTGCTTGAAAGCATCACCTTCAACTGGCTCCGATACAGGCAGATTCAGCGACTTCGCATATGCTACGACAGAAGGGTCAACTTCGTTGTTCTCCACGATGACACCATCAGCAAACTTTACGCCAATCTTCTCAAGCTCAGAATGTCCAAAAGAAGTGTTGCAAAGTTCCTTGATGTCGTTGTAGGAGGCTTCTTTGTAGTCAATGAGCTTGGCGTTTTCTGCACCGAGGTCGTTTTGGAACTCCTTAGGAGAAACTTCCATTACCACCTTGACGTTACGGAAAGATGGCTCGTCGTAGTAAGCTTTCTTGATGTAAAAAGGAGCCAACGCAGCAATCCATCCGTAGCAATGAATCACATCAGGCACCCATCCTTGTTTCTTCACTGTCTCCAATACACCACGCACATAGAAAATAGCGCGCTCCGCATTGTCTGTGTATTCCATACCTTCCTTGTCGGTCAGTATGCCACGCTTCATGAAGTAGTCATCGTTGTCGATAAAGAAAATCTGCATCTTGGCAGAAGGCAACGATGCCACTTTGATAATGAGTGGGTGATCCGTGTCGTCAATAATCAGGTTCATGCCCGAGAGACGAATCACCTCATGCAATTGGTTGCGACGCTCGTTGATGTTCCCCCATTTAGGCGAGAATGTCCTGATTTCGTGTCCGAGTTCCTGAATAGCCTGAGGAATCATTCGTCCCATGAGCGAATGCTGGTTCTCTGGCACAAATGGCTCGATTTCCGTGTTGATAAAAAGAATCTTCTTTGCTTCCATCTTGTCAAAAAGTTATGCAAAGATACGTTTTTTTTTCAAGAAAACCGATTTATTTTTATTTTAATTAAGTTTTTGGTACTCCAAAAGGAGTCTTAGGCTATGATTTGTCACGAATTAAGCACGAACGGACCTGTTGGAATCTTGCGTCGAAGCACCTCCAGCGTGAAGTCAGTGCCAGCAATGATACCATAGCTGCGCAGGATGGTTTCCACAGTTTTACGTGCCAATTCAGGGTGGTTGTTTTCCTCGCTGAGGTGACATAGCCATACGTTTTGCAGCTGTTCGTGAAAGTTCTCTGCTATTGCTGTGGCAGTCTTCTTGTTAGACAAGTGTCCATGCCCACTGGCGATACGTTCCTTGAGCATCTCGGGATAGCGTCCTTGCTTCAGCATCTCATCGTCATAATTGGCTTCAAAGACGAGGTGGGTGCTTTGCCCGATGTAGTGTTTCACCTCGTCGGTCACATCGCCCACGTCGGTCATCACCGTAAAGCGGATGTCGCCCACTTCAATGTGATAACCTACATTCTCCGATGCGTCGTGGGGAATAGGAAAGGCGGTGATACGGAACTCTCCTAACTGAAAAGGAACGCCCAGCTCAATGGTGCGGCGTTGTTCCTCGGGTACTTTCACCGAGTTTTGCCAGTTGCGATCCATGCCTTCGTGTACCAAGGGAGTGGCATAGACAGGAATACAGCACTCTTTGCCAATCTTGCCAGCCGCTTTGATGTGGTCAGCATGGTCGTGCGTGATAAGGATTCCTCGTGTCTTTCCCACTTTCATGCCATATTCCAGCATGATTCTCTTGAATCGACGCAGACTGACGCCACAATCAATGATGATGGCGTCAGTCTCTGTCGATAGATAATAGCAATTTCCGCAACTGCCACTTCCGAGGCTGAAAAAAGTCATGCGCTTATTGTTCTTGGGGCAAATTGAGTGCAATGAAATCTTCGTCCAGTTGCTTCTGATCCACGAAGGATGGCGCATCGAGCATCACATCTCGTCCGCTGTTGTTCTTCGGGAATGCGATGCAGTCGCGGATGGAATCGAGACCCGCAAAAATGCTCACCCATCGATCCAATCCGTATGCCAAACCGCCATGAGGAGGCGCACCATACTTGAAAGCGTTCATCAAGAAGCCAAACTGTTCCTCCGCCTTTTCGGGTGTGAAGCCCAATATCTTGAACATCTTGGCTTGCAGTTTCGGGTCGTGGATACGGATAGAACCACCACCCACTTCAATACCATTGCACACCATGTCGTAGGCATCTGCGCGCACAGCGGCTGGGTCGGTGTCGAGCAGGTGAACATCCTCGTCCATCGGGTGTGTGAACGGGTGGTGCATCGCCATCAGGCGTTGCTCCTCGTCGCTCCATTCAAACATCGGGAACTCTGTTACCCACAGCAACGCAAACTTGTTTTTGTCGCGCAAGCCAAGACGTCCGCCCATCTCCAGGCGCAACTCGCACAGTTGCTTGCGCGTCTTCATGGCATCGTCGCCAGAGAGAATGAGAATCAGGTCGCCCGGATTTGCTTGCATCTTCTCCTTGAGAGCTTGCAGATTCTCTTGGGTATAGAACTTATCCACCGACGACTTCACCGTTCCGTCCTCCTGCACACGGGCATACACCATACCCTTCGCGCCAATCTGTGGACGCTTCACCCATTCGGTTAGCTTGTCTATGTCCTTTCTTGTGTAGGATGCACAGCCAGGAGCGCAGATGCCACCGATGTAGGCAGCATCGTCGAACACGGCAAACGTACCCTTCTTCAACACATCGTCCAGTTCTACAAACTCCATGCCGAAACGCATATCGGGCTTGTCTGAGCCGAAACGCTTCATGCACTCAATCCACGGCAGACGGAGGAAAGGCTCGTTGAGTTCCACACCCCTCAGTTCCTTGAACAGATGCTTCGCCATGCCCTCGAACGTCTGGATGATGTCCTCCTGAGTTACAAACGACATTTCGCAGTCGATTTGTGTAAACTCAGGTTGGCGGTCAGCACGCAAATCCTCGTCACGGAAACACTTCACAATTTGGAAATAACGGTCGAAACCAGCTACCATCAGCAGTTGCTTCAAGGTCTGAGGTGACTGGGGCAGAGCGTATAACAGCCCTGGATTCATGCGCGAGGGCACGATGAAGTCACGTGCGCCTTCGGGCGTAGAGCCAATCAGCATAGGCGTT
>CAMWJL010000174.1 GCA_947174565.1 uncultured Prevotellaceae bacterium | reverse complement strand
CCTCATTGCCCTTCATGTCAGTCAGGAAGAAAACCTCGTCAGCCCTTTGGTCACCATCCATATCGTCCAGCTGGCAAGCCACTTCCCTACCCTCACATGTCACTCGAACCCCTTTCACCTCAAAGCCCACCTTCTTCGTGGAAGGCAATTTCACAACCACAGGCTCCTCCATCTTGTCCTCCGTCCAGCTGTTTGCAACCGTCACTTGCAGCGTCTTCACTTGTGCCGATGCCACCACACAACCCAGCAGCATCGCTGCTAAAATACATTTTTTCATCTTCTTTCCTTTTTCTAATTGATGCCACAAAGGTAAGCAAAACCTCGGAGGAAAAAGAACAAAGCACGTTCTATTTACCCTCCGAGGTATGTCTGTCGGTCTGAAAAGCGAGAAAAAAGGATGCGAGAAGCTATTATCGTGTCAGACAGCATGACGACGACTAACTAAAACTCTCGTTCATCCACACGGTCACTCTGCATCTTCCGTCCTATCGGTAAATTCGATGACGACCTTGCGATCTGTGTGAGGATACTTCTTTTTCAGACCTCTTCCCCAAAACCATGATACATGAGTCCAATAGATGTTGTTGACTATTATATACTCTTTCGCCTCCTCTGTGGAACGAAATTCGGGATGCTCTTCACCATGAATGACAAACAGTACATTTCCGTTCTTCACAGCCTCCTGCGCCTTTATCATATTAGCAGGAAATGGTTCCTCATCGTCATTGTCACTATCAATCAAGTTGTCATTGAAGAAAGATGTTCCGTCTTGTATCATTTTGAAAAGAAAGTCCTTAGGAATCTTACACACCATGCGCGCCAATCCGACCTGATTCCCGAAGCCAAAACGCACGAAGAAACCACTAACAATGTCGCCTTCCACCTTGCCATACATTGCTAATTTGTACTTGAGGGTGAACGCATTATGCCACATCCGTTCCTGAGTGTTTGCAGAGTCGTTCGACCCCAGGTTGTCGCCCACCACAAACAGCGTCTCATAGCCTTTCAACGACTGGATGTCCCGCTCTAATTCTTCCCTTCGGTCTTCGTCGAGCACAAATAGCACCTGTTCGCTTTTTTTGAAGCTCTTCCGCATGAGGTCAAAATCCTTGTCTGTCAGATTGTAATAGCTCGCTTGACTCACCGTGATGCTATCAAACCAACGCTCCGTAATCTCCTCAAACTCAGCCCACTGCACCTTCTTCCACTTGGCTATCAGCTTCTCTGCTGTCTGCCCAAACGCACCGCCTCCGACACACATCGCCAATGCGGTGAATAAAACAAATCTCTTCATGTTCTTGTATTTTATTGGTGAATACTGTTGTTTCAAACGTTCTTCTATCTGTACAAACGAGACTTTCGGACGATTTGTTACAAGATATTCCCATCTTTTTGAGGCAAAGAAGGGGATTTCTCCTCATTTACCAACTTTTCCCTACTATCAATAGCGTTTTCCCTATGAAAGTTCCAGTGTTATGTCGTATCTTTGCGACCAGAATCATTCTAAAACAACTCTCTAAAAACCTCAAGAAGATGAAAAAGACATTTAGACTTTTCAGCCTCATCGCAACAGCCTGCCTCTGCACCTTTTTCGTTTCGTGTACCGACGACAACACGGAGGAAGCCATGGTGCTGTCAGGGCAATGGCAAGGCAACTGGGGCATGTACTACGAGATTGAACACAATGGTCGTATCTACACGTTCGACTCCTACGACACCGACATCGTGTTTTATCCTCAATACGACTATGCTACCCACGGATACGGCTACCAAGTAGATTGGTATCGCCAAGGTCCTTACGAGCGAATGAGCTTCCGTTTCAACTGGAGCATCACCAACGGTGTCATCCACTTGATTTATCCAGGTTATCCTGAATACAACACCAGCATCCGCAACTACAGCATCAACAACAGCCGTTTCAGGGGCTACTTCGACACAGGCACTGAACCATTCTATCTCTACAAGATTGCTGACTACTACGACTGGGGCTACTACTACGGCTACGGAGATTACCATTACTGGTATTACGACGATTGGAATTGGGATTGGTACGCCAAGACACGCACCACCGCCAACGATTGCACTTCCGACAATATTTCGACAACAGAAGACCGCATTGTGAAGATTGGCAGCCGATTAGCAGAGTAAGCACAAGAACCATTCAACGACGAATCGCACGAACCTCCTTTAGGATAAGGGTTCGTGCGATTCGTCGTTATGATAGATACCTATTTATTGTCCCAACCGCTTCATGTGACAGAGCATCAGGTTTCCCTCCTTGTCTCTGAGGTGCATGCCTCCACCCTCACAATAGCGGAACATCTTGCAGTCGGCACAATCATCTTTCCGCATCCAGTCACGATTACGATAGTTCTGAAAGCCGTGCTCCCACACGTTCCAGAAATGGTCTTTGTAAATGTTGCCCTGATAGTACTCGCCCCTGATGCTGGTGCAAGCCGAAATGCTGCCATCTATCAACACGGAAGCCACACTGATGCCCGCCGCACATTGATAAAGGTGGTCGCGCACCTTGCCTTCATACTCGCCCAAGAATCCCTCACAGGCAAAACTTGTATGCACCTTACCTTTCTTGCGACAGGCAAGGATGAACTCCAGCACCTCACGAAACCTCTCATCCGAAATCTGCAAGTCGGGACACCTCTTCGCCCTGCCAGCAGGAAAGATGGTGAAGAGCCGCCACTGACGCACTCCTGCCTCATAAAGAATCTCCTTTAAGTCAGGCAGATAGCGCACGTTGCGGTTATTCACACAAGTCACCACATCCCACACCACCTGCTTCTGAGCAGCCAACAGGCGAATGGCACGCATGGCGTTCTTGAAGCTGCTCTCATGACCACGCATCCAGTTGTGGTCCTCCTCGTTACCATCCAAACTCACAGCCACACTGCGCAACCCTACCGCACACAACTTTATGAAACGCTCCTCCGTCAGCAGCATCCCATTTGTTACCATACCCCACGGATACCCACGCTGATAGAGTGCCTTGCCCACTTCCTCCACATCGTTCCTCATCAGCGGTTCGCCCCCTGACAGGACAATCATCACTTCATGCGGATTGACATGGGGTGTCACTTCCTCGTCTATCACCTTGAGGAAATCCTCAGCTGGCATATCAGGCATCTGTTCCCCCATCTTGCAGTCGCTACCACAATGACGGCACTGCAAGTTGCACCGCAAGGTAC
>CAMWJL010000173.1 GCA_947174565.1 uncultured Prevotellaceae bacterium | reverse complement strand
ACAAGAAAGTTAGTAAAGCATAAATAGGTTAATAATTAGTTAGTTAGTTAGTTAATTAGTCAAGGGAAACAGCTCTTTGTGAAAAGGGCTGCTTTTTTTGTGCCATAAAAGAACATGGTGGCGAGGGGCAAGGGCGCAGTCAGCACCTCGCCACAGGCACACCCGTCCTGAGTCAGCACCGCCCGTTGCAGGACTCCAGTACTTCCGTTGAAGTACCGCAGTACTTCTGTGGCAGGATTACAGTACTTCCAAAGAAGTACTGAACCAAGCCAAGGCATAAAGAAAGGGTGCGCCAGTCAGACGACCAGCGCACCCTTACGAGGTTCTACAATACAAGGACTAACGGAAGAGGAGCGGAGCCATTTCCTTCAGGCTGCGACGCCATGTGAGGAACTCGTGAGCTGTTCCCTCCGATATGTAGGCAACGGCATTGTAGCCAGCAGCCTTGAGGTCTTCCACAGACTTCTTCACTCCCTCTGGATTCTCTTTCGAGCCGCAAGACGTGAAGATAAGATGAGGCTTCACCTTGAGTTCCGATGGGGCGTATGTGCCACCGCTGAGGAGTCCGTAGGAATCGAACACGTCGGTGCGACGGAGCGTGATGAGCTTCGTGGTAATGCCGCCCATCGAGAGTCCTGCCATGGCACGACCTTCCTTCTTGGCGATGGTGCGGAAGTTGCTGTCAACGTAGGGGATGAGTTCATCGACGAGAACGGTCTCAAACTCCTTGGCTGTGAACTGACCAATGCCGCCAAACTTCACGTCGTTGGTCATGCCATAGGTCATCACGATGATGAAAGGCTTGCACTTGCCCTCGGCAATCAGGTTGTCCATGATGAGGTTGGCATGTCCCTGGTTGCTCCATGCGGTCTCGTCCTCTCCCCATCCATGCTGGAGATACAGCACGGGATAACGCTTGTTGGGGTTCTTGCTGTACTCGGCTGGAGTATAGACGAAAGCGCGACGCTCGGCATTGGTGCTGGGCGAGTGGAAGAACACCTGCTGCACGTTGCCGTGTGGCACATTCTTCAACGCGTAGAAGTCGCGGTCGTGAGCAGGAATTTCGATGCCGCTCTCCCAACGCACTGAACCATAGTAGTTGCAAGCGCCGGGGTCATTGACGGTAGCACCGTCGATGCTCATGTGGTAGTAGTGGAAACCTTCGTCCATCGGACCATCGGTCGTACCTGTCCACACGCCGTCAGCACCCTTCTTCAGCACCGTGCCACCCGTGCCGCCAAGACCGAGGCTGACAAGGACAGAACGTGCCTCTGGTGCCTTGATTTGGAAGCGAGCGTAACCCTGAGAGTTGACCTGAGGATACTCCTGACCGGGCTGATTCAACTCGCTGGGCTTGAAGTCCTCGCAGGGAGCGGCAACATTGTCGAGTGCTGGGTCAAAGTTCTTGAGGGCATAGTAAACGGACTTGGGACGGAGGTTCTCGTCGAAGGGCAGCGGATGGTTGTTCACGCCCACCCAAGAGTCGCGGTCGGACACGTTCCAGAAGGTCACGTTGTCGATGACATCCTTATACTTGCGGAACAGACGGAAGAGCTTGATATAGCGGTCTGTCTGCATCGTGACCAGATGACCAGGTGCTGCACCCTCCTGACCGCGTGAGAACTGGAGCTGACCGCCCATCTCCTCATTGAGGCGGATGTCAAGCTCGGTCACATGGATGTGCTTCACCAGCTCGGAGTACTTCTTGATGGCCTCTTCCACCTCGGCCTCGTCAGGACCATAGGCGTTGTAGTGACCCTGCATGCCGATACCCGTGATAGGCACACCAGCGTCCTGCATCTTCTTCACCATGTTGTAGATGCGGTCGCGCTTGGCTGGCTGGAAGGCGTTGTAGTCGTTATAGACGAGGATGGCATTGGGGTCGGCCTCATGGGCATACTCAAACGCCTTGGCGATGAACTCGTCGCCACAGAGCTTGTAAGCACGGCTCTCACGATAAGGATTAGGTTCATGTCCGCGCCAGCCGCGACCAGCGTCAGACATGGCTTCGTTCACCACGTCCCACGCATACACCACATCCTTGTAGCGGTTGACAACCGTGTGGATGTGGTCGCGCAGACGTTGGTAGAAGACCTCCTTCTTCACAGGCTTTCCCTTCTTGTCGGTGAACATCCAGTCGCAGAACTGAGAGTGCCAGCAAAGGCAGTGACCACGCATCTTGATGCCGTTCTGACGGCAGAAGTCGGCAATGGCATCGGCTTTCTCCCACGTCCACTCCCCTTCTTTGGGGTGTACGGAGATAGGCTTCATGTCGTTCTCGGCAGTGATACTGTTGTAGTTTTTCTTAACCAGCTCCACGGTAGCAGGGTCGTTGATGTTGCGCATGTTGACAGCCACACCTACGGTGAAGTAGTCCTGATAAGTGTCCTTGTAACCCTTGTCAGGGTTGGCATCCGGGTTGCGTCCGAACTGCGCCGAAGCGGTCAGTGCGAGCGATGCCAAAAGCATTGAACAAATAGTTTTTTTCATCATGATTTACTTGTAACAGATTTAGGATTTTATAATCAAATAATATATATGCGTTAGTTGTTCAGCGTCAGCGTCACTTGTCCACCTGTCTGAATCGTAGGATAATAGAACGCTGCGTATCGTGTACCCATGAAGAGGCGGCGATAGTCAAAGCGCATCTTGTAGTCGTGGGTTCCGATTTGGGTGAAGGTCTTGCCGTCGAAGCTGTAGTAGAAGTTGGCGATGTCGCGACCAGGGTTGAAGTCACCGTCAATGCGGAGGTAAATCTTGCCCACCTTACCCTTGGGGAGCTTGACCGTCTCCACGTCCTTGACCGCCACATCGGTGATTTCCTTCGTATCGTTCGACAGCTGAACGCTCTCTTCACTCATTGTTAAACTATACTGCCCGTTCTGCAACTTCACCGTCAGGATGCCTGAATCGCCATTAAACGCAGCAAAACCAGCGCGGTCGCCGTCCTTCATCTTACGAACATCGAGACAGATGGTGTCGGAGCAAGTGTCTCCCCAAGTGCGCCATGTGAGGGTGTTGTGAGCATTGTAGATGGATTGGGCGAGTACGGAAGTCTTCAAGACAAAGCCATTGACAGGAGCTGTCATGCGGAAGGTGGCATCGTCGCGCAGGTTCTCGCCAAAGCGAACCTGCTCGCCTTTCTGAGGCAGACGGGCGATGTCGCTCTTGATGTAGTTGTGATTCCACTGATAGTCTTTCTCAATG
>CAMWJL010000172.1 GCA_947174565.1 uncultured Prevotellaceae bacterium | reverse complement strand
AGCTATGGGAGGTGTATCAGCGAATCATGCAACCCAACAAGACACTCGACCAACTCTATGCACTGATGGAGATGATGCTCAGCGATTTTCAGGACATCGATAACAATATGGTGGAGCCAGAGAAGCTGTTTATGAACATCGCCGACTGGAAAGAAATGACGGACTTTTCTTTCTTGGAGGATGAGCAGCGCGAAGCCATCGAAGCTTTCTTCGGAAAGTTCATCAACAAGGAGAATCCCGACTCGCCCCTAAAGAGCCATTTCAAGGTGTTGTGGAATCAGATGGCAAGCATCTACAAGACCTATCAAGCATCGCTGAAAGAAGGAACAGATGGAAAGGTCATGGTGTATGAGGGGATGATGAAAAGGCAAGTGATTGAAAATCTGACGAAAGAGGGAACAGAAGAGTACCAGCGCATCAACAACAGGTTACACGCCCAAACATACGTCATGGTGGGGTTCAACGTGCTGAACAAGACGGAAATGGAACTGTTCCACTATATCAAGGGACACCGCGATGCCAAGTTCTATTGGGATTATGATGTCTCTTATACAAGGACAAGGAGAAGTACCTCGAAACTTTTAAGTAAGTACGAAGCTGGGCAGTTTATTTTGGAAAACATTCGTCAATTAGGGAATGAATTTGCAGGACAAGACCTGTTCAATAACATGCGGATTCCCAAACGAATAGCCTTTATCCAGTCACCCACGGACAATGCCCAAGCACGCTACATTCACACATGGCTCAAAGAACACATGAAGCAAGACGAGCCTTTAAGAGAAACAGCCGTGATTCTCTGTAACGAGAACCTGCTGCATCCCGTGCTGCACAGCATTGGCGAAGTGCCTGCCATGAATGTGACCATGGGGTATCCCCTTTCAAGCACTCCTGTTTATTCGTTGGTTCAGGCATTGCTTGAACTGCAAGTGCATGGACGCACATCGTCACACACATGGCGATACAAGCAGGTGGCAGCTGTGCTGAAACACGCACTGATACAGAAACTTGCAGGCACAGAAAGCCGCAAGAAGCTTCAAGAACTCGCGAAGCACAATGTGATATTTCCCGACACCAAGTTTTTTGCCGACAACGCGGTAATGAAGCAAATCTTCACCCCTGCGTCGAGCAAGGAGCTAACCGCCTATTTGTCGGACATCATCTCCATGGTCGGACATAGCTATCAAGAGGAGTTTGACCACAAAGACCAAATGCTGCAAGTGTATAAAGAGAGTCTCTTTATGGCATATCGGCTCATCAATCGCATCCACACCTTGCAAGAGGGGCAAGCCGCAATGCTGACCCTTAGCGATGAGATGCTGTCAAGACTCATACTCCAACTGATGGAGCAAGCCACCATCCCTTTCCACGGCGAACCTGCCATCGGCTTGCAAGTAATGGGGCTTTTAGAAACCCGCAACTTAGATTTCAAGAATGTCATCATGCTTTCCGTCAACGAGGGACAACTGCCGAAAAGCGACAAGCGGGCATCGCTGATTCCATATACGCTACGCGCAGCCTTTGGCATGACCACCATCGAGAAGGAAGTGAGCCTTTACGCCTATTACTACTACCGTCTCCTCCAACGCGCAGAAAGCATCACCCTACTCTACAACTCCAGTTCCGAAGGCGGCAAGAAAGGCGAGATGTCTCGTTTCATGTTGCAGACCCTTGCCGAAAAAGATGAATTGTTCGGACCTTCGCAAGAAATTGCGCTTCAAGTTTTTACGGCTGTGAGCGAAACCATACCAAACGCCAGCATCAGCGTAAAGAAAGATAAGGAAGTGATGGCAGCATTGCGGAATCGGTTCGATGGCGAGCACATTCTTTCGCCATCTGCCATCAATACCTATATGAAGTGTCCCCTCAAGTTCTATCTCCAGTATGTAGTTGGACTTCAACCCGAAGACGAAGTGTCTGATGACATTGACACCCCGTTGTTCGGCACCATCTTCCACGACACCATGCACCACCTTTATCTGCCATGGGAAGGGAAGCCGTTCCCAAGCCAAGAGGTGAGATTGCTGGCAGAAAACGAAGCACACATTCTTCAAGCACTCAACAATGCCTTTGCAATCAACCTGTTCCATTATCCACCAACAGACAAGGAGGGAAATCTCATCAATTACGGCACCACAGGAGGACAGAAACTTGTGCTGAATGGCACACAGCTCATCAACAGACACGTTATCAAGGAGTTTGTACTCAACCAACTCAATGCTGATGCGCAGATGGCAGAAGAGTTAGAAAGCGAGGGAGGGCACTGGCTGATTATCAGCCAAGAACAAAAATACACAACGACCCAAGACGGTCATCTGTTAGGCGGATACATCGACAGGCTTGATTTGTTGGCATCGCCATTAGGCAACCGCATCCGCATCGTTGACTACAAAACCAGCAGCAAGGCACATGCAGCAAAGACGATAGAAGACCTGTTCGACCCGCAGAAATGCACCAACAACTACCATCTGATGCAGGCACTTTACTACTGCCAAGTACTGACAGCAGAGGGCGCACCTTATGAACACGACGCAGTAGTGCCAGCACTGATGTACTGCGCAAAAGACTACGGCAATAACTATTCAGGCATTCTCAAATTGACTCCCCCTGACAAAACGAAGAAAGAAAACATCACAGACTTCAAACAGCAATACGGAGCGGCATACCAAGCATTGCTCTCTCAGAAGATTAACGAGATATTCACGCCCTACGACAAGGATTCCTCCCATGGCACTTTCACCCAGTGTGAAGACGAGCAGCATTGTGCCTATTGCGATTTCCTCACGTTCTGCCGCCGCCATCCGCAAAAGAATCAATAGCTAAAGCCAACGACAAGACATGGAAAAATTTGAAATCAATATCCTTGGATGCGGTGCAGCCCTGCCCACCCCTCGCCGACTCGGTTCTGCACAAGTGGTCAACATCCGCGAAAAACTCTTCATGCTCGACTGTGCGGAAGGTACACAGATGGCTCTGCGCCGCACACGGCTCAACTTCTCCCATCTGCAAGCCATCTTCCTGACCCACCTGCACGGCGACCACATGTTCGGTCTCCTCGGCTTGCTGTCCACCTGCGGATTGTTAGGTCGCCTCCAAACCCTCCATGTATATGGACCACGAGACCTGCAACGAGTGCTTCAACCACAAATAGATTACTTCTGTACGGACTCCCCCTACCCAATCATACTCCACGAAATAGATGCCAGCACGCCACAAGTCATCTATGAGGATCGTTCCGTCCTGATTTCCACCCTCCCCCTCCCCC
>CAMWJL010000171.1 GCA_947174565.1 uncultured Prevotellaceae bacterium | reverse complement strand
ACCGAGTTTGGGATGGTCACTGTGGTCAGTCCGCTACAGCCCTCGAATGCACTGTGTCCGATGCTTGTAACCGAGTTTGGGATGTTCACTGAGGTCAGTCCGCTACAGCCCTCGAATGCACTGTATCCGATGCTTGTAACCGAGTTTGGAATGTTCACTGAGGTCAGTCCGCTGCAGTCACCGAATGCCCAGTCTCCGATGCTTGTGACCGAGTTTGGGATGGTCACTGTGGTCAGTCCGCTACAGCCCTCGAATGCACTGTGTCCGATGCTTGTGACCCCATTTGCAATTACAATTTTTTTTATGGATTGATTATTGAAAAAAGGGGAGTTATAATCATCATTATAAGAAGGCATCATTCCAGTTCCGCTAATGGTTAGTGTGCCATCATCGGTCAGCGAGTAGGTGACATTTGCGCTTATTTTGCCTGTTTCGCCAGCCCGTACTGCTACGATTGCCAGCATGAGGAGACCCGAGAGGAAAAGCCCTCGCATGTGGGTTGAAATACTTTTGTGAAGTTTGGTTTGTTTCATGTTGTGATGAATTGGGTTTGGTGAATAATAAAATTTTTAGGGCACAAATATACGGCTTCTTGCCGAATGGGGGGGTATTTTGCGAAATCTGCATGAAACCTGTGGATATTAACATTCGTTAAGAGTTTTGTTCGTTGTTTGGGCTGTTTTGAAGTCAATACAGCAGGGGAAAGACGGTGGATATGCTAAGTTTAGATTTCTTGATTGGTTTAGTGAGGATGGCTTACATTGGGGAATGAGGGATCCATGGCAAAGGTTTGTACACACTTTTCCCTTCTCATTGTTGACCTCTAAAAATACCCTCAAAATCGATGTCCCCGACTCCGATGCGTCGGAGTCCCCGACATCGGTTGGTCGGAGTCGGGGACATCGATTTTGAGGTTGTGGATGCACACCACGCACCGATGGCTTTTGTGACCTGTTTCGGTGCTTTCTGCTTGAGGACAAAGAGAGGCTTTTTGTCCTAATTGTTCCGAAGTTATGGATGGCTTCTGTTCGGCTGGGGTAAAATAAACCGACTTTTATTTTGTATTGTAGTCGCTTACCCGTAACTTTGTGGACAAATTTAGAAAGGGAAGGGTATGAAGAGACTTCTATTGACATTTGTTGTGGCACTGGCGGCTGTGAGCGGCTGGGCACAGGAAGAGTTTAAGGGCTTATGGCGTTGTGAGGCTTTGCAGGCCACGGTGCTGATGAACTTGACGGAGAAGAACATCACGCTGAAGGACTTTGAGGGTGAGGAAACGTATGGGTATTTGAAGGGAGAACTGAACGGAACGTGGGTGATTCTGAAGGTGAAAGAGGTGAAGGGCAAGAAAGTGGTGGTGAGGATGGTGAGCGACATTGGCTATGATGCGCAGGACGTGGAGTTCCGTCTCTTGGACGACGGGACGATGGAGATGCGGCTGGTGGGCGACCAAATCATGAAGACCATCGAGAAGGGGAAGTATGTGAAGATGCCGAAGGTGGCAGTGTTCAAGAAAGAATGAAAGATTGAAAGGTTGAAGCGTTGGAAAACTATTTAGATACGTTGAATCCGCCACAACGGGCGGCGGTGGAGTATTGCGATGGACCTTCGTTGGTCATCGCAGGTGCGGGCTCTGGCAAGACGAGGGTGCTGACCTATAAGATTGCATATTTGATGGAGCATGGCTATCAGCCGTGGTCTATTTTGGCATTGACTTTCACCAACAAAGCGGCAGACGAGATGAAAGATCGTATTGCTCAGATTGTGGGCAAGGACTATGCGAAAATGTTGTTGTGGATGGGAACTTTTCACAGGATGTTCCTGCATATCCTGCAGCGAGAACATGAGAAGATAGGTTTCTCCAGCAACTTCACTATCTACGATACTGCAGACAGCAAGAATCTCATCAAGGACATCATCAAAAAGATGAAATCGCTTAAAAACTTAGACAGCTATAAGCCAAGTTTAGTGTTGTCCACTATCTCTAATGCAAAGAACCAACTGATTACAGCTGAACAGTATGTGGCAAACCCTGCCAATCGCCAGAGAGATCATTACCACAATATGGAGGAGTTGGGACAGATTTTCCTGCGTTACAGTAACCGATGCCGTCAAAACAATGCAATGGATTTTGACGACATCCTGCTCTACACTTATCTGCTGTTTGAGCAGCATCCCGATGTGTTGGAGAAATGGGCACAGCGGTTTCGCTATGTGTTAGTGGACGAGTATCAGGACACGAACTTTGCGCAGCACCGCATCGTGTGGCAGCTCACACGCCAGCATCAGCATGTTTGTGTGGTGGGTGATGATGCACAGAGCATTTATAGTTTCCGTGGCGCCACCATAGACAACATCTTTGCTTTCCAGAAAATATATGATGGCGCACAGCTGTTTAAGCTGGAGCAGAACTATCGTTCCACCCAAAACATTGTGGAAGCCGCTAATAGTCTCATCAAGAAGAACAGCCGGCAAATACAGAAGGATGTTTTCTCGGAAAATGACCGAGGAGAAAAGCTTCATGTGATAAACACGCAGTCCGATGTAGAAGAGGCAAAGATGGTGACCAACACCATCCGTGCCATCAAGCGAAGGGAGGGCTGTGAGTATTCTGACTTTGCCATCCTGTATCGCACCAATGCTCAGAGCCGCGTCTTTGAGGACACGCTACGTAAAGAAGCCATGCCATATCGTGTTTATGGTGGTCTCTCGTTCTATCAGTACAAGGAAATCAAGGACATCCTCGCATACTTTCGTCTTGCTGTGAACCCCAATGATGATGAGGCTTTCAAGCGTGTCATTAACTATCCTACCAGAGGGATAGGACAGGCTACCATGTCGAAGATTCAAGATGTTGCCACCAGCAACGAAGTGAGTTTGTGGATGGTGATAGGGGAACCTGAGCGCTATGGACTTGATGTGAACAAGGGAACATTGGGAAAGATTGCCCAGTTCAAGCAACTCATAGATGCTTTCATCGAGCAGGCACGTACACTTCCTGCCAACCAGTTAGGTACGTTGATTATGGAGCAGAGTGGCATTAAGGCTGACATCTATCAGAACTCCACACCCGAAAACCTCTCGCGTCAAGAGAATGTGGAAGAACTCATCAACGGAATACAGGACTTCTATGACATGCGTAGGGAAGAAGGTAATGAAAAGATTTTGCTGAGCGACTACATTTCAGAAGCCTCGTTGATGAGTGATGTGGATAGAGATGAGCATAAAATTAGTCTCATGACCATCCATTCAGCCAAATGGCTTGAGTTTGGCACTGTCTTAGTGGTGGGACTTCAAGAAGGACTCTTCCC
>CAMWJL010000170.1 GCA_947174565.1 uncultured Prevotellaceae bacterium | reverse complement strand
GCCATTGATGGAAAGAAAATCAAAATTATCGATGGAGAAAGCCTTGAACGAATCAGCAAAATTGGCTAAACAAGCCTAAATCAATGGCACCACAAAGTTAAGCACATCCCGTTCTATCGTTATGCGCATAGGAGCAGGCTCTTTTGAGGGAAGGACGATTCCGTCGAGGGAAACCAATGCCTTATCTACATCGTTCACAACAATTTGCCGTGCCCTATAAGGATGCACATTCTTATAGTTCAAGAAACGACCTTTGCCTAACAGCCAAAAGCCCTCAAACAGCTGCCACCACTTTGGGCGCGTAATCAAAGAAATGTCCAGCATGCCATTGTAAGGCACAGAATTAGGCGTCTGCCCATACCCCAAGCAGTTACCTATACACATGGACATGTACTTTCCCTCAATCTCCTCTGTTTCTATTTTCATGGACATCGCGAACTGCTTCCGTTCAAAGACGCGGTTGATAAGTGCTGGAATGATTGAAAGTCTGCGCGAACCAATGATGTATGCAGCATCATACGTTGTCTTTATCAAACGTGCTCCCAAGCCGATGTTGATGCAGTTCAAGAAATACCGACGTTGTGGAATCTGGTCATCTTGATAGGTACAACATCCCACATCTACCTTACGAAGATTCCTTGCGATGATGCCATCCACCACGCGCTTGTAGTCATCAGTCGAAACACCCCAAAAGCGAGAGAAGTCATTACCAATGCCATTAGGAATTACCGCAAAAGCAAAATCTTCAGGCAATGTGTCGCGTGACTGCATCATGGCATTCACGGCACAATTCAAAGCACCGTCACCACCCACGACAGCAATGGTCCTATAACCATTATCACACATCATCTTCGTCAAGCGTTCCACCGAACCCGATGCCTCCGACTGCACAAAGTCATACAACACGCCCTTCGACTCCATGTACTGACGGATAAGCTGCCAGCGTTTCTGCGAATGGTCCCATCCCGAATGGGGACTATAAATCACACCTATGCGATTTGTTTCTGCCATAATTCCTGCACTTTTTGAATACGTTCTTCCACTGGCATCTCCACACTAAGCCAATGAATCTGAATGCCACGCCGCTCTTCCATGCCACGAAACCATGTCATTTGCCGTTTAGCAAACTGATGGATGGCAATCTCTAACAACGACACCATTTCCTCGTATTTCAACTGCCCCAACAGATAGAGCGTCACAAACTTATATTCCAAGCCATACCGAATGAGTCTTTCAGTCGGCACTCCTTGCTCAATCAGCCCTCGAATCTCATCCACCATTCCTTCATCCAAGCGCGAACGCAAGCGTTGACTGATTTTCTCACGTCGTGCCTCACGGCTAATATCCAAGCCGATAATCAATGAATGAAACTCAGGAAACACCCTACCATCAAACTCATATCCTTTAATGACGCTCTCGATGTACATGCCCGTTCCTCCACACAATATCGGCATCCGCCCCCTGCTCACGATGCCATCATAAGCCTCCATAAATCCTCGTTGCCACTCATATACATTATAGCGTGTACCAGCCTCTGCTATATCTATCAGATGATAAGGTATGTGCCTTCCTTCCACACAATAATCAGCCAAATCCTTACCCGTCCCAATATCCATACCACGATACACCTGACGGCTATCCGCACTGATGATCTCTGCATCCATCTCGTATGCGAGCCGTGCAGCAAAAGCAGTCTTGCCACAAGCCGTAGGTCCCAATATGGTCAACAAGTTTTTCAAAAGGAAATCAGAATTATAGCACAACGAACAATCATACGCCCTACCCTTCAACACACCATATCATCACACCATCAATGAATGAGCCAGAACACGATAAGACCAGCCATCCATGCAAGCAGAGCGCACCACAAATAATGGCGGATATACCACTTGAAACGAATCCGTTCCACTTCCAGCATCGCCTGCCCTGCCATCGAACCGACAAACAAGAGACACCCTCCACATGCGCAACAGAACGAGAGCAGTTGCCAATAGATGCCATTCTGTACAAACTCAGACGCAGAACCAGCAATAGTATCTACTTGGAACAGATTCATTCCCATCATCATCAACGGCACATTATCCAATATAGACGACAACACGCCAACAATCAAGCCATACACATAAACATTGCCAACATGCTCCTCCAGCCATGTGCCCACAAAGTCGAGTGCGCCACATTCTGCCAATGCGCCAACACACAAAGACACACCAATGAAATACAAGATTAGGCGCATTCCAATAAACTCGGTATTACGGAAATAATGGCGCTGCACCATCAACACATTGCCATTCCTTTCCAAGTTGAAAAGTCCTTCTACCGCCCAAATGAGCGCCAACACAGACAGCGAACCCAAGAATGGCGGAAGCTTCGTAATATAATGAAAAGAAGGGATGAACCACAATCCCACAATGCCAAGAATCAGCAGTGTAGCCTTCTGCCAACTTGACCAATACGAATCGTCTCCATGATAACGAGACAGCACGGAAAAAATCTCCACACGCCCATGAAGACGCATGCCAATCAAAGCATTGAACACGCACACGGTGATGAGAGCAGGCAAGAACAACCCTGCCGCATAAGCCGATGGCGTAATAGCCTCCCTGACCCACAGCATCAACGATGTCATATCGCCAATAGCCGTGAAACATCCTCCCATACACGCCGACACAAGAATGGAGCAGGCATAGATAACACGCTGATGATGATTGCGTACAATTTGAGATATAATGCTCATCACCAGCACCACCGTGGTTAAGTTATCCACATTGGCAGAGATAGCGAACGTCAGCAGTGAGATAATCCAAAGAAACACACGGCTATCACGCATCCGCAGCCAGTATATCAGCGCATCGAACAGCCCGTTGTTGTGCATCACCTCCACGATGGTGTTAGTGGCAATCAAGAAGAGAATGACCGAACATGCTTCCACAATATATTTCATCACCACATGCTCTGCCACAAACCATTTCAGCCCGTCCGTCGTCGAGTTGCCGCCAGCCAAGAAAGCCTGATATTCCTCTTCATGCATCAAATGGACGAACTCGCCACCATTCAGCAGATAAATGACCCAAGCAATCACGCCACAACCCATAGCCACGGTGGCACGATTGATGTGGTGCATCTGTTCTGTACTCATCAGCACGAAGCCAACCGACAGGACTGCCACGATAATCAATGTCATGAATAACATATACTTCTTTCCTATATTTTGTAATGAGGGGATGTGTCAATACAGGCACATCCCCTTTTTAATGACGGTCGAATCACAACGCTTGAGCGGCAGACGGGACTCGAACCCGCGACCCTCGGCTTGGGAAGCCAATGCTCTACCAACTGAGCCACTG
>CAMWJL010000169.1 GCA_947174565.1 uncultured Prevotellaceae bacterium | reverse complement strand
CGTTGCGGAAGTACTTCTTACGCTGTTCCTGGGTAGTGCCGTGAAGGGCATTCTTAATCAGAATCAGCTCGCCTCGGGCAGCTTTCAGCGAAATAAGGGCATCAGTCTCCTTGTCGCTCATCATCGCCTTTGGTTCCTGGCTCAATGAGGTGTCATGGATATACTGGCTTTTCTTCAGCCCACAGGCTGCTGCGTTATCGACAATCTTCTTGTACTCTTTGGGCGTATAGCAAACGGTGATACGTGGATTACGCCCTTTATGTTCTATTTTCTGTTTCATTCATAAAAGGTTTTATATGCAAATTTATAACTGGGCTTGGGCAACCCAATGCGAGCCTGCGAGTATTGCAAGAAGTCAATAAGCCGGGCAAGTAGCGAAGCGGATTGTCGGACATTGACACTTCTTGTTTAGAGAGTACAAAAATTCAGGCACCCTTCGGGTCATCCTAAACCCTTGATGGAGTTATACGACATCGTTGGAAACCGTTTTGACTGGTGCCGTGGCGGTAGCATCCGCTTCGCCCGTATCAGGCAGTCCAGAGGAACGCTGTGCCTCGTTGTCTGGGCTGTCGCTTTCAGGGGTTGCGTCTGTCAAGGTGATGGATGGGGAAAGGCTTTCTTCAATCCGGGTGGTCGGTTCGACACCATCATTGAATAGTTCCTTTTCCCTGCCGTTACTTTCATTAGAATAGTCATGGCTGACTGGCTCGGATTGGTTAGAAGTGTACTCATCCCTTTGTTCGATGGCTGGGACATCAGATTGATGTGTGGCTCGAGCAATATCCATCTTGTCATAAGAAAGGGATAAGGAAGAATTTACATTGTCATCATGGACTTCATTTCCAGAGCCAGCATCCGTTCTTTTGTGGTTCGCCTTGATGCGCTGCTCAATCTGAGGATGGCGTGAGTAATGCGCATTGCGGATAACTTGATTGTCGATGTACCAACTGGCAATACAATGGACGGTAAAGACAGTTGTACGGTAGTTCGGTACAGATGATACCAATCCCATCTCATGGAACATGTCAACCATCTTGGAGGCAGTCTTGCGATTGCACTTCCATAGTTTGGCAAGTTCCACTTCCGAAATAGCGAACTGACCTGGGCTTAGGTCAACTGAATACTCTTTCTTCTCGTAGTGTGCTGGCTCCCTTACTGCCATTTGCAGGAAGGTAGCAAAGCACTTCATGCGGTCGAAGCCCTGTGGATAGTTGAACAAGAAATCCAACTGTCGGTCTGACAAAAACAGACCATAAGACAAATCTTCTTTGTACATGTTTTTTGATTTAATTATTATAGGTGTGGACACTCTTCTTGTTAATTATTGCGGTATGTACCATTCTTGAATACGATTTTCTCAACCATCTCATTGAGACGGTCGGCGATGCGGTCATCATAGTGTTCGCGTATCTGCGATGGCGTTAAGTTTGTGGTGATAATGGTGAAGAGCTGCTCATCGTAACGCTTTGTCAGCAGGTCTATAACAGGAGTATAGACATTGCCGTAGTCCATTACTTCCGATGGCTCTGTGCCAAGGTCGTCAATGCCGAGCATATCTACGCTGATAAGTTTGCGGTATGCCTCATAGTTGTTCTTGCATAGGTGGGCGATGTACTTTGCATCCACAATCAGGATTCCGTATGTGCCATCGTTGTATGGCTTCCGAATATGCAGATAGTTCAGTAACTGTTGGAACGCCTTTAGCATGGTACTCTTACCATTGCCGCATCTGCCGCATAGTAGGATGCCGAAACTGGTAGATGGCGATGTGAGCCATTTTGCCAACTCATGGATTTGCGCCTCCATGTCTTCGTTAGCAATGAAAGTACGGTGACGATATTCTACCTCAGCTATGACTGCCGCTAACAGATGGGCGTAGGCTTCGTCCTCTGACATGGATAACTTAAAATGCGGCTTCATAGGACGATGCTGTAGCAGGGATCTCTTTAACCCCTCTACGTTGATTCTTTGAGGATTTTGTGTCATAATAGCGATTCGTTTTAAAATTATCTTTTTCTATATCTTTTGTAATAGGAGTCAAGCCATCCGTCAACTCTACCGTCAAGTTCTCCGTCCATTTAAGGAGTGAGTATTTGGACGGTACATGACAAGACTTGCCATCGGTGAAAGAGATAAGCCCCCGTTTGGCAAGACTTTTCCGAGCTGTGCAGAGTGTCTGCTTAGACATGTGCAGCACCTCATAGATTCGTACTGTTGAGCATGGCACAGGCATATTCCACCGATGTTGGTTGCACTCATTCACGATGAATGCATACAGTGCAACCTCACTCGTGGACATGTATTCCAGAGATGAAGCACGCCAAAACTGGTTCATGTAATCAATGTACGTCATCTTCCTTTTCTCATTGGATTGTTTGCGACATACGCATGTGCTTCGTCATAAATGTCTGTTGTGGACTTGCGTGCTGACTGCATAAGCCAGGAATCAATCTCCGACTTGCGAAAGACGATACTTTTACCATTCTTATGATATGGAATGGTGCGGTTGCTTGTCCATCCATAGACTGTCTGCTCGGCTGGATGGTTAGGGAGGTACTTGCATAGGTCTTGTAACGAGAACCATGCATCTGCCTCTACATTGTTGTTTGACTGCAGAGCGTCGAACTTCTGTTCAAGCGTCTCCAACTTCTCAAGGATGCTTGCCATAAGCTGTGGCATTGCATCAAAAGATGGTACTGTGGTACTCATAATTCTTGTTTTTAGTTGGCTGCAGCGATATGCTACAGTCACTCTCTTGGGGAAGAAAGCGACTGCAAAAGTATCGTGAAAAGCAATGGTGAATTTTGTATGATTTGGGACATAATAAGTCCATATCGGCAACTACATATTTGTGTATGTAACTTGCTGTATATCATATACGATAAACAAAAGTTAATGCTGAAAATTTTTTTCTTGTGACACCGTTATGATAGGTGTCATAACGGCATCATAACGAAAATCGGTAACCGAAGGGCTAATAACAAAAAGCCACTCACAAATTGATGTGAATGGCTAAATGATAAAATACCCCTAAAGTGACTGATTATGGGTTGCCCATTATTGTATCAAAAGGACTACTCTTCTCGGGGAACATCTTACGACTTTATCATGTCGTTTGAAAGGGAAATTTGAATTGCATCTGCGGCAGCTTCTTTTTTCGCATCGACAATCTTCGCATATATTTGTGTTGTAGTCACCTTCTTGTGGCCAAGCATTTTACTTACCGTATAAATGTCGGTTCCGTTGGTGAGCTGTAAGGTGGCATAGGTATGCCTGAAGCAATGGAAGGTGATGTGTTTGGTAATGCCAGAAGCCTCTACCCATCGCTTTACAGGGCGGTTAATCCATGATGGATCCTGAAG
>CAMWJL010000168.1 GCA_947174565.1 uncultured Prevotellaceae bacterium | reverse complement strand
CACACCCTTCTTGGGGTCTGACTCAGACCCTAAATGGGGTGTGACTCAGACCCCACAAGGGGTTGTGTGGGGGGGCTGGATGGATGCGCATCGTGTGCGTGTAGGAGGACAATGAAAGAGTTGCAAAGTCGAGATTGGCTTTTGGTGTTTATCGTGTTATATTGCTGTCGGATAACACTTTTGGGAAGGGCTGTATTTTTTATTCCCGTATTTTGTGTACCTTTGCATCCCGTAGCAAACAGGTGTGGAATTTTAGAATCGTATTGAGAAATGGCCTATACAGATAACAGGTATCCCACGCTCCGTGAGACCAAGTTCGTGGACTTGATGCAGCAGCGTGTGTTCAATGTGCTCATCATTGCCAACCCTTATGACGCGTTCATGTTGGAGGATGACGGGCGTGTGGATGAGAAGATTTTCGATGAATATGCTAAGTTGGGTTTGCGTTACCCTCCCCGTTTCTTCCGTGCTGCCTCGCAAGAGCAAGCGGCAGGACTGCTGGGGAAGACGCAGTTCGACCTCATTATTTGTATGCCAGGAACGGCTAACAATGATGTGTTTGACATTGCCCGCAGCATCAAAACGGAGTTTCCTACTGTGCCCATCGTGGTGCTGACCCCTTTCTCGCATGGTATTACTCGCCGTATGGAGAACGAGGACCTCAGTGCTTTTGAATATGTCTTCTGCTGGTTGGGCAATACAGAGTTGCTGCTGTCTATCATCAAGCTCATTGAGGATAAGATGAACTTGGCTAACGACCTTGCTGCTGGCGTGCAAATGATTCTGGTGGTGGAAGATAGCATCCGTTTCTATTCGTCTCTTTTGCCTAATCTTTACCAGTTCGTCCTTCAGCAGAGTCTTGAGTTTGCTACAGAAGCACTTAACTCTCAATTAGAGATGTTGCGTATGCGTGGACGCTCCAAGATTGTGTTGGCACGCTCTTACGAAGAGGCTTGGGCACTCTATTCCAAGTTTAGTGACAATGTATTGGGTGTCATCAGCGATTGCCGTTTCCCCATGTTGGCAGACAGCAAGGAGAAAGACGAACTGGCTGGTTATAAGTTGCTTAAAGCCATTCGTGAGGTGGATGAGTATGTGCCTCTGGTGCTCGACTCGAGCGAAGTCGATAAGAAAGCATACGCAGATTTGTGTAAGGCAGCCTTCATTGACAAGAACTCCAAGAAAATCAATCAAGACATCAAGGATGTGCTGACCAAGCATTTTGGGTTTGGTGACTTCATCTTCCGCAATCCCGACACGATGGAGGAAGTGGCGCGTGTACACAATCTGAAAGAGCTGCAAGACAATATCTTCACCCTGCCAGCAGGTTCGCTTGGCTATCACCTGCGTCACAACAACGTGTCTCGTTGGTTGGCATCTCGTGCCATCTTCCCTGTTGCAGAGTTCTTGAAGAAGATTACGTGGGAGGTGGAGAACGACGTGGATGCCCATCGTCAGTATATTTTCGATGCCATCGTCAGCTATCGAAAAATGAAGAATCGGGGTGTGGTGGCAATCTTCCATCGCGACCGTTTCGATAGCTACAGCCAGTTCGCACGCATTGGTGAAGGTTCTTTGGGAGGTAAGGGCAGAGGCTTGGCTTTCCTTGACAACATCATCAAGCGTCGCATCGACCTCAATGAATATGACAACGCCTCTGTGCAGATTCCTAAAACGGTGGTGCTCTGCACCGATATCTTCGACCGCTTCATGGAGAGCAACTCGCTCTACGAGGTGGCACTTTCTGATATTCCTGATGAAGAAATCTTGCAGCATTTCTTGCATGGTCGCTTGCCCCAAGAGCTGGCAGACGACCTTATGTCCTTCATGGATGTAGTCAATGGTCCTGTGGCCATCCGCTCTTCTTCGTTGTTGGAAGACAGTCACTATCAGCCCTTTGCTGGCATCTATTCCACCTACATGATTCCGCATGTCAGCGACAAGTATGTACGTCTCGAAATGCTTTCCAATGCCATCAAGAGTGTCTATGCCAGCGTGTTCTATCGGGCATCGAAAGACTATATGGTGGCCACGTCCAATGTGATTGACCAAGAGAAGATGGCAGTCATTCTCCAAGAAGTGGTGGGACAGAGGTACGAACATGGCTTCTATCCAACCATCTCAGGTGTGGGGCGTAGCATCAACTACTATCCTATTGGTGACGAGAAGGCCGAAGAGGGTGTTGTGGAACTGGCACTTGGATTAGGCAAATACATCGTCGATGGCGGGCTTTGTCTGCGTGTGTGTCCGCATCACCCCGACAAGGTATTGCAGACCAGTGAGATGGAGATTGCCCTTCGGGAGACGCAAACCAAGTTTTATGCCTTGGATGTGGATGCTGGCGAGGAAGGAGAGGGCAACAGCGCGATGGCGTTTCAGGTTGATGACGCGTTCAATCTCAAGACCGTTACCGTGCGTGATGCCGACCACGATGGCTCTTTGAAGTGGATAGTTTCCACTTACGACCCATACGACCAGTGTATCTATGATGGTTACTATGAAGGCAAGAACCGTAAGATTATCTCCTTCTCAGGCGTGTTGCAGAACGGGGTGTTCCCTCTGCCTGAGTTGCTTCAGAAGGTGCTTTGCTATGGTCAGAAAGAGATGGCACGTCCAGTGGAGATTGAGTTCGCCGTCAATCTCCACGATGACCGCAGCGGTGAGTTCTACCTGTTGCAGATTCGCCCGATGGTTGACAATCAGATGCAACTGGATGAAAACATTACCCTTATCTCTGACGAGGCTTGTTTGCTTCGTAGTCACAATGCCATCGGGCATGGCATCATCAACGACATTTGTGACGTGGTTTATGTCAAGACAGCGGATTATAGTGCTGCCAACAATCCCACTATTGCCGATGAGATAGAGCGCATCAACCGTGGGTTCTTGCAGCGGTGTGAGAACTATGTGTTGGTGGGGCCAGGTCGTTGGGGCTCCAGCGATTCGTGGCTGGGTATTCCTGTCAAGTGGCCCAACATCTCTGCCGCTAAAGTCATTGTTGAAGCAGGGCTTCGCAACTTCCGTGTGGACCCGAGCCAAGGCACTCACTTCTTCCAAAACCTCACCTCGATGGGTGTCGGCTATTTCACGGTTAATGACTTTATCGGTGATGGCATCTACAACCAAGCCCTGCTCAATTCGCTTCCTGCTGTGGAAGAGACGGAGCATGTCCGCCACGTTCGTTTCTCCTCTCCCGTTGTCATCAAGATTGATGGCATGAAGAAGGAAGGCGTAGTGTTGTTGCCATAAATCCTGCTGAAGCGAGACGCGCCCCCAGAGTTGCACACCACATTTGGGTCGCGTCGCGGGTCCGCCGGGTTCTTTGCTTTGGTGTACATGGTGTGCACCCAAGGTTGACTTTT
>CAMWJL010000167.1 GCA_947174565.1 uncultured Prevotellaceae bacterium | reverse complement strand
TTCCTCTACGTCTCGTGGGCTCGGACATTTGTATAAGATACAGGTCGTCAACAACCCACTATGCAACGTGGAGTTAATATTGTGCGTGATGGCGATGGAGCGGTAAGAAAGATTATGAAGAAATGATATTCTGACACTATTTGAACAGCAAGGGCAGGAGGATGCATCCTCCTGCCCTTGCTGTTCATTTCTGTCCCATCCACATCTTTCGCTCGCCATCTGACATCTTTTCGATGGCGTAGCGTAGGGCGGTGCGAGGCATCTCGTGGGCATGCAGTTCGAGAAAGTCGCGGAGGAGGTCCATGCTGACTCGCTTACCCATTTCTCTGAGCATCCATCCGACAGCCTTGTGCATGAGGTCGTGGGGATGGTGGAGGTGCATCTCGGCATAGCGGAGACACCACGACGGGTCGCCCTGCTGAGTGGTCTTCCATGTGCTGACCATGCTGATACGCTGCTTCCACAGGCAGGTGCTGTGGGCAAGAGTGTCGAGCACCTGTTGCTTGTACTCCCGATGCTGTCCTGCCTCTTTGCCGCCCAAGCAGGTGGGGAGCAGTAGCCAGTTCCCAATGATTTTTGGGGCAGACAAATCGACCAAATCCCAGTTGTTGGCTTGTTCGGCATGCTCCAGATAGAGCGTCACGATGTCGTCTCTTTGGCGGATGGCATCAGCGTTGTTCGTGAGCCGCTTGGTCGCCAGTCGCTCAAACTTGTCCACGAGCAGCAGCAATCCGCAGAGCCTCACCTCGTGCCAGTTGCTCATCAGCAGCGTGGGAATCTCGCTGAGCGGTGTGTCTTTCGCCGCTTTCACCACTTCGCGTGTTTGTGGCACTTTAAGCCCCAAGAACGCGTCGCCATACCCGTACTCCCCTGGTGCCGTCTTGAAAAACCGCATCAATACTTGCCGCTGCTCCTCATCGTAGAGCGACTCCATGTATTCGATAATGTCCTTTGCTGTTGTGGGTGTGTACATCGATGGTTTCTTTGATTTGTTACGGTGGCAAAGTTATCAATAAAACCTTGATTATTCAACTTTTCTGGATGCAAAGAACTTGAATCAATGTCTTTTAGCGACAAAATCATAAAAGTGATGGTTGTAGTTCAGATTTATTCTGTAACTTTGAACCGTCTTATGTGATAAGACTGCAGACATAGGTTAGACAAGCGTGTCTAAAAAATCTTGTTTCTCAACTCAAGAAACGACCAAAATAATAGAGTATATCAGAGAAACAGGCATTCGGTGCGTCCTGACAAAGCGGACGTATGTTTTGCCTTGTAATATCTGATATGGGTTCTTGGTCGTTCCTTTGAGTTGGTAGTACAAGTGTAAAAGATACGTCTGCTTTCTTTTATTATCAGAAACAAAGAAACTCATAAATACGACCAAAATGAAAGTTTTTTATTTCTGTACCTATGCCGTTGTCCGACATATCTGTGGGGTGACGGGAAAGGGAGGATTGTGCCCACGAATGATGGGGCACAACGTCTTGAAGCAGTGTGTGTTGATTAACATATTGCTGTGTCATTGTTGTTGTTTGCCTGCTCAGCCAAGTGCTGCGGATAGTGTGCTGTTAGAGGCACATTCATTCCGAGCCAAGCAGGTGATTGTTCCATCTGTCATGATGGCTGTAGGAGCTTGTGGTGTCTCCAATGGTTGGCTGCGTTCCGTTAATCATGATGTACGGAACAAGTTTCAGGACTTGCGTGGCGATTGCCGCTTTAAGATTGACGACCAACTTCAATATCTGCCGACAATAGCAGGTACATGCCTTGGTTTTGCAGGTGTGAAAGCCCGACATGAATTGAAGGAAAGGATTGCCGTAACAGCAACGGCTTATTCTGTAATGGGGGTTGTTGTGAACGCCACAAAATATACGGTCAGGGAAAAACGACCTGATTCAAGTGCCCGTAACTCTTTTCCTTCGGGACATACAGCGACTGCTTTCATGGGGGCGGAGTTGGTTCGTCGGGAATATGGAAACGTATATGGAACAGGAGCTTACACGTTTGCCACAGGTATCGCGTTTCTGCGCATATACAATGACAGACATTGGTTGAATGACGTAATTGCAGGAGCGGGCGTTGGAATCCTTTCTGTACACATTGCCTACTGGCTGTTGCCTTGGGAACGCAAATTATTGGGATGGGACACTTCATCAATCAATACCGCTGTTATTCCAACATATCAATATGATACCAAGACATTGGGTGTTACTCTTAAAGCTCAATTATGAAAAGATGCTCTCGTCGATATGTTTAGAAAGCATGAAAAAGATATAGCGTCGTGAGTTATTTTGAGATAAAAAGCGAAGTATTGCGGAAGTTTTGTAACTTTGCCACCACTTAATAAGAATAATGTATATGGAAACAACATTGAAAGTTGAAGGACAGAAAGGGTTGGTGACGGCTCAAGAGAATGGGAAAGAAGTGGGCGAACTGACGTTCAAACTTCTGCCGAATGAGGTCATGATGATTTCCCATACCCTTGTGCATGAGGGAAATGAGGGCAAGGGTATCGGCAAACTGCTGGTGCAGAAAGCCGTCGAGTATGCCCAAGAGCAGCGTCTCAAAATCCTTCCGCTCTGTTCCTTTGCCCGTGTGTATATAGAGCGGAAGCCAGAGCTGCATCATTTATTAGTATAATAAAAAAGCAGAGCAAGAAGGTTTGACAGGTCAAAGCCTCTTGCTCTGCTTTTTTGTATCTTGGGGTTCTTTAATTCCGCATTCCATCAGCCCCTCTGTCCCAGCATCTCTGTTTGTCCTCCTCCGTGATGGCACGGATGACCTTGCAGGGATTGCCCACAGCGACAGAGTTGTCGGGAATGTCCTTCACCACCACGCTGCCACCACCAATGACCACGTTGCTGCCGATGGTCACGCCGGGCATGACTTGCACACCGCCGCCTATCCACACATTGTCGCCCACAGTGATGGGGTAGGCGTATTCCAATCCGGCATTCCTCCGTTCAGCGTCGATGGGATGCCCTGCCGTGTAGAAGCCGCAGTTGGGGGCAATGAAAACATTGTCGCCAAAGGTGACTTTTGCGGCATCGAGAATCACCGTGTTGTGGTTGGCAAAGAAGTTTTCGCCCACCTCGATGTTGTAGCCGTAGTCGCACCAAAACGGGGCGATGATGCAGCATGCGCCCGTTGTCCGTCCGAGCAGCCGCAGCATCAGTTCGTGTTGTCCTGTCTCGTCCGACGGCCTCAGATGGTTGTATTCGTAGCAAAGGTCTTTCGCCCGTTTGCGCTCCTCAATCAGTTCTTGGTCATAGTTGGCATCATAAATCAGCTGCCGCAGCATTTTCTCTTTCTCTGTCATGATTTTTCCTTTCTGTCTTGGTTGCATCGGCAAATATACCGTTTTTTCTTCAATCAACCATCTTCATGGCATAAAAAAGCGAAGGATTCCTCAACCCCCGCCTCCTGCGGCACTTGTTCTTGCGCCCCCA
>CAMWJL010000166.1 GCA_947174565.1 uncultured Prevotellaceae bacterium | reverse complement strand
AAGCCTTGTTGAGGTTAATCTGCCGCAGGGAGGGCTGAGGGGCGACGGTGAACCACTCCAGCAGTTCGGGCGAGACGATGGGGATTTCCCCCAGTTGCCCCACCGAATGGAAGCCGCCCAGACGATGGCGATAACGGACGATGGCCTCGCTTATCTTCCTGCCGATGCCAGGGATACGGCGCAACAAAGCCGTGTCCGCCTCATTCACATCCACCACGGTCAGGGTTTGGAACTTTTTGAGTTCATTGAGGGGCTTTGAATCCCTCTCTCCCTTCCGCTTCCCGTCACGCGGCGTTGTGTCCCGCTTTGGATTGGCAAAGGCGGTTCCCACGCTCACATAGGGCGAAAGCCGTTGTACATCCTCCGCTGTCCAGCCGTAGGTGTCGCCCAAATCTTCTGCCGAGCGGAAACCCTTCCCTGCGGCGCGATAGCGGAGGAAGTTCTTCACCTTCCACGCTTCAATGCCGAAGCCTATGAGCGTGAGCGAATCGACCGTGTTGGGGTCGAAAACATGAAGAGGAACTGATGGAGTCTCTTCTGCTGAGGCAACCGTGGCGCTGTCCTTTCCTGCCGGATGCTTGACCGCCTCTGGCCCGTTTGTTTTCAGCGCATCCACCACCATCATCACTCCCACGGCAAACACCACGATGCAGCCCACCGCGACGACGGCTCGGCGGTCGCTCTTCGAGAAATAAAAGAAGGTGCGAAACGGATTGGTTCTCATCATTGCCATTTTTCTTGTTTACCTATCCTCCCGGGCTTCATCATTGCATACAACAGCCCCAAATCGATGTCCCCGACGTCGGTCGGTCGATGTCGGGGACACCGGTCAATCGACGTCGGGGACATCGATTTGGAGGTGGTGAAAGCGCACATTCATCCGTTCCCAGCCATTTCTTCAGGAGAGAAAGATTTTTCATGTTGCAAAGGTACGCTTTTCCGCCTAATTTGCATATCTTTGCAAGCATAAAGCAGCAAAGATGACGTACCTGAACACCGAAAACATCGCGCGAAGCACCTCTGAGGTGGAGTACCACCCGCTCATCCCGTTCCTGCCCGGGAACGCCAAAGTGCTCTTCCTCGGCAGCTTTCCGCCACAGCGGAAGCGGTGGTGCATGGACTTCTACTATCCCAACTTCATCAACGACCACTGGCGCATCGAGGGGCAGATCTTCTTTGGAGACCGACTCCACTTCGTGGACGGGCAAGCCAGACGCTTCAAGGTTGACGAGATCGTGGCGTTCTGCCGAGAGGCGGGCATCGCCTTCTTCGACACATCCACAGCCATCCGCCGCCTGAAGGACAATGCCTCGGACAAATTCCTCGAGGTGGTGGAGCCGACCGACATCCCTGCCCTGCTGAGAGAACTGCCACACTGCCGAGCCATCGCCACCACCGGCGAGAAGGCGACCGGCACCATCTGCACGTCCCTCGGCATCCCTGAAATGCCCAAAGTCAACACCTCCGTCCCCATTCCCGGCACATACAACAAAGACGGGAAGCAGCTGGTTCTCTACCGCCTCCCGTCTTCCTCGCGCGCCTACCCCCTCGCCTTCGACAAGAAAGTGGCGGCATACCGAAAGATGTTTGAACTGATGCTGTAACGCCAGTCATCCCCCTGCCCGCAACCGATGGAACAGAAGCCCAGCATCTACATGCACGGAGCGCCGTGGATTGAGGCCGGCAGCCTCCTTCCGCTGCTGTTGCAACATCGTATCAACTGCGTTGTCGACTGCCGCAGCCTCTCCAATGAGCATATCGGGCAGAACACGCCTGAGAAACAGCTGCACGCAGCACTCCGCCAGCATCACATCGCCTACATCCCCTTCTTCCAGCATTTCGGCCACTTCCCGCCCGAAACAGGAAACGGCAAGGGTGGCATCCTCTACAGATGCAACACAAGGACTCCGCACTTCCAGAAAGGGCTGGAGCGCATCGCAAACGGCATCAGGCAGGGCTGCACCATCTGCGTCATCGACGAAGTGAGGGACTTCTACAACAGCAGATTGTACAACGTCATCGCCAGATGTCTGAAGGAACAGTACCACATCGTCTATCTGCTGAGCAATGGCTACCACCTCACGCAGGAACAAATCGACCAGAAACAGGAGGAGAAGGCTCAACAACGCCAGCACAGAAATGCGGCGATGCAGGCGCTGGGACGGACAGGAGAAGAGATTGCCGCGCTGTACCTCTCACGCTGCGGATACCAGATACTCGACCACAACTGGAACCTCCACCACGGATGCGAACTGGACATCGTGGCCTGCAAGGACGGCAAACTCCACTTCATCGAGGTCAAGACCCGAAGTTCGGACCGTTTCGGCCCCCCTCAAAGTGCCATCAGCGACAAGAAGATGCAGCACCTCCTGCACGCCATCCGGCAATACCGCCACCAACGCCGCTTCCTCGACTACGACTACCAGATTGACAGCATCGCCATCATCTACCGCGCCGACAACGACTATGACCTCAACCACTTTCTTGGCATACACCTGCATTATGGCCCATGCGACGAGGTCATCACCTACACACAACGCCCGTCTTGACATCAGCTGATTATGCCTTCCAAGAGATTTAGACCTATTTACTTAAAAGATAATAGGAGAAACTTTTCTTGCATTGAATAGAGAAAACGTTTGTTTTACAAAACTCAGACAAAAGAATATGAAGATTATTTTCTTAGATTTTGACGGTGTGATGAACACAGCATATTATAATCATGTCCTTAGCAAGAAAGGATTGTCAGGAAACGATTCTTTCGGAACAGCTTTCGACCCTAATTGTATTCGGAATCTAAAGAAAATCACAGACGAGACAAATGCAGACATAGTCATTTCTTCTTCCTGGAAGCACTTCATGACTTACAAAGACTTTTGTGATATGTGGAAATATAGGGGTTTGCCAGGTTTCGTAACGGATGTGACACCAACACCTGCAGTGAGAAGGAATCGTGGGGATGAGATTGATGCATGGTTGAATGAATGTGATGTCGAATGCCAATATGTTATCATTGATGACCTTGATGGAAACAATTTCAATGAGCATCAATTACCTCGATTGCTTGTCGTCAATCCTTACAACGGCATTGATGAGGATATTGCCGAAAGGGCAATAGTGCTGCTAAATCAATAAAGAGGGGGGAAAGTCCCCATAAGAAGAAAGCCAGCGAACACACTCATGCACAATACAATAAAAGCATCCGACCTTCCGCCATCGTTTAATATACGCATGCATATTCCGCCCAGGGGACTCCCTTACATGCACATGCCCTGCATGCACCCATAGCCACTGCACATACATATATACCTATACAGACGCAGTGAGTCCCCCGCACGGAAAGATTCTCCCCCCCGCCACACAGGAAACAGCCGCTGCCCGTCCCCATGCACATGCACATCCGTACATATACAACTATACCCATGCCCATACATAACGCAGTGAGTCCCCCGCACGGAAAGATTCCGTGCGGGGGACTCACT
>CAMWJL010000165.1 GCA_947174565.1 uncultured Prevotellaceae bacterium | reverse complement strand
TCGGTATGCTACTGGAGTGTCAGTACATCTACATGCTGAAAGGCTGGTGGGTGAGCAAGGGTGCGAAGTTGGAACTGGACGTGGCCACCTCCTGCGGACTGAAGCCTCTGTTTGAGGAAGACGACGTACACAACAAGGAACACAAGTGCTGCATCTGTGGCAAGACCTTTTACGGTACGGGCAACAATCCGTATCCTGTAAAAGCTGAAGGTGAGTGCTGCAGAAGTTGCAGCTATAAGGTGGTATTGAAGGAGCGTTACAGACTATCAAAAGAAAGGAAGCAAGCATGACTGCGAAAGACCTGACACAGGAACAGCGCGAGTGGTTTGTGGCAAACTTCGACCACACGAAGAACCAGGAGCTTGCCGGGCAGCTGGGTACGTCTCTCCGCAACATTACCCGTATGGCGAGGGAACTGGGGCTGTGGAAGACAAAGGAGTTCATGGCAGCCATGCAGCGCAACGCCAGTGAACACGGAGCCAGAGCCAACCGTGCGACGGGTGGCAATGCCGGCTGCAGGAACCTGCTCATCTACGGGAAGGCGACGCGTTTCAGGGCTGGTGAGAGCAACAAAGACCGCATGAGCGCCGAAGCCTTTGCAGACATGCACCGTCGCATTGGAGAGAGCCGCAAGGAGACTTTCAAAAAAGAGCGCCGTCGTGTGATATTTGGTCTGAATCAGCAGACATGCCTCCGCGTCATCCAGTGTCCGAGAGAGAAAATAACTCTCCGTAACAACTTGCGGAAACATGGATATGAGATAGGCAGAGCCTCTAATGAGGCAACAGTCACAGGTGAGACCCGACGCTCCATCAGGATGGAGGCACGGGCTGCGAAAATGGGAATCAAGTTTAATTTTAATCAAGTGGAATTATGAGAACGGACATCAAAAATCAAAAACTGTTTGCTCCCAAATGGTGGAATCCGCTGTTTTGGACAGTTGTAATCTTTGCCCCTGTGCTGGGCATTGCAGCTGGTTTAATAGCTGGAGTCCTTATCGGTTTGCTAAGGGGCTACGAGACAGGACTGGACATCGCCAGCAAAAATTTGAAACGCTTTATCGCCCCGATGCCATGAGTACGACAATACGCAACTACCACCGCTTCTATGCCTCCTTTAACCGTCTTCCAGGCGGTGACCGCGAGGATATGAAGGAAGCCCTCGTGTCGAGTTTCACGGACGGGCGTACTACCAGTCTGAAGGAAATGACAAGCAAGGAGTATGATGCCCTGTGCGCCTCTTTGGAGGAACGCACGGGCTGGAAGGAGCAACTGAGGCAGAAGCGCAGCCTGTGCCTGAAGCTGATGCAGAAGGCGGGCATTGACACCACCGACTGGGCGCGTGTCAATGACTTCTGCCGGAACCCGAGGATTGCAGGCAAGGTGTTCGCCCGGTTAGGAATGAAAGACCTTGAGGCGCTGCAGGTGAAGCTGCGTGCCATTATGCACAAGGACGGGCTGAAACCAGCCAGGACAAAGGAGATTGCGATACCATCGCAACAGACAGAACGTGAGACAACAATGATGACCATACCACTGGCCGTCATGGGTCAGGCTTAGGCATTCAATTCACCCTAATAATAACAATCAAAAAGAAAAGACAATGGCAAGACAAAAGAAGACCATTATCACCGGCGTGACCCGTGAGGCCGCTGATGAGGCATTCGCAACCTATGCGAAGAGTGACGCACAGATTCAGAAAATCAATGCGGAGATAGAACTGCAGTGCGCCAAGATCCGTGAGAAATATGCTGACAGGCTGTCGGCATTGACTACAGAAAAAGATGCGGCGTTTGACACGCTGCAGAGTTTCGCCACCGAGAACCAGGCGGAACTGTTCACCAAGAAGAAGAGCCTCGACATGGCGCATGGCACTATCGGCTTCCGCACGGGAACCCCGAAGCTGAAAACCCTGAAAGGCTTTACATGGGAGAGTGCGAAGACATTGGTGAAGAAGTTCCTTCCTGGCTACATCCGCACGAGTGAGGAGATAGCCAAGGACAAACTGCTTGCCGACCGTGACGGCAATGTCAGGATGGAATGCAGTGACAGCACAAAGCCGGAGGAAGTCGCCTTGAAGTCCGCTATGGCCGAGTGTGGCATTCAGGTCATTCAGGACGAGACATTCTATGTGGAACCAAAGAAAGAGGACACTGGGGTGTGAAACTAAAATAAGAACATGGGAACCAAGAAGCGAAAAGGGAAAAGCTATGCCAAGCGCGTTGCCGACATCAACCAGATATATGACACCTACGTAAGGACCGGCCTCTCGAACCGTGAGATATGGAAGCGTTATGTATATCCGAAGTACGGCATGAGCGAGCGCACCTTTTACAATCTGCTGAAGGCATCGTCCAGTCCTGAGATAGAGGACAGGACGGAGCTTTCAGCAGAGGGCTTTTTGTTCCCTGAACTTTTATTCCCTGAAGATGAAGTCAGAGACCCGACATATTTTCGGAAGAATCCTTAAGGACATCCAGGTCGAGATGTCGGACGAGTTCGACCAGAACTTCGAGCGCGAGGCATTCTTCTCTGAGGCGTGGCAGCGTCGGAAAAGTCCGCTGCGTCCCGGCGGGCACATTCTTGTCGATACCGGCAGGCTGAGGGGCAGCATCCAGAGCCGGACGACGGAAAACAGCATCACGTTCTTCACGACCGAGCCATACGCAGCCATCCATAACGAAGGCGGAGAAATCGTGGTAACACAAAGAATGAAGAAATACTTCTGGCACAAATACTATGAGGCGACCGGCTCATTCGGCAGGAAAAAGGATGGCAGCCGGAGGAATGACAAGCGCACGGTACAGTTGAGCGACGAAGCTGAGTTCTGGAAATTCATGGCACTGAAGAAAGCCGGCACATCCATCAAGATACCGCGCCGTCGCTTCCTCGGCACCAGCCCGGAGGTGGAGCAGGCAGTACGGGCCATCATTGAAGAAAACCTGAACGGGTACCTTGAAGAAGCAATCAATTTTGAAATCAAAGAAAAATGAGAAAAGAACTATATAAAGCCATCATTCAGCGGTTGCAACGAATAATTGCAACCGCTGACGGATATGCTTACATCGAGCCAGACGAAGAAATGCCAGATCACGCAGAGTGTGCGATTAAGCATATCGACCTGTGGAACCACAACGTGGAGTTCATCGAGCAGGAAGAGAACTGGGAGCGCCCTGCAGTGTTCGTGGAGTTCTGTCCTATCCATTGGAATGCCATACAGAACGGTGTGGAGTACCGTGCAGAACCGACGGTGAACCTTCATGTGGTGACGGACTGGCAAGGCAGCAGCGCGGCAGCCAGCGAGTTCAGGGAAGCAAGCCTGAAAGTGTTCGACCTGCTGGAGGAGATACACAAGGCACTCACCTGTATGCAGGGAGAGACCTTTGTTGAGCTTGACCTTGTGGAGAGCAGCACCAACCACAACCACGAAGAAATTATTGAAAACATGGAGACCTACCAGTGTGTGGCAGTCAAGAGCCTGTAATGTGGGAAAAATGAAAAAAA
>CAMWJL010000164.1 GCA_947174565.1 uncultured Prevotellaceae bacterium | reverse complement strand
AAGAATGCCCTTCACGGCACTACCCAGGAACAGCGTAAGAAGTACTTCCGCAACGAGCAGTTCATGCGGCAGTGGATTGAAGGCGTTAACAGCCTTATTCGCAGATTGGTTGAAATAGAAGGAATGTTCAAAAGATGATGGTATGATAGCAAAAGGAAAGTCCATATCGCATGGCTCAGCCATGACGAACTATGCCACTAAACATAACCGTGCCGACATTGTACTGACACGCAACCTTGACGAGGGGCTTACTCCTCTCGCTATGTGGGGAGCGATGGAAACCATCCACCAGAAGTATGAACCGAAATTCAGGCAAAAGCCAGTCACCCAGCCGACCCTTCGGATGGAGATTTCCCCATCCCTGGACGAGACTAAGGGGTGGACGCTCAATGACTGGTATCAATATGCGCTGCGGTTTCTTGAAGAGTTTCAGAAGGCTGTCCAAACCAAAGACGGCAAGAAGAAAGAAAAGGGAAAGTTCAATTTGGACAGAGCACAGTTATTCGTCTGTCTTCACTTTGATGCGAAGTCCGGCATCCCTCACCTTCACATCCTCATCAACCGCATCGACCTTGACGGCAACCTTATGAGTGACTCCTTCATCGGAAAAAGTGCAACTAAGGCTGCCCATGCCATCAATATTGAACGTGGATGGGAGTTGCCCGAGGATATTCACGATGTTCACCTGAAGGAAATAACAGATGCCTGTTATGACACCCTTCGCGGAATGTCAAGATATGATTGGGACAGTTATAAACGCGGTCTTGAAAGTCGTGGCTACACGGTCAAGGAGCAACGTGACAAGCAAGATGTGCTGCATGGGTACACCGTACTTCGCGGCAACTCCCGTTTCAAGTCATCCATATTGGGCAAAGGTCGTAACTTGACCGCCACCAAACTTGAAGCCACATGGAAGAAATTTCACCCGATCGCTCCAAGTGTTGTGAAACCCAGTTCTACCGTGGTCACCTCCCAGACTACTGCAAGGAAGCCAGTCACAGAGCGCTATACAGAGCGTCCGAACGCACTCCAAACCAAACCAGAATTGCCATCAGCATTCACCAAGTTGCTCTCTGTTAACGGCAAGGATTATACTATCAGAATGCCTCTGGAGGCATACAAGACTATGGATGAAACCATCGGCACACCAGACGAATCTGTGAGCCGTGAGAATGTTTTGAATGTGGCCATGCTGCTGTTCATGAACTATGTTGATGCCGCCACCAACGTATCAGAATCTTGTGGTGGCGGTGGCACTTCCTCCAATTGGGGCAAGAACGAAGATGAGGATGAGCGTGAAAGGGCGAGACGCTGTGCTCAACACGCCAAGTGGCTATGTAAGCCTATCAAGAGAAGCAAAAGATATGGACATTAAACACAAATCATTATGAAAAACAAGTATGATAATCTTGTTGAGGAAATCAACAAACAGGAAGAAATCAAGGAAGAGAAGAATTTCCTTAGCGAAGAACTACAACTTCTCAAACAAGCCGCTAATAACTTACAGGACTGCGTTTCAAAAGTTGAGAAAGCAGGTAACGATGGCACAGACATGGTGACTGCGATGAATGCAGCCACAGATAGTATGGACATGGCTGTTTACGCTTTCAGTCGCGCTGTAACCCGCGCTGAGTCAACTGTGCTCAAGGTCGAAATGACAGATGAGTGCAAGAATGCCATCATATCTGCAAGAGAGGAACTGATTAAAGCAGAGACCACACTTCTCTCCAGCCATAGAAGTATGCTGTTGCAGCAAATACGAAATCAGTATGAAGAATTACGCTCATTCATAAAGTCTGGCAAAGGAGTGTATATGTCGCCAAAGGTGTTCTGGTGGTGGGCTGGTATTTCTTATGCCACGTCTCTGTATTCCCTTTGGAGTATTATGCAAATGCTCCTTCATTGGCTGAAGTACTAATTGAAAATCTCTACATCCTGGAGCTTCTAATGTCTGTCAGTAAATCTTTGTAATTTTCGTGGTGAATAGGGTTCCGATACGCCCCATTATCCCGACCAAATACCTTTTGATGTGCCTGCGGAATGGGAGTGGGTTTCATTAGGCGAACTCTGTTCTTTTCTTTCTCGTGGAAAATCTCCGAAGTATTCAGAGGAAAGGAAATATCCTGTATTTGCCCAAAAATGTAATTTGTATGATGGGGATATTTCACTAGAGAAAGCACGCTTTTTAGACCCTGATACCATTAGTAAGTGGAGTGAGGAATACAAATTAATTGATGGTGACATCCTTGTAAATTCAACAGGGACGGGAACTGTAGGGAGAACAAGATTATTTCATAGTGATGTTCTTGGTAATTATCCTTTTGTTGTTCCTGATTCTCATGTATCTGTCGTCCGAACATTTGAAGCATTAGAATCAAAGTTCGTGCTGGCCTTTCTATCTTCAGATTATGGGCAAACATACATCGAAGATAATCTTGCAGGCTCTACAAACCAAAAAGAGTTATACATAGGCATATTAGATAATATGCAGTTTCCACTGCCACCACAAAAGGAGCAGCAGCGCATAGTTGCAGCCGTAAACAAATGGCTTGCTTTGATTGACACTTTGGAATCTACCAAAGAGGATTTGCAATATTTAATTGCACAGGTCAAATCCAAGATTCTTGACCTCGCCATTCATGGAGAACTCATTTCACAAGACCCAAATGATGAGCCTGCAATAGAGCTTTTGAAACGCATTAATCCTAAGTTTACTCCTTGTGATAACGCGCATTACACAAGTGTGCCGTCAAATTGGCTCATTTGTAGAGTCGGAGATGTGTTTCAAATCAATCCTAAAACAGATGCTTCAGATAATATTGATGCAGGGTTTGTTCCCATGTCAAGTATTTGTGACCAATATAATAATGCCTTCAGCTATGAAACAAAAACATGGAACGACATTAAGCGCGGATATACACATTTCAAGAATGACGACATTGCCGTAGCTAAAATTTCACCATGTCTTGAAAATCGAAAGTCAGTTGTGTTTCAGAACCTACCTAATGGAATTGGAGCCGGGACTACAGAATTAAATGTGTTCCGTTCAGATATTGTTTATCCGCTATTTGGCTTATACTTCTTTAAGTCCCAACATTTCATATCAAATTGCATAGGTACATTTAATGGAGTAGTCGGCCAACAACGAGTTGCAACAAAAATAGTTGAAGAGACATACTTTTTCTTACCTCCATACCAAGAGCAGACAAGAATAGTTTCCATGATTGAAGAATTATTCACCGTGCTCGATAGAATACAAGAATCCATAGAGGCGTAGAAATGCGCCCCTATGGATCTCCACTTACCACGTTACGACTTTATCAACTATCTGTCGTTGTTCTGTCGCTGTGCGACGCAGATAGATTCGCGTCGTCTCAATGCTTTCGTGCCCCATCAAGTCTGCAAGCAATGCAATGTCATTGAACTTGTCAAGGAAGTTCTTGGCAAAGCGATGACGGAACGAGTGCGGATAGACTACTTCACGATTCAAACCATACTTGTCAGCAAAATGTTTCAACTGAATAGCGATACCTCGTGTGGTGATGCGCTCCCCATATCGGTTATGGAAGATGTAAC
>CAMWJL010000163.1 GCA_947174565.1 uncultured Prevotellaceae bacterium | reverse complement strand
CTCCAGTAGTCATAAATGCAAGTATTGTGCTTAAAGATTACATTGGTTTTATCATTGATTCGATGAAGGCGATTTCTTCTTCTGATAGATGATATTTAGCGTAGAGTTGTTCATCAATTTCCTTGATGCTTTTGTTCCAATTAATGTCGCTATTCTCCGTAAAGTTTTGGATTGGCACGAAACGAAACTTATCACGAACAATATTTTGTGTAAACAATATGGAAGATATGAGAAACCGTACAAACTGTGTACGCATGTATTTTTTCATGTTTTCGGCTTCAGTTTGAGTGTCAAACACATCAAGTAAAAGATAAGATTCCGTACATATTGTGCCAGGCTCTAACACTTCAAGTCTTGAAACAATACGTTTACGCCCCTCTTTATCGGTTTGTCCTGCATGTTCAGCAGATGCTTTTGACATTATAACTTTCCATTTTGGAGCTAACTCTAAGTTTTGAGGAACTTCAGATTCAGAGAGGTAAGATATACCATCAGATCCGAAAAGTCAAATATTTCGCCTTGGCGAAGCCGAGAAACCTTTGTCGAAACTCCTTATCCCAAAAGGTTTGCTTGAGAAAACCTTTTGGGATAAGGATGGAGATGAAGTTTGAGGTATTGCTTTCTTTATTATTTCTATAGTTTTTGGATCACGTATGAAAGTGTCAAATGAATTAAGAAACCGCCTATTGATGGTTCTGATTCCTTTTGATACACTAATTATTTGACACATGTCTTTAGCATTGCTATCCCAAAGGAAATAACAAATACCGCCTGCTATATCGACTGTTGGAAATACATCACGCGAGTCTTGAAAATCAACAAGCACACTTATACGAGTGTCGTTTAGCATATTTTGTCTAAAATCATCTAAACCACGCCCCCCACTATACCACTTGGCAGGCATAATCATACTTGTGTAATGGGGCTTAAGTGTTTTGGTCATAGAAACGAATGAATTATAAACTGGCATAGCACTCGATCCTGTACCTCCTCCATCCATTTCTTGATATGGTGGATTCCCTACTATTGCATTTATTTTCACGTTCATTCCTACTAAGTTGCCCATTTTCTTGATAAAGAGTTCGGGCTGGTTTTTAATTTTGTTGATTAGGTCTTCCGGTGCCCACATATTGGTCTTTCCCTTGCGGAAGCCAAGAAGTGTACGGCGGGTGATGGCTTTTGCCATTGGTGTCTTGCAGATGACGAAGATGTTTTCTGCCACTACCTTGTCCCATATACGCTGTTCATCCTCAATGCTTGACACCGAAAACAAAGAGTTCTTCACCCTTGCGCGGTAAATGCTGTATGCCATGTAAAGTGGATATAGGCCGGACTTTGAGTTGATTTCAAGGATTCGGGAATCAGGAGTAAACACATTGGCAGTCACTTCGCCATGGTCAATGAAGCGAGGTTCGGACAACGTGGTTTCATATCCTTTTTCAAAGAAGTTATATCCACCCAAACAATCACCGAGGTGCATATTCACCACCCGCCACGGGGTAAGCACCGTTTCCTTATCGGGATTACGGAACGTGCTGAAAATATCAGTGATGCGTTCAATACGCTCCTCCACACTCAACTTGTCCGCAGCACGAGCCATAGCGCGGATGCGCTTGCCTGCCGCACAGAATATCTCCGGGTCGTAGTATTTCTTGATGCTGTTGAACTTCTGCTTGGTCACACCTCTCGGCATGAACTCCTCCCACGACTGAGGGTCTATGAGCGAAGTGAAGTTGTCAATCGTTATCTCCTGAGATTCATCTTGTAACTCTGCGCCATAAATCAGCAAGGGCATACGGATGGAGATACCCCGAAGAATGGAAATGGCTGCTTCACGATTCTCCCTTTTCTTTTTCAGTTCTTCGAGCCGTTTCTTCTCCTCTTCCGTCAAGGGCTGCTTGTCCTTACCCCTCTTCTTGGATTTCTTTTCAAGGTCTTCAAGTTCCTCGTATTGTTCATCGGTCAGCCCCTGATTGTTGATATCTACCTGATTGGTCTTGGGCATGGCCTTGGTCTGACCGATAATCTTTTTCAGGTCGTCAAACTCCTGCAACTCCAAATCATTCAGTTTCATCAACTCGTCATTGTACAAGCTCCTGTCCTCAAAACCGTTGCGGACAACCTTTTCCACATAGACACGCTTGAGTTGCTCCAACATCTTGGGCACGTCGAACTTGTTCATCTTGGAGCCTTCGATGGAGATTATCGGGCTGAAGTTCAGGAACTCGCCCATGGTTTTGCGGTCGTTGCCGCTTGTCTTTCCAGCTTTGGCTGAGATTTTCGCAGTTTCGGCAATGACTTTCAGTGTCCTGTCCGGTGCGAAGTCGAACACATAGCACTGTTCCTTCACCCGTCCGTTGATGGTGGCAGGTGTCTGCACACGGAAGATGGTCTGCATATAACTTGATGCGGCGGTGTTGTACGAGCCTGACAACATGAATACGCCCGTCCATGCCTTGACACTGACCCCCGTGGTCAATCGTCCGCAAGACAGGGTGATGGTTCGTGTGGCATCAGGGTCTTTGCCGATGGCTTCCTCTACTGCGGCAAGCGCATCCTTGTTCTCTTCGTCCTCGTCACCGTCTCCTGCCACGTTCACTACCTTAAAATGCTGAAACACAGGATGTGATTGTAGCATGACGCTTAATGCGCGAGCCTCTTTCACGCCCGGCAGCATCCACAGGGTATGGCGGAATATATTGCGGTAGTCATCGTTGGCAAAGGGATAGCAACTGTCCTTGTTTTCTTTGGTAATAAGATTCAAAAACGCCTTTACATCTTTCTCGTGGATAAAGCTCCCAGCCTCATCAACACGGAAAAACTCGCGGAAGTTGAAAGCCACATCTTCATCCACGAACTCATGGAGCAAGCGTCCGAGGTCGTATGTGTAGATGTTCATCGTGGGCAGTGAGGCGTATGGGTTAGGGTCTCCGAAATGTATCAAATCCCACGAAGCCTTTGCCCGTTGTTCCATCACATAGTCCCATGTGTAAATCTCATCCTTCTTGAAGTCGTCTAACAGATTGAAGGGAGTGCCTGAAAGTCGCAATATCTTGGTGTCGGCTTTTGTCAGTTCCTGCATGACGGCCTTGCCCAGTTCCGTCTGTGTCCCCTCGTGCGCCTCGTCCACGATGATGCAGTCCCATGCGGTGGCAAACACTTCATCGTTCTTGTCAAAGTTGCCACCGACGAGTTCAGAACCACGCAAGTCCTGCATCGAAGCGAAATACACATACTTGCATCTGCCCTGTTTCGTTCTCATTTCCAATGAGGTATGGCTCGCTCCGTTATTCTTGGAACCGTATGCGAAATCAGGGCTGTTATAGAATATCTTGCCGAAATCCTCGAACCAGCCGCTATCTACCACGGGGCGATGGGTGAGAATCAAAGTGCGGCTGAAATCCATGTCCTTCACCACCTGCAATGCCGACAGCGTTTTGCCGAAACGCATCTTGGCATTCCAAAGCATCTGATTGCCTTTCTTGAATTGCTTCTTGGTCTTTTCTATGGCTTCACGCTGTTCGGGACGGAACACAATTGGCGGTCTGTCTTGTGACACTTCTGCTGAAGAGAGTGATTC
>CAMWJL010000162.1 GCA_947174565.1 uncultured Prevotellaceae bacterium | reverse complement strand
CTGTACATTAGAACCACGCAAGAAAAGATGCCAAGTCAGCCATCCCGAATTTGAAAAGTATCGTGTGTGGAGTTTTATCAACAACATTAGAATAAGACTTCCCCAAGATAGCGAGTGGCAAACACTTCCTTTTGAGATACGCCAAAAATTGTATGATAAAATATCGGGGAAAGTATCAAAAACGATTGATTTTGGCGACATTCGCAAATGGATAGAAAAAGAACTGGGCTTTTCGGATCAGGAGCATCTTTCTGCACAAGACAAAACCATCAATTTCAAGGATGATTATTCGTTGAGCGGTTGCCCCACAATAGGACGATTAAGAAAGATTCTTGGCGACGATTGGGAAACATGGCGCATAGAAATAGAACAGAGCCGCAAACGGAACAAGAACAAAGATGGTAAAGAGCCTCATGTCATTTCTTATGACGCGATTGACCTGTGGCATATTTGTACAACGATGGAAAATGAAACGGCTTTGAACGAGTTTATGGAAAAGAAAATGCCGTTCGACGAGAAGCAGAAAAAAGAAATGATTCGATTGTACAAGAACGCTTCCTGCGATTATGCCAAATTTTCCGTATATGCCCTACAAAGAATCAACCGGTTTCTTGTCCGTGGCTTCAATAATTATGAAGCAATTTTATTGGCGAAAATACCAGACATCATTGGAGAGGAACAATGGGCAAAGCACGGAAAGAAGATAGAAGAGGACATACGGAACATTATTGCTATAAATAGAGAAAACAAACGGTATCGTGCAATAGCGAATCACCTGATTGCTGATTACAAGTCACAAGATGACGACCATAGAACCCATGATTATGAATACAAATTGGAAGATACCGATTGGCGTGATGTAGAGAATACGATAAAAGATGCCATAGGGACGGCGACATGGAAAGATATGTCCGATAAAGAGCGGAATGACATCAAGTCGCATGTGGGAGCATTGTATCAACAATTCTTCAAAAGTCCCAAGCGAGATTATTATAAAATGCCAGTTGATGCAGAAGCCATCGAAGAATATTTGTGTAAAGCATTCTCTCTCCAACGCCCCCAAAAGGTGCAATGGATATACACACCTTCGTCCAATGAATACTATCCATCCAATCGGCAGGCGGAAGGGAGACCCCAGTTTTGTTCACCAGCACGGAGTGCGCTGAACAATCCTTCCGCATTGCGAATTTTGTATTTGTTACGTCGTCGTATGAATGGAATCTTGGATATATTCCGAGATATGACGGCAATGAATACGCTTATCGTTGTAGAGGTGCCACGCGAACTGAACGATGCCAATATGCGTCGTGCCATTGACTTGTACCAAAAGAGACGGGAAAACGAAAATAACATTTTCAAGGAACTAATCAGCGAATATACAACAAAGAACGAAGAGGACGCTGTAAGAAAGGTTCGGCTTTTGATAGAGCAATCCCCCCTGTATGCAATGGGTGATTTTGAGGGAGAAGGTCAAGAGAAGAATGCCTACGACACGATAAAAGACACCAAGGAAAAGAAGAAAAATTATCATTCATGGCTGAAAAACAGTTGTGTTGACATCTATTCAGGGGAGATAATTCCATTATCGGATTTGTTTAAGGACAACCAATACGACATCGACCATACCATTCCACGCAGTGTTGTATTGGAAGATAGTCTTGAAAACAAAACCATCACCAGTGCCGACTTCAACAGAAACGTGAAAAAGAATTTGCTCCCGACCCAATTAGCCAACTACACAAACGTTGTTGAGCCTAATCTGCAACCGTGGAAAAACAGAGTGGAACTGCTTGAAGAGCGTGTCATGTTTTGGAAGAAAGAAACAAAACGGGCTGCTGACCCTGACCGCAAGAACTATTGTATTGTCCAAAGGCATCTGTGGCAAATGGAGCTTAACTATTGGAGTTCTAAACTCGGACGGTTCCTGATGAAGGAAGTGAAGACCGATTTCGTCAATAAGCAGATGTCTGACACTCGTGTCATCTCGAAATACATATATCATTATCTGAAGAGCTGTTTCAGCAGCGTAGATATGCAATACGGCTGTACAAACGCCATCTTCCGAGAGATGTTTGGAGTTCAGGCAAAAGATGAAAAGAAAGACAGAAGCAACCACACCCACCACGCGGTCGATGCAACTGTGTTGACATTCATTCCATTTTCTTCTCAACGCTGTAGAATGATGAAACTGTTTTTTCAAATAAAGGAAGGAGAGAAAGCAAAGACAAATGTAAAGAACGAACGGTGGCAACTGGAAGAAGAGAAGAATCTTTGCCTGTATGGAAGAAAAACGAAGAAGTCATCGGACAAAAACCTTGCAGAATTGGCACAAAACATCCGAGAAATAACACTCGTCAACCATGCGGACAGAGACCAAGCACTTACTCCTGCGAAAAGAAAAGGTGTACTCAAGAGAAATGGCGAGATTATCACCGTTGTGAAAACGGGAGATTGCATAAGAGGACAGCTTCATAATGACACTTTTTATGGTGCTGTTATTCTTCCTGTTATGGCTGACGGGAAAAAAAGAGGCAAAAAGGATTCCGATAACAATAAAAATAAATCGGGGAATAGCGGAATCATGATGGTCGTTCGTGTTGTTTTGAAGGAGCATTTCAAAAAGAAGGAAGATTTAGAGACAATTATCGACCGTTGTGTACGTGAATCTATCAAGAAGACTGTTGAAAAACGTATGAAAGAAGGTCTGTCTTTTAAGAAAGCGATGGAAGGTGATTTTTGGATGTTGGACAAGAAAGGGAATCCTGTCGTACAATCTAAATCAGGCAAGAGGTTATGTCCGATTCGTCATGTTCGCGTCAGGGTAAAAGCAGGTAGGGGCTTTTTGACTTACGAAAAGGCACTGAAAGTTCGGACACATACTTCGTCTTCAAAAAAGCAACTTATCCATATAAAAGACAGAGCACATAAATCTTCTATTTTAGCAATCAATGGTGGGAACTATATGTGTTTGCTATATGGAAGAAAGGCAAATGGAACATGGTCAAACTTTCGTATGGTCAGTTTCTATGAAATGTCACAAATACTCCACAAAGAGCACGAAAATGCAGCAGGTGTATCCGTCAAAAACAGGATTAACAAGATAATAATGAATCATCCACAATATAGAATGTTTCAAGGAAATGCGATACAAGCAATTGTCAAAGTGGGAACGTATGTGCTTAAATGGGAAAATACACCAGATGAATTGCATAGTTTGTCTTACAAAGAATTACTACAAAGACTCTTTATTATAAAGAAATTCAATTATACATCAGGAGCAAAGATTTACTTGCAGCGGCATGATATTGCCACGAATGACGAGATTGCTGTTTCTGCAACCCAATTCACGTATTTGATTGAAAGATTGGATTTTAGCATTACAAAATGTGCGGGGGAGAATGATACATTTCAACTTTATTAGTTGTTTCTGTCCATAGAAACAGAAAAGGGGAATCTTCACAAGATTCCCCTTTTTCATACATAACGTTGTTCCTTATGCGAACCTCTTGATAGGATTTAATATCAAAGACCTTTTTTTGAAAGCAATTCCCAACTAATTTTATGCGCGGAATCGTTGAAATCGAATATCAAAGACCTCTTTTTGAAAGCAATTCCCAACGCATAGATGAAGTCGGCATTTTCAAAGGCAATATCAAAGACCTCTATTTTAAAGCAATTCCCAACACCTCGACTCTACGTCTACTCTACTTAGAAAATATCAAAGACAAAAAACCTGTATCTAATAAACATCTGACGCTGCCGCCG
>CAMWJL010000161.1 GCA_947174565.1 uncultured Prevotellaceae bacterium | reverse complement strand
CTTGGGTGCTGTCACTTTCTCCATCGGATTCGTGCCAACACGTTCCACTCTGCGCAGATACCTGTATAAGGTACGCAATGCGCTCAGCTTGCGGTTGACCGACGAGGCGGCGAGGCGTTGTTCATCCAGCAGGTATATCACCCATTCCCTCACGTCGTCCGACTGAACGGTTGTCCATGAGGCTTCTGGATTCAGCCCCTCCATGAAGTCTTGGAACATTGCCAAATCTTTCGCATAAGATTCGATGGTTGCCGACGAATAGTTTCGTTCTGCCGCCAGATATTCCAAGAAAGAATCAGTCCACAATTCCATGTTTCATCGTTTTCTGCGACTAATTTATGGCATTTTTGTGAAACAGCAAAAATTTTCGACTGAAAACTTTGTTAATCTTTTTCTTTTTCCCGATTTCTCGGGAGTTCAGGCCGTGGAATCGGGTTTAATCCTCTTCCTGGTGGAGCTTGTTCACATAGATGGCGTGCTGCATCTTCTCGCGCTTCACAACAGATGGCTTGTTGAACTGCTTGCGGCTGCGAACCTCCTTGATAATGCCAGTCTTTTCGGCCTTTCTCTTGAACTTCTTGAGAGCTCTCTCAATGTTCTCACCTTCTTTTACAGGTACAATAATCATTACAATTCTTTTTTAGAAAAATGTTGATAAATGATAGAACAAAATGTGTCGGGATTTTCCCAACGGTCGGCAAAATTACGGCAAAATTATTAGACCACAAAACTTTAGGGCATTTTTTTACCTTTGCGACCACACAACGCCAGTTTCACGCCACCTCCCTGCCCAAGTCTGCCACGTTCAGAGTCCACATTGCCGCCTCTTCATGCGCCTTCCGCTCCTCCGTCTGATGCCGCAAGAGCGACCTATACATTATATATAATATAAGCAGGTCGAGGCGAAGACAAAGCCAAACATCATGCCCTGCGCCTGACTCGCTTTGTCCCGAACGGGGGCAGCAAAAGAGCCAATAAAAGCCACCGAGCAAATCCCCTCTGAAAACCCTCCAAAATCGATGTCCCCGACATCGACCAATCGGAGTCCCCGACTCCGACCGACCGATGTCGGGGACTCCGATTTAGAGGCTGTGGAAGTACACCACGATTGACAGCGAGCGAAACGACACAAAGGGCACGTCGCGAAAGAGGATTTTTCTCACAAAGTTCAGCGATTTCTTTTATTCTACGGGCATTTTTCCTATATTTGCATCATCAACAAACAACAGCAACCCAATGAACATAGGTGACCAAGTAAGATTCTTAAACGATGTGGGCGGAGGCAAAATCACTGGATTCCGCCCTGGAGGCATTGTGTTAGTAGAGGACGAGGACGGATTCGACGTGCCTGTGCCGCAGAACGAGGTGGTGGTCATTGAGGAGAAGAAGAAGCCCCTCGCACCTGCCCACCCACAGAAAGAGGAGGGAAGCCCTGCGGAGGCATCCGCCAACAGCGGAAAAGACGACCGAAAGAGGACCGAACCTGCCAGCCTCAATGGCAAGGAGTATCTCCAGTCGAAGACCGCAGCCCCGTCGGAGGCAGAGGACGACGTGGATGAGAACATGGAGGCGCGCATCGTCCGCATGGAACTCACCATCCAAAAGCTCGAAGCACGCATTGCCCGTCTGGAGGCTGAGAACAACCTGCGGAAGAACGAGAAGCTGATGATGCGTCAGGCAAAACCAGTCAAGAAGCCTCAGCAACCCACCGACATCGGCGACTTGCAGATTCTCTAACCTTACGCGAACACCCATAAACAAGACGAACCTGATGAAAAGAGAAGCATTCAAGATGTTCCTGAAACCAGGATGCAAGGAAGAGTACAAGCGTCGCCACGCCAACCTGTTTCCCGAGCTGAAGGCACTGCTGACTGAGAGCGGCGTGCGCAACTACAGCATCTATCTGGACGAGGACACCAACACACTCTTCGCCTACCAAGAGCTGGAGGGCGAAGGCGGCAGCCAAGACTTGGGCGGCACGGAGATTTGCCAAAAGTGGTGGGCATACATGGCTGACATCATGGAGACCAACCCTGACAACAGCCCCGTGTCCATCCCACTGCCCGAGATGTTCCACATGGACTGAACCCCACAAAAGACACAGCGTTTTGGCTAAAGCAAAATCAAGACTATTCGGACCAACCGACACTTCTGTCTTGGACATGATGGAACAAGCCATCAAGAAGTATTGGACACGCATTGCCTACACCAACTATGGCACAGGCGAGGACTTCACCTATGGCGACGTGGCGAAGATGATAGCGCGGCTGCACCAGCTGTTCCGCCAGTTGGGCATCGAACCCGGGCAAAAGATAGCCCTGTGCGACAAGAACCATGCCCACTGGGCCATCGCCTTCCATGCCGCCTTCAGCTACGGTGCCGTCGTGGTGCCCATCCTCTCGGAGTTCAGCATCGAGCAGATTCAGAACATCTACCACCACTCCGACGCCCAACTCATCATCTGCGGACAGAAATATGCTGACGGGCTTCAGGCACGCATCCTCAACATTGCCGACTTCACCATGCGCGACGAGCCGCTTGCCATCGACACGACGGCATTCACCGACCTCCAGCCAGCCGATGTACACTACTTCCGCGAGCGTCCCGACGACCTCGCCCTGCTCAGCTACACCAGCGGCTCCACGGGGCGCAGCAAGGGAGTGATGCTCCCCTACCGCTCTGTGTGGTCCAACATGCACTTCGCCGACGAGGTGCTCGATTTCGGTCCGGGCGACCGCACGCTTGCCATCCTCCCGATGGCACACATGTACGGCTTCGCCTTCGATTTCTTCTTCGAGTTCCTCATCGGCTGCCACGTCCACTTCCTCACCAAGACACCCTCGCCACACATCGTCATCAAGGCATTCAACGACATCCGCCCCGTGGTGGTCATCGTCGTGCCGCTCATCTTGGAGAAGATTGTACAGAAGCAAATCTTCCCCATCCTGCGCACACGCCACATCCGCGCCCTCACCGCCATCCCGATTCTCCGCAAGGTGGTCTATCGGCAGATACGCAACAAGCTCTATGCCGCACTGGGCGGAAACTTCTACGAGTGCGTCATCGGCGGTGCCGCCTTCAACAAGGAAGTGGAGGACTTCCTCCATCAGATACACTTCCCCTACACCGTCGGCTACGGCATGACCGAATGCGGACCCATCCTCGGCTACGAAGACTGGCACCTCTTTGCCAAAGGCTCCTGCGGCAAAGCCGTGCCACGCATGCAAGTGCGCATCGACTCGCCCGACCCACAGCACACGCCGGGCGAAATCCTTGCCAAGGGGGCGAACGTCATGCTCGGCTACTACAAGAACGAGCAGGAAACGCTCGAAGCCATCGACGAGGAAGGCTGGCTGCACACGGGCGACCTCGGCATCATCGACCAGCAAGGCAACATCTTCATCCGAGGCAGAAAGAAAACCATGCTGCTCGGAGCCAACGGACAGAACGTCTATCCCGAAGAGATTGAAGACGTGATAGCCACCCACACACTCTTTGAGGAAAGCGTCGTCGTGCAGCATGGCGAGAAGCTCGTTGCACTCGTCTATATCAGCGACCCCGCACTGGAACGCCATGGACTCACCCGCGAGACCCTCATGCAGCAGCTCGACACCTACAAGCGGCACATCAACTCGCTCCTGCCTCCCTTTGCCAACATCGCTGCCATCGAGGTGCGGGAACAAGAGTTTGAGAAGACCCCCAAGCGCAGCATCCGCAGGTATCTATACACATAAAAAAGACATCCGCCCCCTTGCCACAAAGACAAGAGGGCGGATTCACATACAGACAAATCTATTATTGTTTATTCGCATTGTCATACCT
>CAMWJL010000160.1 GCA_947174565.1 uncultured Prevotellaceae bacterium | reverse complement strand
CCATTGAGACTTCCCCAAATCTCATACGATTAATGTCAACAATAGAGAATTGATAGGATTGTTGAAATTCCCACAGGATATTTCCCGGAGAGAAGTCACGGTGAAGCACCTGTTGGTTATGCATGTGGGCAGCAAATCGAGCCAATGCAATAGCCATAGGCTCGTAGTTCTCAGGCGTGGCATCACCCATCTCATAGAGCAGATGCCTGTAAGGGCACTGCAGGCTGATGAAATAACTCTGCCCCAGCAATCCAAAGTTGCCTCGCTCTTCTATATAAGCAACAGCCTTCGGTGTCTCTATTCCTTTGGACAACAATCGTTCCGGATAAAAAAAGGCCCGTTGTCCTTTAGGCTGACGAAGACCGGTAGAATAGATGATATTATTAAGTATCGCAGGCTGGTGGAAACGTTTGACGTTCAGTTCGGTACCGTCAGGAGCCGTAAAGCTCTTGATTAGATTACGCCTTCCACCGTAAATATAGGTGCCACTGTTCTCCATTATCTCTGGCAATTGTTGGAGATAGCTGCGCAAATACTCGTATTCAGGATAAATTCTTATCAGTCTCTTCATACTTTAGTATGGCTTTTCCGTTTACCATAATATATTCGCGGTCGAAGTCGGCATGGGTGTGCTTCCATCGATTGTGTGTCCAGAGATAAAAAGCCGGTTGCCGACGTATAGTAGTTTCAAGCATCTCGAAAAATCGGATAGTAATGGCATTATCCGCCTCTGTGGCGGCATGGGACGCTACCTGTTTGAAAGTACAGATATAATGTCCCCGATAAGGCCGTTGCATATCTACATAGAAAACTGCATCATCCATTTTCTTCATAATGCGTTCTCCTCCCGTGAAAACTGGCGTATCTTGATTTAGAAAAGTAAGCCACAGGTGGATGTTATGCATACGAGGCGTCTGATCGCTGATGTAACCAAACAGATAGTTCCGTTTTTCCCGTTTATAATTAACAAGATAACGCAGTATATCTTGTTTAGGGATACAAACACCTCCCTGCGAGGAACGGACATTGATGAGCAAACGGTCAAAAGCTTTATTATACAACGGATGATAGATGAGCCCCATCACAGCCTGAGGAAAGCGGCGGAAAGCCAACCCTGTGGCCGACAGCCATTCCCAGTTGCAATAGTGCCCAAGAATAGCTGCACAATTCTGTCCTCGATCAAAGGCTTCTTCCATCTGTTCCACACCTCTAAATTCTATGTGCTCTAATAGTTTCTCATTACTGATACTAAGCAGCTTTATCGTCTCAAATATGTAGTCGCAGAACCAATGATAAAACGCTCGTTCAATAGTATGCAATTCCGTTTCACTCTTTTCCGGGAAAGAAGAACTGATATTCTTTCTTACGATTTTACGCCTATATCCAACGAGATGGTAAACAACAATGTACAAACCATCTGACAAGAAGTAGAGAACCCGGAAAGGCAAGAGTGAAAGCACATAAGCCAAACCATAAATAATATAGTAAACGAACTTCTCCATCAAATGACTTCCCATAATTTCATAACTTTTTCCACGATAGGTGCCATATCGTAATACTTATATTCAGCCAGACGCCCCCCGAAAAGAACATCTTTCTCTTGTTGAGCCAGTTGCTGATATTGGCTATAGAGATTTGTATTTCGCTCGTCATTGACAGTGTAATAAGGTTCTTTACCTTCTGTCCATTCTACAGGATACTCCCATGTGACAACTGTTTTCGGACAATTGTAAACAGACGATCCAAACATCTCGAAATGCTTGTGCTCAATGGTACGCGTATAAGGAACGTCACGATCGGTATAATTCATGACTGCATTTCCCTGATAGTTTGGTGTATTGAGAGTCTTGTGCTCAAAAGTCAGACTGCGATAATCCAACTTACCAAAACGATAATCGTAATATTCATCGATCTTACCCGTAAAAACAATCTTTTCCGCCAACGATTCCCAATAAGAACGATTCACGAAAAAATCAGCATCCGTCTTCGTCTCAATCCCCTCCAACAACCCATTGATCAGCCTATTGTACCCACCGATGGGAATACCTTGGAACTGATCGTTGAAATAATTGTTGTCATGGACAAAACGAACAGGCAGGCGCTTGATAATAAAAGCTGGAAGATCTGAACACTTCCTGCCCCATTGTTTTTCCGTATAGCCCTTGATAAGGATTTCATATATATCCTTTCCGATAAGCGACAAAGCCTGTTCCTCCAAATTGCGCGGTCGGTCAACTCCCGCTTCTCTCATGATAGCTAAGGCTTCTGCCCGCTGTTCTTCTATCTTTGCCTTCGCTTCATCTGGCGTCAGCACACCCCACATCTGACAAAATGTGTTCATATTAAAGGGAAGGTTATACTGCCGCCCCTTATAATTAGCAATAGGAGAGTTAGTGTAACGATTGAAAGTGACAAAACGATTGACAAAATGCCACACCAAACTATTGTCAGTATGAAAGATGTGTGCCCCATATTTATGGATGTTGATCCCTTCGCGATTTTCGCAATAAATATTGCCTCCTAAATGGTTGCGTTTGTCTATGACAAGACAGCGTTTACCATTCTGACGAGCAAAATAAGCAAAAGTGGCACCATAGAGTCCACTACCTACGACAAGATAATCATACTTTTTTTTCATCATCGTTGTTTAAGGTCTTCAGTTGTTTTTTGCAAGATCGCCTTACTAATATTTAACATCCGATCCGCATCTCCGCTTTCCTGCTTTAGAAACTGATCAGCATCGAAATCATAGAGGATAAAGCCCGTAGAGTCGATCATCGACTGAGCATTGTTGTAGTTATGCACGGCTGTAGGATAACGATAGGTGCTACTCAACACGTCGCGACTAAAAGTAAAGTCATTATGGTTTAGCGCCAACTGCCCCAGTAGGGTAGCGACGATATCGCTCTGATTGCAGATATAATCAATCTTCCGAGGCTCCCTAACGGCACCACCAGTCCACACCACAGGGATGAGGTTGCGCAATGGCTTTGTTTCATCAAGGTCCTTATAGGGGATTCCATGATCAGCCAACAGCACAATCAGCAGATTATTCCATACAGGCGTAGCCTTCATTCGCTCAATAAAGTTCCCTATACATTGGTCCAGATAGGAGAACGCATTGAGAATCTTATCATCGAAACGGCTGACGGGCACCGTCCACGGCTCATGACTACTGAGGGTTGAATAGCCGATTAAGAACGGATTCTGCGCTGTTGTAGCCATCTGATAAAGTGTCTCAAAGGTGATATCGTCATGCACACCCCACTGGGAGGTCTTTTGCTCATCTGCCGAATAGTCACTCATGCTTGTCAACCGATTCCATCCTGTAGCCACCAGATAGCCCCGCATATTGGTAAAGTTAATATCGCCACCATAGAGATAGTGGGTATCGTAATGTTCTTGCTTCAGTGTTTTGGCAATTGAAGGCATGGTCTGACTCTTATCGGGCATCTTCATCACCGATGCACTGGGGAACGATGGCCAACCGCTCAACGTACAGACAGTTCCTCGATCAGTGCGCCAAGAGTTAGCATAGCAATGGGTAAAGCAGATACCCTCAGAGGCAATTTGATTGAAGTGCGGCATGACATCTGTATTGCCACCCAACTGTGTAAAGACTGCTCCGCAACTTTCCAAAAGTATCACAATAATATTGGGCCGTTGAGTATTCAGCAGTGTATCCACATTAACACTTTCCGTTGTATAGACATCTTTTATCAACGATTCACAAACATCGTCTTCAAAATAGTTATAATGATAATAATCTTTCTCGCCATGTTCAAACGAGGAGACAAAACTGAAAACGGGGTTGACAGCCGCATGATTAAAAAACAGATTTTGAGAGTAGTACACCTGTCC
>CAMWJL010000159.1 GCA_947174565.1 uncultured Prevotellaceae bacterium | reverse complement strand
TCCCCAGCTAACTCACAGCATCGCTTGATGAAACAAGCATAAAGGTTGGTATTGAACTTTAAGGGACGACGATAATTCTCCTCGATAAACGCCTTCAGTTCAGTACCGAAATCGCTACTATCAGTATAAGGTGGATTGGCCACCACCACATCATATTTATGTGAAATAATGTCGAGGAAAGAAATGGCATCATTGGTCTTTGCCAACGTATAGTCATTACTTCCCTGACCGCCCCACTTGTTTACATTATTACGGAGTTGGGTGATAACATTGTTCTTATATTCAAAGAGACTCTCCATTTCAAACTCCTTGAACATAGAGTGGTTCACATCGTTTGGCATCATTTCGTTCAGGCGCTCTTCCACACGTACCAATGAGCCAAACTTATAGGCTGAGCACAAATCATTCCAAATATGCTCAATGGCTTCAATCTGCTTTTGCGACCATGAACCAAGAATCTCAAATGTGCCTTGCAATTCTTCATACTGGGGCAGGAAGAAGTGTGTGCTCACCACATTGGTATATGCAGGCCAATGGCTGCGATGGCCACCTAATTCTCGCGCCTTGACGAAGAGTGCTATCTGAGAGATTTGGGCTGCACGCTCATCCAAGTCAACACCGAAGAGGTTGTTCTCCACAATCATCTTAGGAATATCACGACGGCTATAGTCACGCTCGTAGTTCTCCATCTGATCTACATACAAGTCGTAGAAGAGCGAGAAAGCATAAATCAGGAAGTTGCCCGAACCGCAGGCGGGGTCGAGAAGTCGCATCTGGCGCAAGTCCTTGGGATGGCGCACTTGATGGTCAGGAATATTGGCTATCTGGTACTTCTCTTTGATACGGCTATTGGGGAACATCTCCATATATGCCTTACCCAACGTATTGTCAACAAGGAACTTCACTACCCATTGGGGCGTATAGACCTGACTCTGAAGCGACACCTTATTATATTCTGTCTTCTCGCCACTCTGCTTCAATGCATCTTTCTCTACAGCGTTGAAGTTCTCGTAGAGCCAGCCAAGGATGTCGTCACCCTTCCATACATCAGCTCCACAGTCAGCATCCGCTTCTATGGCATTGAACTGCTCAATGATCTCATTCAGTTCATCGGCAGTTGGTAGCAATGCGTATGGGTAGTCTTTGCGATAAAGAGGGATATGCTCACCAAGATTGTCGAACTGGTCGCTGAGGAAATGCTTCAGTCCCTCACGTTCCGCATTGCGCTCCTTTGGGTGGTTCTCTAACCACACATTATGCTCAAAGGAGCGTCCTGAATTCTCCTTTCGTCGGATGATAATCTCAGGAAACAATTCCTTCGACTCCATCACCTTGATGGCAGCGATGCGGTTGAAGAGCGTAAAGACACACTCGTTGATAGCTGCCTGACGTGCCTCTTCATAGTCACCCAACTCGCTCAGGTGACTGCTCATCAGTTCATCCAGTTTCCTACGCTTCTCTTGGTGCTCTGCTGGAATCTGCTCTACAGGCAAGGCTGTTTCCTTACGAAGTCCCATGCGAGAGAAACGATTATCAAATGCCTGCTGAATCAAGCGGCGTATGTCGAGAACGTGATTTATCAGTTTCATATCTATTCTTTATTTAATTATGCTTTTGCCCGTTGTTTTGCGTACCCTGGATAATAATAGAACCAGTCGTATGCAAGAAGTAATTTCCAATAAGTGTCTGCATTATCTTTCTCACCAAAACCAGAATACCTTCTGACTTCTGTTTTTAGTGTGGCAAAGTTTGTTGTGGAATATGCAGATTTGAACCATTCTATGCGTTCCTTCATTGGCATTGATAATGCATTGGATATATCTTTACTAACCCTGCTAAGATGATACCAAACAGAACGGATTTCTTTAAAAGTGTCTGAATTCAGTTCGTCAATAATCTGGCTTAATGTACCATCATTGCATGAAATATACAAAATACCATTCTGATCATATTTCACCTTTGTGCAGGCTTGTTCCATGAGCATGATGGGTAATATCTTATTGTCCTTTCTGTTACCATTGCAGCAACAACCTATAGTATTAAAGGTATCCCTTGTGCCATTACATGCTACGACAAGGTTGGACAAAGCTGTTATATGGGGCATCTTATCCTCTCCTTCAATATCATTGGTGGAGGCAAATGACTTTTTTTCAAATTCATCTGCCATTATAACATGATCATGCAACGCTGGCGCATGAGAAGAGTAATAGGCATATTGTTCCTGTCCTTCTGCACCAGAAAGCGAACGTGGTATTATGTGTTCATAGTTTATCTTGCTTGCAGTCGGATTAAGCCTACGCATACAATAACAACATCTAGGATGTCCTTCTGATTTCTGTTCCTCAAGCAGCAAGTTCTTCCATCCGCTAACGCTATCTCTGTATTTGGGCTTCTTAAAATCCTCATAAGAACTTTTTGAACTTGCTGGAGATGGCAATGGCGTATGAATGTCATCAGCATAACAATCCTTCAAGAATTTGACATTGATAGCGTGAGCGGCAGAATGCATTCTGTATTTGTCAATGTATCTCATATGCTTTGGCTTTCTCTTGGAGTTCCTTTACATATTCATGATTTTTACCTAATGAACTTTCAAGTTCACCAATGATTGAATTTGCTTCTTCTTTCAATCCCATTGAGCAGTATGCAAGATACTCGTCGCCTTTTTTCTTCATGTCTTCATTGTGCGAGGGGCTACCCATGAAATCTCTTAATGCCGCATTGTAGTCCAATCCATAGATTACGGGAAGTACATCAGCCTCGTCTTGTCCTTCTTGCATGAATACAATTTGATTAGCTGGAACCTCATTACCATCCTCATTCATAACTTTTTCTGTAGTATCGAGGTTGGCAATGACCGCTGCTGAGTGAGAGGTCATAATGAACTGTACATTAGGGAAAATTTTTCTCAAACATTGAACGACCTCTTGTTCAAGAGACGGATGCAGATGCAAATCTATTTCGTCGATAAGAACAACTCCGCTTGATTCCTTATTTCCGTTAAGAATATATCCACGATAAGCAAGGTCAAGTACAAAAGAATACAATCGGCGATAACCTGCAGGGAGTTCATTGAGAAGTTTGCTCTTACCATTTTTGAAAACAAGATTTAGTTCATATCCCATTCCCGTGTTCACGGCGACAAAATAGTCAATATCATATTGCTATTCTGACAGCTTTGGCAACAACTGCGATATGCGAACCATTCTGCTTTGAACGTATTCTATCTCCTCATGCAAAGGTTCAAAAAGTTTACCGACATTATCTTGTTCTGATTTGGCAGCTTGATAGTCCTTATTATCTGTCAACTCTTCCTTGCTGTCATCATTCTCAAACGCCAGGACTGCAGCATCGGCACGAGACATTCGCGTATATAAAGGAGCTATATGAGCTAACTGATTGCACAATCTGGTTTCCCATATAGATGTACATGCCGTATCAAGATTCCATTGGTAATACCCAAAGTTACGTGGTATTCTATCTTTTAATATGCTGTTTATTGCAAATTGAGTCTGTTTTGTTGCTTTGTGAGGGAAAGAGTCAGAGAAACAGGCAATTAGAGGCAGATCTGCACCATTATCCTTCCACTCGTGCATAAATTCCTTAAATGCAGTTTTGTACTTAGCTGAATACAAAGAAGCATTAGCTGTAGAACGTTTATATAACTCCCAACTGAGTTTTTTTCCATTGTAACGTGCAACTCCCTTTACACTGGCATCAAGTGCTGTCGTTCCTTGCTCATGGTCATACTTGAAATCTGTATCAGTAAACGAATTAACATTTAATGACGGATTACCGGCAGACAAGAAGTCTTTCCCTAATTCTTTGTTATTAGAGAATATGAAACTAATTGCAATTTTGATAGCATCTATAAGGGTCGATTTTCCTGCACCATTTCGACCAATTATTATCGTGGTCTTAGGTGTAAAAGCAATCTTAAATGATTCAAAACATCTAAGATTTTTTATTTCAAGTGTATTCAGT
>CAMWJL010000158.1 GCA_947174565.1 uncultured Prevotellaceae bacterium | reverse complement strand
GAACTTCTTGTGGAGTACCTCAGATAGGGTGTCCTTGTGAGGTGTGTACATCTACCGACCCCAAGGACAAGCGGTTGCGTTGTTCGAGCCTTTTGGAAGTGAAGGGCAAGCGTATCCTTATTGATTGTAGTCCTGATTTCCGCCAACAGATGCTCGGCATTGATTTCAAACCTCTTGATGCTGTGCTGATTACACATGAGCACTACGACCATGTGGGTGGATTGGACGATTTGCGCCCGTATAGTATCTTTGGCGATGTAGATGTGTATGCTGAGAAGTTTTGTGCCGACCATTTGATGGAGCGCATTCCTTACTGTTTCACGCCAAAGGAGAAGCGTTATCCTGGTGTACCTGCCATCAATTTGATAGAAATAGAACCTCATGTGCCCATCGTGATTCGTGATGTAGAGAAAGAACCTATGGCATCGGAGTATCTGGACGATGCTGTTAAGATGAAACGTCAGCAGGTGTGGGATGAGCTAATGGCGCAGAAAGGCAAACTGTCAAATGAAGTCTATGGTGATGTAACCATCATGCCTATTCGTGTGATGCATGGTCAGTTACCCATCGTTGGTTTTCGTGTAGATAACTTTGCCTACATCACCGACATGAAAACCATTCCCGACACGGAATTGCCTTACTTGCACGGAGTCGAATACATGATTGTCAACGGATTGCGCCACAAGGAGCATCCCAGCCATCAGACGATTGACGAGGCGATTGCCTTTGTACAGAGTTTGGGTGTAAAGGAAACATGGCTGGTACACATGGGACACCACATCAAGCCACATGCAGATGAGGAGAAGCTGCTTCCCAAGGGTGTGCATTTGGCTTATGACGGAGAGATAATAGAGATTTGATATAAGATAGAGGGACTTGTTTTAGGAACAAAGAAAAGGGCGGCGCGATGTTGTTGTACATCGCGCCGCCCTTTTTTTGTCTGTTTATCTGTCTTTTATCTTATTTGTGCCAAACCAATAAGCGATTAAAGTACCATTCCTTGCAAGAAGGAGATAAGTACACCTGCTGCTACTGCAGAACCAATCACACCTGAAACGTTGGATGACATGCAGTAGTTAAGTACATGGTTCTTGGGGTCGTACTTAGTGGATATCTCGTTGCAGACACGAGAGGCCATCGGCACGGCTGAAAGACCTGTGGCACCAATGAGCGGATTGATTTTCTTCTTGGAGAAAAGGTTTGTTATTTTCACCATATAGATGCCCGATGCAATAGAGAGGCCGAAAGCGAAGAAACCACCAACCACGATACCAATGGTTGTCCAGTTAAGGAAAGCCTGCACCGTCATCGTTGCACCTACGCACAAACCGAGGAATACGGTAGCTGTGTTCATGATAGAGTTGGACACTGTGTCGAACAGACGACCTGTGTCTGAACCTATCTCCTTCAACAGATTACCGAACATGAGCATGCCGATAAGGCTGACTGCTGATGGAACGAGCAACGCCACAATCGTAGTTACAGCGATAGGGAAGATAATCTTGATGACTTTCTCATTCTTAATCTTGTTGCTGGGTGGGAAGAGTTTGTCCTGCTCCTTCATGTTAATCTTCAGTTCCTTCTCTGAGCAAGTCATCTTCACTACGAGTGGGATGATGACGGGCACAAGTGCCATGTAGCTATAAGCTGCAATAGCGATAGGTGCAAGGAGGTGAGGAGCCAATTTGATTGTTGTGAAGATAGCTGTAGGGCCATCTGCGCCACCAATGATGCCGAGTGATGCAGCCTCCTTGATGTTGAACTGCCCTGATGCCACGGCAATGATGAGCACAGCGAAAATACCCATCTGTGCAGCAGCACCGAAGATAGAGAGGCGAAGGTTGCGAAGCATCGGACCGAAGTCTGTCAATGCACCTACACCCATGAAGATTACAGGAGGCAGGAAACCTGTCTTGATGAGCATATAATAGAGGAAGTTCATCAAACCGAGGTCGTGAGCAATCTGGGGAAGTGACATTTCCCAAATGTTCTCTGCCAGCACATTGCCAGCCGCATCGACGATGCGACCTGCCTCGTCCGCCTGATACACGCCCATATCTCCACCAGGGAAATTGGCGATGAGTACACCAAAGGCGATAGGGATAAGCAGCAGTGGCTCAAAGTGCTTGACAATGCCGAGGTACAAGAGTACGAAGGCAAGCAAGTACATGATTAGATAAGTACCATTTGACGCGATGATGTCGCTGAACGCAGTCATCTGGTACACATTATTAAGTATTTCTTCCATAATTAAGCCATTTTCATGATTGGGTCATCTTCTTCCACTGAGTCACCAGAGTTAGCGAGGATGGCAGTGATTGTACCTGCTTTGTCAGCACGAATAGCGTTAAAGGTTTTCATTGCTTCAATGTAACCGAGCGTGTTACCTGCTTGTACGGTGTCGCCAACCTTTTTGGGAGTTTCAGAGTTGTCCTTTACGAGGTAGAACTTACCCTCCAGTGGAGCGAGGATGTCCTCACCTTCACCTGCTGGAACTGCAGCGGGTGACGCACCTGCGACAGGAACTGTTGGAGTGGCATCGCCGTAAGCAATTTCCACCTTGTAGTTCACTCCATTTACCTGAACGGTCACGCTCTTAGGACCTTCGGCATTAGCGGCTGGAGCATTCTTGGCAGCTTTGCGCTTAGCGAGGTCAGCCTCAAAGTCTGCCTTGGCCTTGCCACTCTTGTAAGCGCGATACTGCTCTGGATGCATGGCGAGTTCAAAGAGCTCTTCATCGTCTTCACCGAGTTCCCAACCATTCTGCTTCATCTCCTCGCGGAACTCATCGAGCTTGTCGGGGAAGTATGATTGTGGGTCTTGGGTTACAAACTCACGTCCCTGCTCCTTAGCCATCTGTACAAGTTCCGGTGCAACAGGACCAGGTAGCTGACCTGCCTTGCCGAGAATCATATCCCATATAGTATCGGCTATCATGCTCCAACGCTGTTTGCCCTTTTCCATTTGTGTTACGTTCATCAGCGCAAGGTTCTTCACATATTGGGAGAACGGAGTCACAAGGCAAGGATAACCCACCTTTGGCCAAACGTAAGCAACTTCATCGAAAAGCTTGATGAGCAGGTCATCAGTAGTCAGTTCAGGCTGACCATTCTTCACTTTCCATTTGTTGAGAGACTTGAGGTTATCTTCCAAGTCGGTCATCAGCGAACCCATCATGCCGCCAGGCAGACCTGGTTTAACGAGCAATGAGTTGTTGATATGGTTAAGTTCAGGAATGTAGTAGCCAAGGAAATCGTCACACATCTCTTGAATCATTGTGCGCACTTCCATGTAAGCAACCATGTTGATTTCCTTTACCTTGAAACCTGCATCCTTCAACATTTCCTGTACAGCGATAATGTCAGCATGACCTGTACCCCAAGAGAGAGGAGACATGCCTGCATCTACATAGTCACAGCCAGCCTTGCAGACCTCAAGAATTGAAGCCATGTTGAAGCCAGGACCTGCGTGAGAGTGATACTGGATAATGATGTCCTTCTTCAGTTTCTTGATGCCTTCCACAATCTGACCGAGCGATACAGGACGACCGATACCAGCCATGTCCTTCAAACAGATTTCGTCAGCACCAGCCTCGATAAACTGCTTGGCAAGATTCACATAGTAATCAACGGTATGGATAGGTGAGTAAGTGATGCAGAGAGAAGCCTGAGCAATCATGCCAGCTTCCTTTGCATACTGGATAGATGGTATTACGTTGCGAGGGTCGTTCAATCCGCAGAAGATACGGGTGATGTCAGTACCCTGTGCTTTCTTCACTTTGTAGAAGAGTTTGCGCACATCCTTTGGCACAGGACTCATGCGCAAACCGTTCAGAGCACGATCCAGCATGTGAGTCTGAATGCCAGCCTCATGGAAAGGTTTTGTCCATGCACGAACTGCTTTATTGGGGTTTTCTCCGTAAAGGAGGTTTACCTGCTCGAAGCCGCCACCGTTGGTTTCCACACGGTCGAAACATCCCATCTTGATGATAGCAGGAGCTACTTTTACGAGCTGGTCCAAACGAGGCTGATACTTGCCAGCACTCTGCCA
>CAMWJL010000157.1 GCA_947174565.1 uncultured Prevotellaceae bacterium | reverse complement strand
GATCTACACCACCTACGGAACACTCCCTCAACACCACCAAGCCATCATTGGCCCAGGCATCGGTCCCGACAGTTTCGAGGTCGGCGATGAAGTCTATGAACTCTTTGCCCAAGCAGGTTTCCCGATGGAACAACTTGCCCAACGCTACCCCCTGATGAACCCTCACAGACAAAAAGAAACGGCTGGAACCCGTTGGCATATAAACCTTTGGGAATGCAACCGCCTGCAACTAATTGAAAAAGGTGTCAATCCCCGAAACATCCACGTTTCAGGAATCGACACCTATCAGAACTATGACCGCTTCTGCTCTGCCCGTCGCAACATCAACAGCAGAATCATCAACGGCATCATGCTAAACAGCTAAAAACCTCTTCCCATTCGTCGCAGAACTCCTGCATCGAATGGAACAACAGGTTTGCCCCCTTGCTGAGCAGTGCCTCGTTAGGCAACGGTCCCGTGTTTACAGCAATAGTAAACACGCCTGCTGCCACACCAGCCTCAACACCCAAAGGCGCATTCTCCACAACGATGAAGTTGCAGGGCAATAACTCCTCATCACCCCATTTCTTCATCTTCTCCATTCCCATCAAATACGGTTCAGGATTTGGCTTTCCATACTGCACATCGAAAGCCGTCACCATCAGTTCCTTCCTGAATATATCAGGGAAATTCCTGTTCAATCGCTCCAGCAGCGTCTTCTGACCGCTGCCAGTCACCACCATCGGCACGACCCCACTCTCCTTCACCTTGCAAAGCAGTTCATACGCCCCAGCCATCCTTTCCGCCTTCGGACACAAATTGAACAAGTCGCTCTTATATTTATATATATTGTGTATTTCCTTCTCCGTTGCTTCATATCCACGCTGACGCAGAGAAACGAGATTGATAGTGCCCGCCCCCGTGCGTCCCTCGTGCATATACGCCTCCCACTCAGGCAAATCCAAACCGAAATGCGCCATCGTCTCATGCCAACACTTCGCATGGTTCTTCATCGAATCGAACAACACCCCGTCCATATCAAACATCATCGCCTTCAACGCCATCCGCTCATAACCATGCGCTGCCAGATACTGTTTCACAGCCATCTCAATGTCTTTCCTTTCCATCCTATCAGACCTTCTTTCTAAAAAACAACTGCAAAGTTACAATTAAGCGAGCACACTACAAAAGAAACACACGCTTTCCTCTGAGCGTTGACGAACATGAACGAGTGTGACGCCCCTCATGAATGATAAAAATGCAGTAAACACGCCGCCTATACACGACATCTCTGTGTTTTTTTGTAACATACACATACTTTCTTTTCTGATATTTTCACAGCCACTCCTATGCACGGGGTAGTTTCATAGCCTCTTAATCGGAGTCCCCGACTCCGACAGACCGATGTCCCCGACTCCGATTGGTCGGAGTCGGGGACATCGATTTTGGAGGGCTTTCAGAAGGGAGTAAATCCCATAACAATATACGCCCCATACTGGTCATATTGATGCCCTCTACGTTCTCGCAATACACAGGACATGATGATAAGTTCTTTCCGTCCACAAACACAGATTCAAGATACATGTGAGGATATCCCATCAATCTCTATTTGCAAAAAATGGAGGAAATTAGCGGCATGGGCACCATCCATCTGGGTGTGGTGGAACTGGAACGAAACGGTCAGCATGGTCTTAAACAGCCCTTTTCTGTAGCTTCCCCAAATCAAGAACGGATTGTTGTAAACACCGCTATACATACCCACTGCTCCGTCGATGTCATACTGGGCTAAAGCAGAGGTACCAATCACCATGCGGTCAGGAAGGTCGTGATTCTCACAACTATCGGCCACTTGGCGAGTCAGACGCAAATAATCGGCATTAAACACGGCAAGATTATCTGAGAAAGGGATGTCGCAAGAGTTGACTTCTCCTTTCGAGTTGGCAACAATCGTACAAATCGCTAACGAGTCATACTCCATCATCTTATCGCCCATCGGAAGCATGTAGAATTCTTTCACTCTCGTGGCAGCCTTACCAACACACCAACACATGAGCATGTTGAATTTCAAGCCATGTTTGCGACTGAATCTCCTGATTTTGCCGACTTTAAGGGGTTTCATAAATGTCACCATCGGCATCGGGGCAGCCATCCACATCTCGAACGCATAAGCACGTGTGGTCTTTTGAGGGTTAATCTCTCGCATCATTTTTTTGATGCAAAGGTATGATAACGGAAAACGTCCCAATAGAACAAAAGAGACATTTATGCAGGAGTGGAAAAGAAATCGGAGTATGGGACGCAGTGTTTGAGCAACGTCTTGGGCGAATAACCACTCAAAGACTGAAATTCGCGGATGAAATGAGATTGGTCAGCATAGCCACAGTCATAAGCAATGGAAGCATAGTGCCGACAGCCCTTTTGTAACATCCACAGCGATTTCTGAAAGCGAACGATTCGGGCATATTCCTTGGGATTCATGCCCACAGATTCGTGAAATACACGTTCAAACTGCTTCTTGCCCAAACAGGCAGCATCGGCAAGATGAACGACAGGCATTGACGGATTGTGCATCAACAAGTTCACGGTTGCCCCCACCCTGTCAACATTCAGCGAAGTCCGAACCTTCGACATCAACCACGCCTCAATCATCTCGACACAACGGGCATCGTCCCCACAATCCAAAACCTTCATGGCAAGCTCATTCAATGCGACATTCCCGATGTCACGACCCGATATTTCCATGTTGTAGAACTCCGACGGCGGAGTGCCAAGAAACAAGCCGATGACATGGGGATGAAAGACCACTACCACCATGTCCGTATCGCCATCGCCATCCGAGGCGATGCGTGCAGGGAAATTCACCTGTCCGCTTATCGTCAAGCGGTACTGACGACTATCAAGTTCTGGGATGTAGAGAGGCGACTTTCTGTGAAAGATTATCTGACAGCACCCTATGGGAAAAGTCTGTGTACAGAAAGGATCGCGGCTCTTCAGCAACCAATAATAACGCACATATTGGCGCAACTCCACTCGGGGCTGGAATATCTTCATCTATAAAAAACAAAAAGGCTGAACATCAGACTTCCTTGGCGGAGAGAGAGGGATTCGAACCCCCGGTGCCTCTCAGCACGACGGTTTTCAAGACCGTTGTAATCGACCACTCTACCATCTCTCCTAAAATGAAAGGGATTTTGATATTGTCTCCATCCCTTCCTTGTACGCCCTCAGGGGCTCGAACCCTGGACCCATTGATTAAGAGTCAATTGCTCTACCAACTGAGCTAAGGACGCATCTTAATGTTTTGCGCTTCAGGATGGGCTTGAACCAACGACCCCATGATTAACAGTCATGTGCTCTAACCAACTGAGCTACTGAAGCATTGTTTCCTTGTGTGAAGAGGAGGAGACTCGAACTCCCACGGGCTAAGCCCACTACCCCCTCAAAGTAGCGCGTCTACCATTCCGCCACCTCTCCATTGAAGGATTGCATGTGTGTTGCCATCGGAAGTTCCGACTTTTGAGCGGAAGACGGGGCTCAAACCCGCGACCCCCAGCTTGGAAGGCTAGTGCTCTATCAACTGAGCTACTTCCGCGACATCTCCTCATTCGTGGGTTTTAACCCTGATTGACTTCGCTTTTGTTTCGCCTATCATACTTTATAAGTCTGATTGACTCCACTTTCGCTCCGCCTATCCGTGGGCAGGGACGGATTCGAACCGCCGAAGCCGTAAGGCAACAGATTTACAGTCTGCCCGTTTTAACCACTTACCTACCTACCCAAGCCTTAGTATTGCTACTATTGCCTTTTTTCTTGAGAGTGACTCGCACAGGATTCAAACCTGTAACCTTTTGATCCGTAGTCAAATGCTCTATTCAGTTGAGCTAGCGAGCCAAATAATTCCAATTTCAAAGAGTTTGGTTTTCACCTTTTGTGAGTGCTGACAGATTGTTTTCAACGAATCGTCATCGTCACTTTTGTGGGCGCTGACGGATTCGAACCGCCGACCCTCTGCTTGTAAGGCAGACGCTCTGAACCAGCTGAGCTAAGCGCCCTTTGCTTGATATAGAATTTCCCGTTAGAATAACGCTGTCTCACCCGACTTTGTCATATTGTTTCCTCCGTTCCTTCCCGAAAGCGAGTGCAAAGGTAGAGAGTTTTTCAGAAACCGCCAAATGTTTTCAGCACTTTTTTCCAAGTTTTTTTCTTTTCAATCGCTAAACAACTGATTATCAGCCAAAGCATTTTTCCTCTATTTCAAACATTGTCTGCAAGAGTCCCTCATTCCAGGACCATTGGATGGTATGGCATTACCCCAAGGATGCTTCGATATTGAAGGGGTATT
>CAMWJL010000156.1 GCA_947174565.1 uncultured Prevotellaceae bacterium | reverse complement strand
CGTCCTAACTGCACCTTGCCTTCCGCCAAAGCCACATAAAGAGCTTCGGGTTTGGCGTATTCGTGCAGGTCGCAAATCTTGTCGATGACCAACGAGTCTTTCACGATGTCGTTCTGAGCCAAGAACTCGTCGAGCAGCTGTTCGCCTTTCTTGCGCAGTTCACGTTCTTCTTTGCGCAGGATGGAGAGAATCTTGGTGGTGGCCTTGGCGGTGGTGGCGATGTTCAGCCATTCACGGGTGGGATGCACCGACTTAGAAGTCAAGATTTCAACCTGGTCTCCGCTGTTCAGGACATAACTAATTGGCTCTAACTTATGGTTCACTTTCGCGCCAATGCAGTGGCTACCCACGAAGGTGTGAATGCTGAACGCAAAGTCGAGCGCGGTGCTACCTGCTGGCATCATGCGAATCTCGCCTTTGGGCGTAAAGACGAAGATTTCAGAGGCAAAGAGATTCAGCTTGATGGTGTCAAGAAAGTCCATGGCATCGGGCTGAGGGTCGTCAAGAATCTCCTTAATCGTTGCGAGCCACTTGTCCAGCTCCATTTCCGAAGTGGTCTCAGTCTTGTCCCCCTCCTTGTATTTCCAATGGGCGGCAAACCCCTTTTCGGCGATGTCGTCCATGCGACGGGAACGAATCTGCACCTCTATCCATTCGCCTTGCTTGGACATAAACGTGACGTGCAACGCCTGATAGCCATTGGCTTTCGGATGACTCACCCAGTCGCGAGTGCGGTCGGGATGCGAAGTGTAAATCTTACACAACTTGACGTAGATGTCGAAGCAGTCGTTCAATTCCGTGTCAACATCTTCTGGCTCAAAGATGATGCGCACCGCCAGAATATCGTATATCTCCTCAAACGGGATGTGCTTTGTCTGCATCTTCCGCCAAATGGAGTATGGCGATTTCACACGCTGCTTGATTTCGTATTGCAAGCCCAAACCGTCTAGCTGGGCACGAATGGGGGCAGCAAACTCATCAAACAATGTGTCACGCTCTGCCTTCGTGGCTTCCAGCTTGCTCTCTATCTCCTTGTACTCCTCGGGGTGCTCAAAACGGAAACTCAGGTCTTCCAATTCCGTCTTGATGGAATTGAGTCCCAAGCGGTTTGCCAACGGCGCATAGAGGTAAAGCGTCTCACCTGCAATCTTATACTGCTTGTTGACAGCCTGACTGCCCAGCGTGCGCATGTTGTGCAAACGGTCGGCTATCTTGATGAGGATGACACGGATATCATCGCTCATGGTCAACAAGAGTTTCTTGAAGTTCTCCGCCTGTGCCGAAGCATGCTCACCGAAAATGCCGCCTGAGATTTTGGTCAACCCGTCAACAATCTGCGCAATCTTAGGACCAAACATGTTCTCGATATCCTCGACGGTATAGTCAGTGTCTTCCACCACATCGTGAAGCAGTGCCGAACAGATGGACGTAGAACCCAGCCCTATCTCACAACAGACAATCTTGGCGACCGCAAGCGGGTGCATGATGTAAGGTTCGCCCGACAAGCGGCGCACTCCCTTGTGAGCATGTTTCGCAAAGTTGAAAGCCTTGGTGATAATCTCGACTTTCTTCCGGTGCTTGCTTGCCAAATACGCATCAATCAAACTTTGAAACTCGTCATTGACCATCTTCTCTTCGAGTTCCATATCTGCCATTGTTGTATCCATAAAGCTGTATGATTAACTGGTTACAGATTCTTTCTCATGCCCCCCCTAACGGTCATGCGCTATTTCACGCGGAGCTTTTGTCCTTCACGAATCATGTCGTTCTTCAAGTTGTTCATTTTCTTTAACTTATCCACCGTCGTTCCATTACGCTTAGCGATGGAAGACAATGTTTCGCCACGTTTGACAGACACGTCTTTTGATGCCTGAGAACGGGTCGTACTGGTTCGCCTGCTGTTGCGAGTGGCGGCACGGGGAGCGGTTTGTCTTTCCGCCTGTACACCTTCCACATCTTCAACGACAACACGACGCACACCAGCAGCCAACGAGCCACCTGCAGCACTGGAAGCATAGATGCTGTCTTCTTTCAAGACAAAATCCTCAATCGCACTTGCAGGCAGACGAAGCACATAGCCAACAGGAACGATGTCACGACGGTATTGAGGGTTGATGGAACGCAGTTCATCGATTGTCACATTACACAGTGAAGCAATCTGTGCATACGTCACCTCGCGCTGTACGACAACGGTGTCTGACTCCAAAGGCAATGTCGTTTCGCGAGGCACGATGCCATGCTCGCAATAGTAATTCATGATATAAGTGGCAGCGATAAAAGCAGGCACATAGCCACGCGTCTCATGCGGCAAGCGGCTATACACCGACCAAAAGTCGGCACTCTCCTGATTGCCAGAACGAAGGATAGCCTTCTGCACGTTGCCCTCACCACAATTATAAGCAGCGATAGCCAATCCCCAATCGCCAAACATGTCGTACAGGTCGCGCAGATAGCGAGCGGCGGCTTCGCTTGACTTGATGGGGTCACGACGCTCATCGACTAAGGTGTTCACCTCCAGCCCATAACGCTTTCCTGTCGCCAACATAAACTGCCACAAACCAGCAGCACCCACTCGGGACGTGGCTGACGGACGAAGCCCTGACTCGATGACTGGCAGATACTTCAGTTCCAAAGGCAGGTTATACCGTTCCAATGCCTCCTCAAAGATGGGGTTATAGAAGTTGGAGGAAGCCAGCATCACGGCGACAGCACCTTTCATGCGTGAGCAATAGGTGTCAATGTATTTTCTCGTCACATCATTGAGTGGCATCTCTATCGTTGTTGGAATGCGCGACAAGCGGCTGACCAGCACAGAATCGTCATACGACAACGTGCGAGCAGTGCCTGTCCCCACACTCAAGTTGGTCTGATTGGTATAGTCTTTCATCAACTCTTCTTCACTCACAAACAGGCTTTCAGGCATGTCAACATTTTCCACCACACTGCTATCGGCAACAACAGGCGTATTCACTTGCGCCCATGCACAGGAGAAGGACAAAGCGGAAAGACAGGAAATAATCATCTTCTTATTCATATAGTCATCTCATTTTAATCAAGTTAGAAATTCAAACAACATTGTAAGCCATAGGAACTTCCGTTCATCCCTGATGAGCGGAAGACAGGCTGTCGGTCATGAATAACGGCAGGACGCACTTTCATCGACAAGTCCTTGCTGATGTCGAAACTCGACAATTCCGCATCAACGTAAGCATCGACGATGGACAGCGCATACACACCAATCATACAGAACATGCTCAGGTCGCGATAGCGACGATAATAGTTCTTCTTACGTCGGAAGAGTTCCTGCAAGCGAGCCTTGTTCGCCTGAACGTTATAGTGCGCAGGGATGAAATTCTCGTAACTCTTGGTGTTCTCGTCACTATCCATGATGTCGATATATGCCTGAGAATAGTCTCGATACATCGTGTTGTTCCAGTTCAAGGCATAGACACAACCCAAGAAGCCACCATACACCAAAGGGAGCTTCCAGTATTTGCGATTGTAAATCTGTCCACCGCCAGGAAAGATGATGGCAAACCACATGGCTTTCTTAGGGTCAGGAACGAAACGCTCCTGCAACTTTCTGCCCAAGACATTAGCCAATGAATCTTCGGTGAAGGTGAAACGCTTTATCAACGTGTCAGTGCGCATCACGACAGATTCCACATCGTCGGTCACAGCAAGGATGTCTTCACCAACAGGCAAATCGACAGCAGCAACACTATCGATTCCAATGCTATCGGCAACAGCATCCCCTACTGCCTCATGCAGATGCTCTTGGGCACATACGCCCCCTGACAGGGACAGCATCCACATGAAAAGACACATTATTATATAATATGTGTGACGATGCACCCGCATAAGAGTTCTTTATTGGACGAGAGACAGGATTCTGCGCAAATCATCTATACTCTGATAGGAGAAGGACACCTTGCCTCCCCCCTTGGCGGCACATGAGAGCTTCACGTCAGCACCGAGGCAAGAAGAAAGCTGAGCACGCAAGGCTTCCATCTCCTCCGTCATCTGAACACGCCCTGTGCGCAACGATGCAGAAGGCACACGCTTTCCGTCGCCTCCCTCATTCATCTCCTTAATCAGCTCCTCCACCTGACGCACAGAATAGCCTTTGCTCTGAATCTCATTGAAGACCTTGATTTGTGCCTTCGGATTGTCCAAAGCCAACAGCGAACGAGCATGCCCCGTATCAATCTGATGGTTCTGAATGGCAACCTGCACAGGAGCTGGCAGCTTCAGCAAACGCAGATAATTCGCCACCGTAGCTCGTTTCTTTCCCACACGCTCACTCAGTTTCTCCTGCGTCAAGCCATAGGCATCAATCAAATGCTGATA
>CAMWJL010000155.1 GCA_947174565.1 uncultured Prevotellaceae bacterium | reverse complement strand
ATCAAATCTTCCGTTGAAAACCCCGTCCTCTCGGTACGAACTCCCCACCACAAGAGCGGAAGTGATACACCCTCTTATCCAACAACAGCGCCGCCCCGCATCAATGACTTGATGCGGGGCGACGCTGTTACTGAAAAGAAAGGTTTCTTGTTGATTCCCTTGAAGTTATTCGGGATTGTAACCAAAAAGGTTCAGTTCCTTGGTGGAGTTTCTCCAGTCCTTATCAACCTTAACAAAGGTCTCCAAATAAATGCTCTTGCCAAAGAACTTCTCTAAGCTCTTGCGTGCTTCGGTAGCCACCTTCTTGAGAGCCTTGCCCTGATGACCGATGATGATACCCTTCTGCGAGTCACGCTCCACATAGATGACCGCATTGATGTGGATGTGCGTCTTGTCCTCCTTGAAACTCTCCACGCCCACTTCGACCGAGTAAGGAATCTCCTTGTCGTAGTAAAGCAATATCTTCTCGCGGATAATCTCTGTGACAAAGAACTTGGCAGGCTTGTCAGTCAGCTGGTCTTTGTCGAAGTAAGGCGGGCATTCAGGCAGCAGCTCCTTGATGCGCGCCAAAACTGGCTGCACATTAAAGCGATGCAGTGCCGAAATGGGCAGAATCTCAGCCTTGGGCAGCAGTTCGTGCCACTGCTCCACGAGGGCGACAAGGTTCTTCTCATCGGTCAGGTCAATCTTGTTAATAAGCACCAGCACAGGCACTTCCAACTGCGCCACCCTCGAAAGAAAGTCAGCGTTCTTGTCAACCTTCTCCATCGGGTCGGTCACATAGAGCAACACATCGGCATCCACCAATGCGCTCTCAGAGAAGGCAAGCATGGACTCCTGCAACTTATAGTTGGGCTTCAACACACCAGGCGTGTCAGAAAACACTATCTGTGCATCGTCGTCGTTGATGATGCCCATGATGCGGTGGCGTGTGGTCTGCGCCTTGAACGTTGCGATGGAGATGCGCTCTCCCACGAGGAGATTCATCAGCGTAGATTTCCCCACATTCGGGTTACCCACAATATTCACAAAACCAGACTTATGCATAGGAATACAAATAAAAAAATCATAATTCATGATTGACCATCCATCGTTGAGCTACCGCATTGTACATCCTTCGTGAACAAGCCTGATAGCGACTACGAAGCATCAATTATGAATTATGATTTTCAAAATGTCAATTACTTCTTACCTCTCTTGGCATACCACTCCTCACGGCTGATTGTTCCCTCTTTGTAGAACTCGGCTGGAGTGTCGGCAAACTTGCTGCCATCATAGCCCCAAATCATGTAGCTTGCGCCCCATGTGAAGCCTGCACCAAACGCCGTGAAGATGAGTTTGTCGCCCTTCTTGAGCTTAGGCTCATACTCCCACAGACAGAGAGGAAGCGTGCCGCCCGAGGTGTTTGCCATGTGGTCAATGTTAATCATCACATGGTCTTCCTCCACACCGATGCGGCGAGCCACAGCACTCTCAATGCGCACGTTAGCCTGATGAGGAACTATCCATGCGATGTCGTCCTTGGTCAGGTTGTTGCGCTTGGCTATCAGTTCTACAGCGTCGGACATGTCGGTCACAGCGTGCTTGAACACTGCGCGACCCTCCTGATAAACGAAGTGGAGACGCTGGTCAACGGTCTCATGGCTGGGCATATTGGCCGAACCACCTGCCGCCATGTGAAGGTTTTCGTAACCCTTTCCATCTACACGGAGATAACTGTCCATCAAGCCATAGTCCTCTTCCGTAGCCTCCATCAGCACGCACGCTGCACCGTCGCCAAAGATGGGGCAGGTATTGCGGTCCTGATAGTTCGTCATAGATGACATGTGGTCGCCGCCACAGACTATGATTCGCTTGTAGCGTCCGCTGCGGATGTAGTTAGCACCGCATTCCATGGCATAAAGGAAACCAGCGCATGCCGCCTCCATGTCATAGCCAAAGGCATTCTTCAAGTCGAGGTTGCCAATGACAATCGAAGCTGTAGAAGGGAAATGGTAGTCGGGGGTTGTGGTAGCCACAATCACGGCCTCAATGGAGTCTGGATCAGCACCCGTCTTGTGCAGCAGCTGCTGCACAGCCTTGGTCATCATGAACGATGTGCCTCTACCCTCTTCTGGTTTGAGGATGTGACGCGTCTTCACGCCAATGCGTTCCATAATCCACTCATCGCTCGTCTCAACGATGGTGGACATCTCCTCATTGTCAAGGATATAAGTAGGAACCCATCCGCCTATGCCAGTAATAACAGCATTTATCTTTCCCATAAGAAAGGAGTTGTTAGATTAGATTGCAGCTTCCTTGACAACAGCCACCTTGCCACGGTAGTAACCACAATTTGGGCAAACCGTGTGATATACATAAAATTCACCGCAGTTTGGGCAAACGGCAAGTGTTGGAGCTACTGCAACGTCATGAGTTCTTCTTTTTCTTGTACGAGTCTTCGACTGTCTTCTTTTAGGATGTGCCATTTTCTTGTTATTTTTATAGTTTATCTTTCAATGTTTTCAGCACCGCCCAACGGGCATCGACGGGTTCATCGGAATCTTCCCCCACGCCGACCTCGTGCGCATCGCTGTCTGATGAATCCCCGTGCTCCGCATCCTCTCCTCCACTTCGGATGGATTGATGACGGCTGAGTTCGTGCATCATCGTCTCGTCACATTTCCCAGGTTCGTGACAACACGTGATTGGCATGCTGAGCACTATGAACTCATAGATGAACTGTGCGAGGTCTATACGACCTTCTGCCTCAGGAACAATCACACAATCACCCTCGTCGGCATACTCATCGCCCAGCTTCACGCTCAACATGTCCGTCGTCTCAATCCGCAATTCGAGGTCGGACAAACAGCGGTCGCAGGGCACGATTATCGTGCCAACGCTTTGTATCAGGAACTTATAGATAGCATTGGCACTGACGCAAGTAACCGTTGAATGCACCTTGCCACGCTGAATAAGCCCACCTCTCCGACCGAAGAACGCATCGTCAATGTCATACTCAAGAGTCTTGCCCTCAAGTCCGCGGCTCAACAAATCAATCTCATAAGTATCCATGATACGCTTTTGGGCTACAAAGGTAGATATAAATTTAATAACAACGACAAAAATAGACAAACTTTTTTCTACAAGTCCCTAAAAACAAGCCTTTCATCCCGCCATTGACACTTTCAGCCCCCTTTCGGCAGTTCAATGCGGAACGTCGTCCCAACCCCAAGCACAGACTCCTTCACATAAATCTTCCCACGATGATATTCCTCTACAATACGCTTAGCCAGCGACAACCCCAAGCCCCAGCCACGCTCCTTGGTCGTAAAGCCTGGCTTGAACACGGAACGGAAGTCCGACTTGGGAATCCCCTTGCCCGAATCCTTCACCTCCACATACACAAACCGCTCATCCTCCTCCACAATCACCTCAATACTCCCCGCGCCCCCCATCGCATCCACAGCATTCTTGCACAAATTCTCAGCCACCCACTCAAACAAGCTGGGAATCAGATTGGCAATGACCTGACCCTCAGGGAAAACAGCCCTTATCCTCACCTTGTTAGAAGTCCGCTTGTCCATATAGGTCACCACCCGCGACAACACCTCAAGCACATCCACAGGCTTAGGATTAGGAATAGAACCAATCTTAGAAAAACGCTCCGCAATCCGCTCCAAACGCTTGATGTCCTTCTCCATTTCGGGCAACAGCACATCATCGGGATAAGTGTCCCTCAGCACCTCATGCCACGCCATCAGACTTGAGATAGGCGTCCCCAGCTGATGCGCCGTCTCCTTAGACAGCCCCACCCACACCTTGTTCTGCTCCGCCCTCATGGCAGAGAACAAAGCGAATATAGCAATGAGTACAAAAAGCACCACAACGCCCAACTGAATATACGGATAAATAGCCAACCGCTTCAGCATCAACGACTCATCATAACAAATATGAATAAAACCTCCTCGCTCAAACTCCTGAGGAAGGTCAATACGGATAACCCGATCATGCGCACGGAACTCCCTCGCCAACGCCGACAGATAGAGCATCGAATCCTCATCCGCCGTAAAACTCCTGTTGATGTTGCGAGCCGACAACGCCCTCCCGTCCTGATCCGTCAATATCACAGGAATCGTGTAGTTCCCATTGATGACCTTCAAAACAAGGTTCAGGTCCGTGTTCTCATCCGCCGCATTCAGCGAGCGCATCGCCTCCGCCCACACCTCCATGCGATTCCGTTCCTCCTGCTCCAAATCCGAAATCAGATAGTGGCTAATCAGCAACGACCCGACAGCTATCACGACAGCCATCAGCACCAACACATATCTTATATGACGTATTCTTTCAAACATCCCACCTCCATGCCACGGCACTTCCCCATCCAAAGACGAAGCCCATGCCCGTTTGTGACTGGATGCAAAGGTACACAAAATACTGGAATAAAAAATACAGTCCCTCCCAAAAAGTGTATTCCCAAATTTCCCCTTTCACACCCCCTTTTGGGGTCTGAGTCACACCCCATTTAGGGTCTGAGTCAGACCCCAAGAAGGGTGTG
>CAMWJL010000154.1 GCA_947174565.1 uncultured Prevotellaceae bacterium | reverse complement strand
ATGATGAGTACACCATAGGTCACGACCAATGCCACCTGCGAGGCAACCATTTTGACATTGTTGAATATTCGTTGCTGACGAGGGAGCAGCATCCTACTATAATAAAGACGTGAGAGCAACTCATGCCATGCACACAAAAAAGACAGCACAAAGAGGAACAGAAAGAGCAACCAGCCCTTCACCGCAGCCTCCGATATATACACTGCTATTCCCATGAGACAGAGGAACATCAACACCTCCACCACATGCAAATAGCGTTTGAATCGTCCTGCCTTTCGTACCTTGCTATAGAAGTAAGATTTCAGTACCCAAGGTAAGAACAGCAAAGCACTATAGAGCGTAGCCATAGCCCCCGATGTGCCAAACTGCAACAACATCAGCAGTGCCACATAAGTAACCACAGCGGAAGGAATTTCTTCTGCTGCACAAAGGCATGGTATCCAGAGCCAAGGACTATGTAACTTTCGGTTGACCAATGTACAATCCACGTTTTTATCGGTTCACCATTTCTTTGTTAGTTCTGCATGGGGGTAATAGAAGTTCAAGATGTCCTCGTAGGGTATGCCTTGGTCGCCCATCACGGCTGCACCGATTTGACAAAGCCCGACACCATGCCCCCAGCCTTTCCCTTTCAACACAAAACCATCCACAGTCTTCTCTACATCGAAGGCAGAAGAATACAGATGAGACTCACTCAACCACTTCCGAATCTCCAGTTCCTTTCCTACCTCCAGCGTACACTTCTCACCCACAATCCTCAGCATCATGATTCTGCCCGATGCCCCTCTGGAAAGCGGAATCAAATCAATGATGCGACCAAAGTCAATGCCCGATTTACGTTTGACCAACGCTGAAAGTTCATCGGTCGAATATCTGACCGTCCAACGATAGAAATCCACAGTCTCTTGGTCGTAGCTGTTCAACACCTGAGACAGGATGCGCCTATCCATCGTGTTGCAATAAGGGTCTTGCTTCGCCACCAAATACGGATGACGGATATTCTCCCAACACGTCTCAAACACCTCCGTCATACCTCCGCAGCATTTAGAGAAACGGGCATCACAAATGTCTCCATCATACGTTAAAACCTGTCCTCTTGTAGCCTCAACGGCTTTCTGCACATTGGGATTCGATTGTCGTGTCATTCCTTGATAACGTTGGCAATGGTCATCGGCACACACATCAAAGCCTGTATGCGCTTCGCTGTCATACCATCGGATACAGGATTTCTCTCCTAACTGTTCATGGAAAGCCGCCATCTTTGTCTCGGCATATGCTTTCTCCATCATCACCAAGAGCCAACTGCGAGAGATGACGGCATGCGCTTTCAGCAATTCCAACGAAGCATTGGCACTCATCTCACTGCTGATGACGCTGGTCAGATAGGTCTCCACAGGCACGATGTTCACAGCCCTCACCAATCCGTCCTCCTCCACCAGTTCCAATCCTCCAGTAAAAGTTTGTTCTTCCTTGCGTTCCCAATGGAAACCAATGCCTATCACCACATCTTTCAACGTGAAACAAGCTTTGTCATCAGCAGGCACAAACACCCGTTTCTCACACTGAAAAACAAACGCGTGTTCACCTACATACGGTTTTCCTTCCAACCAATATGTGGAATGGAAAACCACGCTCATCTGTTTGGCCTTCACAATGCCAACCCTCACCTGACGTTCCTCTTCCATCTTCTTATATCACCCGATTCTCCGTCATTCCACATTCTTGAATAATGGCCTTCGCCAGTTGAGCATCCATCTTATTGAAGTCGCCTTCACGGGGCGTGATAAGCAAGCCTCCCATATCGAGTGCGCCAGGGCTCACCAGCGTTTGGGCTTCACCTTCAGCATGATAGCAGTTGGGACGATGCTTGGCACGGGGCAGCACCACACTCACCAATCCGTCCTCATCATCCGCCCATGCAAGGATGTTCATCATCGGTTCATACTCTCCTGCTGGCACTGGCAAAGAACGATATACGCTGTTGAACAGAGCTTGATGCGCCTCCGCAGTAGGAGCAACAATCACAAATCCAACACACAAATACCCATTCAGTTGATATACGCCCATTCCATTGCAATCCCCTGAACGCAGACACATCATCTGCGGACGATACACCTGTTTCCAATCCCTTTCCAAAGGTACTACTCTCCTGCTTCCAGCCTGAAAATGCAGATGGTCAGGAGCACTGGCACCACACAAAGGACCATTGTAGAAGAACATCAAGTCGTCCAACTTCGCCACCATTGCCATCAAATCCTCATAATGCCCCTGAATCTGCTGGCGACAGTGATGACGTAGCGGAATGGTGAAATGCTTGGGGAGAATGGGATTGGGATTAAGCAACAGATGATACCGCCCCATGAGTGGCATGCCCATCTGGTCAGCAGGTCGGTTCGTCTCACACAGGAAGCAGGAACGACGACGGATGGTCTTAGCATCCACTCTTGCCCCCGTAGAAACCATGCGAACAGGATTATATTGTACACCAATAAGGCAGTTGTCCACGGCTAACTCCTTGGTCAGCACTTGATTCAGTTGCCCATACTTCATACGGGCATCTGACCACACGGTCAACTGCCTATCGAAAAAAAATCCACGTCCTCCTTCTTCACATCACCCTGCCAATAGCGATTCAGCCGTTTCCTGTTCTGAATCTCCATCATGCGGAGACTATCTTTATAGGTATTGTTGCGGTTGATTTGTTCGGGTGTCAAAGCTGCATCGCTGTTGCCCTCCCAACGACGGCACAGATAGAGTTCATCATAGATGCGTCCAATCTTGTATCTGCGCGAGAAAGCAAGCCCCAGTGCATAGTCCTCACCATAAGAGGTGTTGGGCATACCGATGTGGCGCAGCAACGGGGTGAAGAAAGCGCGTGGCGCACCAAGTCCGTTGATGCGCAACGCATTGTTGCGCCCGTTCTCATCCGTCCACTCGCGGTGGTCAATCAAACCAGGAGGTAGCGTAGCAAGCTGGAAGTTGCACATACGATAAGCACCTATCACCATACCACAATGCTCTTCATAGAACTTATCTACAATGCGTTGCAGAGTGTCAGGACCGCTGTAAAGGTCATCGCTATCGAGTTGCACGGCAAAGCGTCCACAGCGAGGGTCGTTGAAAGCCAATCCCCAGCAACCACCGATGCCCAAATCGTTGCGTTCTGGGATGATGTGCAGCACTCTCTCGTCCTCTGATGCCAGCCGTTTCACCACCTCCGTCGTGCCATCAGTAGAAAGGTTATCGACCACCATCACATTAAAGGGGAAGGAAGTCTTTTGCGACAAAGCACTTCTTACCGCATCTTCGATGGTTCTCACCCTGTTACGAACGGGAATAATGACCGTTGCCTCCATGTCGAAGTCAGCACTTTCCACAGATACCTCTGCAATGGCATCAGAACTGATATATGCACCAATCTCTTGCAGATGATGCGTACACACCTGTTCACGTTCCAACTGCACTGCGCGGTTGCGTGGGTCAACATAGTCAAATTGCTTTTCCCCACTCTTTCGCAAGTCCAATTCCTCTTCTGTATAAAGATACTCACGCAAGTGGAAGAACGCCGTAGCCCCCCACGTCCTCAAACCATAGAGGTTTAGGTCATACCAACCCGAATAACAATAGTCAGCTTGTGCATTCCGACTCACATATTCACGAAGCGCAGCAGCACTATACATCTGCAACGAGCCAAAGTCGAAGTCGTCTCTTACGCTGCCTTCGCAGAAGTCCATTGTAGGACTGGTCATCGTCTCGCCATTCTTCACCACATAGCGGTCAGCATACACCACAAAAGCACCAATGCCATTTGCCGTGTCCGCCATCCGCTTCACTGCCTGATAACCCAATGTGATGGGCATCTGCTTGGTACACACCAACGCCAATGGTGCCGTTACCACTGCAGCAATCTGACGAATGACCGATGTGCTCTGCAAATGATCAATGTGCATCACCTCGCATTCCTCCAACTGGCACTCCTCCTCGCCCGTCACCATCACATAAATCTTGTTCACCAGCGTTTCTTTCCGCAGTTGCAACACCATCAACTGCGTCGTTTCCTTATCAGCATAGGCTATAAAGCAATCTATGCCCTTTCTCATGATGTCATTCATATATTATATATGTATCCTCTTCGTCATGGTTTAGCATGATTCAGTGCAAAGATAGTCATAAAAATTGACAATTTGCCCTTTCAAGCGGCAATTCGCCAAAATATCTCCAACTTTTGCCGATAATCGCCAAACATTTCCGTACCTTTGCAACCGATTTACAGAATCCGAGTGCCTGAACACCTCGTCAAAACAGGCGTGTACCAGTAACCACGATAAAAACCAGCGAGTGCTTGACGAACCTCGTAAAAAACAAGAAAAAAATGAAAACAAACAAGCAAGTGAGCGTGTCCTTCATGCTCGCAGGAATTCTTTTCTGCATCTGCCTTGTGGCAGCAAATCTTCTCGAAACCAAAGTGTTCAAAGTGTATGGCTCTGTTTCCCTGACCTGCGGTTTCATCGTGTTCCCAATTTCTTACATTCTCAACGATGTCATTGCCGAGGTGTGGGGC
>CAMWJL010000153.1 GCA_947174565.1 uncultured Prevotellaceae bacterium | reverse complement strand
GCCCAGCAAATGAAAGCTGTAGCCAAAGAAATATACCGAATGATTATCGAGAAAGAATTGAAAGTACATGAGGACGGAACCTTAGAAGTTTTTTAATTATGAAAGTAAAAGCAAAAGAGGCCGTAGGAGTTTTAGGAAAACTCCTTGCCGACATTAATGAAAAAGAGCTTGCGAAAACCCGTAAGCGCATGATGCTGGCTGCAAAGATTGAAGAGGCCATGAAGAGGTGTGGCTACAATCAGACACAGTTTGCAGATCTTATGAAGAAGTCGACGACAGTTATCTCAGAATGGTTGTCCGGAGAAAGAAACTTCACTACTGATACACTTATAGAAATCGAGGATGCTCTTGGAATAAGACTGCTTGACATATCTATAATGACTGCGATAAGTGCTGGAACGGAAATTTCACAAAGGTCTTCTTCCAGTCTTGGGAAAGCTGCAACAATGACTTTGCAGGGGACATGGAATGTTCGTGAAAGCTATAGCGAATCAAGATGTCAAACAAATTGCGCATGAAATTATGGAAATACGATACAAAATAGAATCTATGGAAGAAACGGGCTTCAGCTATAGTCCGAATTTCGATTATGACAGTATTGACATAAATGCTGTCACATATCAATTTGCACACAACTTAACTCCAGATGCTGAAAAGAAAGAATTGTCATTGAATATGACGGCTGAAATTACGCCAGGGAAATCTAACGAAATTCTTGCAAAAGAAAGTATATACGCTGTATTCAAAATAGCCCCTTTTGATAAAGTTATTCAGATTAAAGAAGGTGGCTTTAAAACGACTGAGCCTCGTCTTATAGACACATTTTTCAATATTGTGATTGGTGCTCTTCGTGGTATGTTGATAAAGAACCTGAAAGGAACACCATTAGCAAAAAGCGTCATGCCACTTATACCGATGGATGTGATACGTCAAAACACAGCGAGGCTTACAGATAATAGTACGCAAAAATAACAGTCTGTCTCTTAGAAGTTTATCGGTGATTGCGTTTGTGCCATCGCCGAATTTTTGAGATATAAATAACCCCTGCAATTTGTTAGTTGCTTTTGGAGATTGCCCGATACAAGCCTGCGAAAGTCCTGTCTGACATGGACACAACGCTCATCAGTCAGCTTGATGAGCGGACAAAACGTCTATTCCTGGCGACAAGGGCTAACCATCTTGGAAAGCATGGCGTTTCTTTGGTAGCTGTATCCAGTGGCGTAGATAGAAAAACCATCTACAAGGGAATCCATGAACTTAATGCAGCGAAGAACCTACAGTCTGGGCGCATCAGGAATATTGGCGGTGGACGGAGGAAACTACTGCAAAAGCATCCAGAGTATTTGAAGGAATTTGATGCCATTGCTAAAGTTCATACGGCTGGTTTACCGCAGGATGATTCCGTAAGATGGCTAAGTCTGACCGCACCACAAATCAGGGAAAAACTGAAAGAGCATGGTGTTGAAGTATCTGACTATCATGTTCGACAGATGATTTCCATACGTGGCTTCAAGAAACGCTCATTTATCAAGTCCAAGACATTCAAGTCCGTAAAAGACAGGGACGCACAGTTCCAAAAGATAAACAATATTGTCGGGCAGTGCTTTGATAAAGGAATCCCCGTGCTCAGTATTGACACGAAAAAGAAGGAAATGATAGGCAATTTCAAGCGTGGCGGTAAAGTCCTCTGCCAAGAAAGTCCAAAGGCTCTTGACCATGATTTCCAATCGTATTCAAAAGGTGCTATTGTACCGCATGGTATCTATGACGTGGGGGCAAATACTGGGTATCTTACCATTGGCACCAGCCATGACACGTCAGGATTTGTTTGCGACAATATCCAAAGGGTTTGGACGGAACACCTACAATGGAGATATCCAAAGGCTGATACCGTTTGTCTTCTTTGTGATGGTGGTGGTTCAAACTCCAGCTCACATCATATATTCAAGCAAAGTCTTATGGAACTCGCCCGGGTGCTTTGGCTGGATATTCTTGTCTTGCATTATCCTCCCTACTGTTCAAAGTACAATCCTATCGAGCACCGAATGTTTGCCCATATCACTCGCTCTTGGAGTAGTGCGCCTTTGCTTTCTATAGAACAGGCTCGCAAACAAGCAAGTGAGACAAAGACAAGTAAAGGATTAAATGTTTATGCAGCCATCAACCCAAAATCCTATGAAACAAATAGACCTGTTGATTATACATTTGAATCAGACAAGGCAAGACTGATAGTTTTTGATGATAAACTGCCAAAGTGGAATTATCTTGTTAAAGCTGCATAGCATCAATTGTACCAACTTATTCTTTAACCATTACATATTATCATAAACACGAATTTCTCCAAACTCTTCACCTTGTTCGTCAAGTTCATTGCCGAAACCAAATTATTATTGGGCAATATAGAAGAGTTCGTCACGCTCTCAATGAGGTTGTTAAGGTATGAAGCCTTAATTGCATAACCCACATTTTCTGTTCCTCTATGTTTGGCATTCACAATTCCAATAAGATTTCCCTGATTATCAAACAAGGGGCCTCCGCTATTACCAGGCTGAATTGGTGCGGAAATCTGATACAGGGAAACATCCCCCATGAATCCTGTTTTTGAACTAATGACCCCAGTTGTCAGTTTAATCTCATTGCCCATTGTCGTTATAAGCGGATAGCCTAAAACGAAGACATTTTCCCCAACATTTGACGTAGTTGTCTTTACTCGGTAGGGGATTTCACCAAAACCGTTGAATTGGTTATCCTTAATTTGAATGAGTGCAAGATCGTTAACCTTATCAGTAGCAATAACTGATGCTGAATATTTTATTGTAGAATTACCCTTGACACCGTAAACACTGATATTATTAGCGTTCTCCACTACATGATAATTAGTTGCAATATAGCCATTTTTAAGGGCAAAGCCTGTCCCAGACCAAGAACTACCAGAAGATGCAATACCACTCTGTGAAGATGCGGATGGATACATCTTCAAATAATTTGTTTCCTCACCTGAAACATAGGTCTTCATTGTTGTTCCGTCAAACACGAGGTATGCATCCTCATTCTTGCTTTTATCTGCCATATACTAAGTGGCCTTAAATAATCCAGCAGAAGCGCTGGAACGCAATTCCGCTTTTACATCCCCTTTATACCATCTTCCATCATTATTCTTTACCCCCATGAAGAGCAACAAGTATTCATCATCTTCCTTAACACAAGCAAGTTTGTAGCCTTGCTCATCTACTCCTTCGTAAATGCCACAAATACCGTCATTGGAATCTATAATCATATTCTTTATTTCGGACTCGCTCAAATATTTGTGAGGTGTCGAGCATGCTGGATTTGTAATTTTTACACCGCGCCATATCCAACCTCCACTCACATTTTCGTTAAGATCTAACGATGTACAACCAGCTGGTATCTTATCAAAGATGAGTTTTAAACAGTAAGTGTTTTTCCTGCCAGGTACCGAATAGTATTGATCAAAAGCCAACTGTTTCGTCCCGTCAGATAGTTCTCTTATAGGGAAAGTATATTCGTTATATCCATCTGAAGTAACAAGAGTTGCGTTAGAACTTATACTAACTGTGTGTACTGGAGTCCAAAAACCATCGCCTTTTCCGTTAAAAACGATAGACACGATTGTAGCCTTATCTGTAATATCTACATATTTCACTTTAATTTTGTTATTTTGCGATGCAACATACGGGGCATCGGTCCTTTGTCCAAAAGACGATAATGACATCAAGAACAATAAGGATAATACAAATCTTCTCATAACTAACCTTTTGGGGCCCTCCAGCTACCACGAGAGCATTTTAATGTTATGAAGCGTGGAACTGATATACCACGTCTTCGAATGGAGGCTGTGAGAAATGCCTTTAGATGTAGATGCAGCAACCAGTCCACGCTATACGCGCGAACCGTTATCACTGTCCTTGCATCTAACAGAAGTTTCTCACATTTCCATTCGCAAGTCGAGCATAACGCTTCGTTATTTTAATAAGTTCTTGTTCCGAAGAACGCTGCAAATTTAATAAAAATCCATGAAATACCAATTGAAAATGAAAGAAATTTGGCATTCCGCTCGCTTATTCGTACCCTTAGCCATGAAAATGAACAAAAGGCGTATGCCTATTGAGTGCCCTCCCAGAGTGCCATACAACTAACGTAGCCATTGTGCTACCTGATGCCTCCCCCATCATAACCAACTGCTGACACAACAACAGATAGAAGAGCAGCGTCTGAGTTTTTGCAATAAAGAAAAGAGGATATGCCCTGTTCGACATATCCTCTTCACATTTTCCTCCTTTCACTTTTTAGTCGATACTGATCTGGCGAGAGACCTTTACTTTCTCCTCGACCAGCTTCGGCAGACCTACCGTCAGTACACCATCCTCAACCTTGGCCGAAATCAACTCCTTGTTCACATCGTCAGGCAGAATCAACGTCCGCTCATACTTTGAGTAGCTGAACTCATGACGCAGATAGCGCGTGTCCTTTTCCTCCTCCTTTTGCTCTTGCTTCTGCTCCATCTTGACGACCAAGTTGCCTGCGTCATTGATGTGAACATCGAAGTTCTCCTTCTTCATGCCGGAGCAGCCAACTCTACGGTATAGGCT
>CAMWJL010000152.1 GCA_947174565.1 uncultured Prevotellaceae bacterium | reverse complement strand
ACCAAATGAAGCAATGAGAATTAGAATCTTTTTTCTTGGGTATCTTTGGATGTGTGGTGGGTGTAGCATGTCAATTGTTGCCCAATCTGCCATGCTTCGCCACAAACATGGCGATTGGTTTTGGGGGCTTGGTGTAGGTTTTAGCCAATCTTTGGCTGAGAATGCTAAGAGCACTGATTTTATAGTTCGTCAGTTGCCGTCTGTTAGTATGTTGTTTGGGCACAATTTCTCTCCTGCTTTTGGGATGAAGCTCACGGGAGGTATCAACATGCAAACGTCGCGATGTAGCGATGCGTTGGTGAATACTATGCCAAACATCTATGGTGATGGGCGATATAATTTCCGTTGTTTGACAGGCTCGTTATCGGGCATAATCAATATGACCAATATCTTTTGGGGGTATGAAGTAGAGCGTCCGCTCACTTGGGGCTTTATGTTTGGTGCAGGTCTCATGAAAACCTTTAGTTTTGATGAGAAATTGAACACATGGAATACTTTTCCTAAAGAAAGCAAGCCTTATTATCCTGTGAATAATGCTGGTGGTCTCTATATCGTGGGACATGCAGGTCTTGTGTGTGATGTGCGTTTAAGTGAGCCGTGGGATGCAGGTGTGGAACTGCGAGTTAATGCTACAGATAACGAATATAATGGTGTATCTAATGGCAACCATTTGGATTTCTATTTGGACTTGATGTGCAATTTTGTCTATCATTTCAAGAATGGGAAGCAGCAATTGCGCCGTTTTCGTGAGCCGCCCCGTATTGTGTTCGTTGACCCTGTATTAGTTGACCATACTAACGAATATACAGAAACAGTCCGTTATGGCGAATCTATGCACACGGTGATTCCTTTCTATTCGGGCTTTGCTTATCTAAATGCTGCTACCACAAAACGTTTACTGTTTGTGGCTCGTTTTTTGCAAGCTCATCCGCTTGTCAATCTCAACATTGTGGGGCATCCTGATATCACGGCTGAGCACGACTTGAAGTATCACTCCGATTTAGCCCAAAGGCGTGCTACAATCGTTCGTGAGACACTTGTGAATAAATTCCATGTGCCAACTCATCGTGTTCGGGTCACTTTCGATGACAAGGCGTTACAGCCATATAAGATAGTACGCGAGTGGGTTCCTTCTGTCAATTTCATTATGGAAGAGCCAAATGAGGATTCACAGCTTTAGTTTCTCTTGTGGCATTAGTATCTTTTTGTATTTTTTGGAATATTGTGGCGTATAACGCTATTTTCCCACACAAAATTCCCTGAAAATTGTTTCAAGTGTTTCTTGTGGGGTGATTTGTCCACCTGTGATGTCGGCAAGATGGTCGAGGACGAGACGTAAGTCTTCGGCCAAGAGATCGGCGGAAAGGGAATCTGAAAGACCGACGAGGACACGTTGGAGAGATTCGTGGGCGGAAAGTAAAGATTGGTAATGACGGGCATTGGTGACGACAATGGAGTCCTCTGCGATTTTTGGAATGTGGGCAGCATGGTATATCCTTTCTTCAAGGAGGGAAAGCCCCGTACCCTCTTGTGCTGAAATGGGAATGCAGGAGTCGCTCTCACTATGATTGGGTTGCAAATCGACTTTATTCCTGACAATCAGGAGTTCCTTGCCCTCAGACAGCTTGGTCATCTCGTTCATTTCCGTTTGAGACGGAGAACCGTCTGTCACCCAAAGAATGATGCGCGCCCTCTGTATGGCATTGTAGGTTCTCTCAATGCCGATTCTTTCTATTGTGTCATCGGTCTTGCGCAATCCCGCCGTATCAATAAAACGGAAGGTCACTCCGTGAATGTCGATGCAATCCTCGATGGTGTCTCGGGTCGTGCCGTGGATGTCGGAGACGATGGCTCTTTCCTCTTTGAGCAAGCGATTGAGCAAGGTCGATTTGCCCACATTGGTCTTGCCCACGATGGCGACGGGTACTCCCTGCTTAATGGCTTGACCTGCTTGGAAACTTTGCATCAATCGGTCGATACGCTGCTCAATGGCTTCCGCAAGGGCTTGAATCTTGCTGCGGTCGGCAAATTCGAGGTCTTCGTGGTCGGAGAAATCGAGTTCAAGTTCAAGCAAGGAAGTGAGGTGAAGGAGTTGGTCGCGCAAGGTGGTAAGTTCAGAGGAAATGCCCCCTCGGAGTTGGTTTATGGCAAGGTGATGGGTCGCACGGTTGGTGGATGCGATGAGGTCAGCAACGGCTTCGGCTTGACTTAAATCCATCTTGCCATTTAAGAATGCTCGCTGTGTAAACTCACCAGGATTGGCTTGTCGGCAGCCCTGTTGGATAAGGAGGGAAAGAAGTTGTTGAGCGATATAGGGAGAGCCGTGGAAAGAGATTTCAATGGAGTTCTCACCTGTATAAGAATGTGGGGCACGGAAGACGGAAACGAGCACTTCGTCGAGGGTGTCGCCTTTGGGAGTTCGGATGCGAGTATAGCGAGTTGTGTTGGCGGCTATAGTGTCACAACACAGAGAACAGATTGAACTGACAATGGGAAAGGCTTGATAGCCAGAGACGCGGATGATGCCAAGAGCACCTCCTGTGGGGGTGGCGAGGGCACAGATGGTGTCCTCTTGAGAGGTGAAATTTTCCATTAGATGCGGTCGAGGACAAGTTGGATGAGGGTGTCGATAGTGTTCTTGTATTCGGTGTTCATTTCGGTGGTATAGCGGTTAGCGATGACCATGCAGCAAGTCATGGCGCGGTGGCCGAGCAGGGAGGAAAGACCTGCGAGAGCAGAACTTTCCATCTCGAAGTTACAGATGTGGAGGTCTTCATATTGGAAGGCTTCCACTTTTTTGTTTTGGTCGGGGTCTTGAATGCGTAGGCGGATTTGACGACCTTGTGGGCCATAGAAACCTCCGCACGCGATGGTGATGCCGCGCACCATGTCGCCTTGGGCAATCTGATTGATGAGGTCAGGGTCGGCAACCGCCACATAGGGAGCACCCTTGAGCGGACTCCAATCCATGTGCTGCTTGAAGGCAGCTTCCATTTTGAGGTCGCACACCGAGTTGCGACCTTCGTAATAGTTGAGAAGCCCATCGAAACCGATGCTCTTGACCGATGCGATGAACGTACCAGTGGGAGTGAAGGGTTGCAGACCGCCGCAAGTGCCGATGCGCACGACGGTGAGCGTTCTGTGTTCGTCCTTCTCCGTGTGCGTGTCGAAATCGATGTTGGCAAGTGCGTCAAGTTCCGTCATCACAATGTCGATATTGTCGCATCCGATACCCGTAGAAAGCACCGTGATACGTTTGCCACTGTAAGTACCCGTGATGCTGTGGAACTCGCGGCTGCTGACCTCACACTCTCGGCTGTCGAAGTGGGCGGCAACTGTGCCGACTCTGTCAGGGTCGCCCACGAGGATAACGCGGTCTGCTAATTGTTCGGGACGCAGATGAAGGTGGAACGCTGAACCGTCAGCGTTGATAATCAATTCAGATGGGGGAAAGGTTTTCTTCGTCATGGCAGTAAAGCTATTGAACAGAAATCTTTCACAAAGATAAGCATTATTTCCGAACATTGCAAGCCCTCGGAAGAGAAAATGATGCTCATGCCTGATTCGTAGCCTGCTGTAGAGTTCACGGAAGGAAAATACCCTCAATAGGGGTCTGAGTCATACCCTTCCAAGGGAGTGAGTCACACCCTATTTGGGGTCTGACTCAGACCCCTTTTGAGGTGCTGAAAGGCGGCAAAACATCAGAACAAGTATTGCTATTTTGACGGTTAAAAATATGTTTTGACGGCGAAGAGGAACTGGTCAATGAATATGCGCTTGAAAGCCGCGATATTGTTTTGTTCATAGAACATCAGCATCGCCTTTTTATAGTCGATGGAATCCACCGTGCGGAATGAAATGGGACAATATCCATTGGCTATCAAGATGCCGTTGCTTACTATTCGGGCCGTGCGTTTATTGCCGTCTGTGAATGCTTGAATGTAGCTCAGCAATACAAGAGCCAACAGGGCTTTCTCGAAGACATTGCTTTTGCTGTTGATAAGCCGTACAGAATCTTCAAGGGCTTCGCGTATCTGAAACTCGTTGTCAAGCGGTGTATAGTTGGTGCCGGTGATACCAACACGGCGATGACGGATGTTTCTCTCAACGCCTAATTCTTTGGTGAGCAACGCATGGATTTCCTCAATGCGTCCGACTGTCAAGTCTTTCAGATAGTCGGGCACATCGAGAATAAAGTCGAGCGCATCTTTATGATTTAGCAGCATGACAGCTTCTTCTTTCGTTTTACCACTTGCCGTCTGCTTCTCTTTTAGCAGCCGCTCGGTTTCAAGAAGGGAGTAGGTGTTGCCCTCAATCTGCGAAGACTTCCAAGATAAATCTATACCAAGACGTTCCATCTCTTTACGGTATTCAATCTCAGACATTTCCGACAGATGCTGACGGAATAAAGACTGGGCTGCATCAAGTCTCTGCAATTCTTCCGAGGTAAATAGTTCTACATGAGGCAGCACCTCATTGATTAGTTCAAAATTGAATGATTCCTGAACTTGGCGTTCGTCCACATCCTTGTCAAAGTATGTACTGAGATTTAGCTCCATGGTTACATGTGCCTGTGGAGTCAACCGATAGCGTGTTGCTGGACCACGACCAACTACTTCTATGTGCCCATTTATTGCCGCCTCCGACAACATACGCATCAGGGTTCGGTCGCTTATCTGTTTGGATAATGACGGCAATATATCCGAGCGTTTTGAGAGCGGATTGTAATGTAAGAATTGTAATATCTCAATTTCTGTAGTCATGGAGCAATGTTTAATCGCGACAAAGTTGGTGAAAAAACACGAATAATCATACCGATGTGGCGTGATTATTCGCGTTTTTTCACCAACTTTGTCGCGATTGCCTTATAAAATAGATTC
>CAMWJL010000151.1 GCA_947174565.1 uncultured Prevotellaceae bacterium | reverse complement strand
TTCGCCAGCCTTTATTGATGATTATTTGGTGGTACGATTGCGGATAATCATAAAATATATAATATAACAGCAAATCCCAAATATGGGAGAATACAGAAAATTTTTGTAACTTTGCACCCGTGAACATAACCATTTTACGTTAATATAAATATAAAATCAATGAAAAGACCATTGTACTTATTGTTTATAGCAAGTCTCGCATTGCAATCTTTTGCAAATGACAGCATTGTCGGCTTGCGCACATTGGGGGTGGAGAAACCTTTAGGCATTGAGAGCACCCCTGCGTTCAGTTGGAAGATAGAGTCGTCAAGACGCGGTTATCGTCAGAGTGCCTATGAGATAACAGTGACAGACAGCCGTGGCACGACACTATGGAAAAGTGGCAAGGTTGCATCCAGCCGTCAAACCGATGTGCCGTATGAAGGAAAGCCACTGAAGAGTCGTTCTGCATACACATGGACGATAACAGCCTTTGACCAAAATGACATCCCGTCAACTACGGCTGTCAGCAGTTTTGAGACAGGCATACTGACCCAAGAGGAATGGAAGGATGCCCAATGGATAGCCCCCAAGAAGTCGCCCTACAATGCCATTGTTGAGATTACCCCCAATAAAGGTACGGTCAAATCACGTTATGTAAGGCTAAACGTCACTGACAGCGGTCCTCATGCAGCGTCCGACCCGAACAACGCTTTCGTACAAATAGCCGAAATAGAAATCTATGACAAGGAGGGTAATAATCGGGCGCGCAATGCAACATTTACAGCGACCAACTCATGGGAACTCACGAACCACGGTTGGAGCATCAAGTACATCAATGATGGTGTAATAAAAGGAGGAACAAACGGATTCACGACAACACAGAACAACACCGCCACAACCATTGTGGCAGACCTCGGTGACACCTACGAGATAGCGCGTGTCATACTCTATCCGCGCCAAGATGTCTCGGCGGTGAACGACGCGACTTCTGCCGCCAACTTTCCGAGCACATACACACTTGAATTGGGTACAACCCCTACAAACTACACCAAGCAGTTCAAAGCAATAAAGGCGAATCCGCCAAGCTTTGATGCCAACAACAACGTACCTTATATAGGAAGAAACTTTACAACCCCAAAAGGAAAAACCATCAGTCAAGCACGATTGTATGCCTCGGCGGTAGGAGTGTTCACGATGCACCTCAATGGTAAACCTGTCACACAGAATGTATTGGAGCCTGGTGAGACGCAGTATGACAAGCATGTCCTCTATAACACATACGATGTGACACCGCTCATCGTCTCTGGCAAGAATACCATTTTGGCACAAGTGGCAGGAGGCATTGCCAACATGAGTAGCATGAGCGACCGTTTCGTCAAACATGAATTGGCTTCCGACGAAGCGACAACGTCTCTTCGAGCCATGCTCTACATCACCTATTCCGATGGTACGACACAGTGCGTCAACACTGATTCGCAGTGGGTCTCCCACAAATCGCCAACAACAGGAAGCAACTGGTATGGTGGTGAGGATTATGACGCACGGTTAGCAATCAAAGACCTTTTCACCACGGGTTATGACATAGGGGCATGGGAAAGATGCGAGGTCGTAAGTCCTTCATTCGTAGCACCCAGCGTATCGCCTAAAAGACACAAAATCGGCTTGATGCGCGCAAAGGAGTATGAGCCGTTGCGCATCGTGGAGACATGGCCTGCCGTAAGTGTGACAAAGAATGCCAAAGGCAACTATCTCGTTGACTTCGGGCAGAACTTTGCCGGCACATATTCTTTCTGCCTCAAGGCAAAGAAAGGAACAACAATCACCATCTACGACTCGGAGCTGCAAGCGGACAGTGCTTGCAAGTTTGAGTACATGTACGAGGCAAGCGGCACAAGCAACAAGACGCTCGACAAATACACCTTCCGTGGCGACAAAAAGGGAGAAACATGGGGACCTGAATTTATGTACCATGGATTCCGCTATTTAGAAATAAGCGGACTTGATGAAGCACCTTCTCCGTCCTCTTTCACAGCCAAACGCATAAGAAGCAACATGGCAAACGTGTCGCATTTCAAGACCAGCAACACGCTGCTCAATGACATACACCGCATGTGTTACAATGGTATCCAAAGCCAGCTATACAACACTGTGACGGATTGTCCCCATCGTGAGAAACTCGGATGGCTCGACGTGCCCAACATGATGTATCAGTCGCTATGTTACAATTTTGACATTAAATCTCTTTTGAACAAAGTGGTCATGGATGCCTTTGACGCACAGGGAGCCAACGGATATGTCCCAAGTACTGTACCGCACTTCATGAGGGCGTATGACGATGACCTCAACTGGGGCGGAGCTTCCATCACCATCCCGTGGCGCAACTATAAGCAATATGGCGACATGACACTCATGCGACGTTACTACGACAAGATGAAAAAGCTCATTACATACTACGGAACTCTGACACAGGACCACATTGTTCGCAACGACTATAGTGTGCTGTCAGATTGGGGACAGGAGACCAGCGGATTGGAACACCATACGTCAAGTTCATTCACCCTGACGTGCGCATACTACTATCTGCTGGGGGCAATGACCGAGATGGCAACCGCTTTGGGACACACGGAGGATGCCGATGTGTGGAAGAAGACTGCGGCTGACGTGAAAGCCGCTTTCAACAAAAGGTTCTTTAAGGATGGAGTCTATGAATATGGCAATCAAGCCAACTATGGCATGGCTCTATACTACGGCTTGGTGGATGAGGCTGATATACCCCATGTCGCAAAAGCGTTGGCAAAAGCAGTGGAATCCAGCCAGTATAGTGTCAAGACGGGCGAGATTGGTTTGAGACCGACAATCATGTCATTGGCAAACAACGGATACAATGACATCGTATATAAGATGGTCAATAAGACAACATATCCCAGCTATGGTTTTTGGGTTGCGCAAGGAGCAACAACATCACTTGAATACTGGGATATGTCCCTCAGTCAGAATCATTGCATGATGGACCATATAGAAGAATGGTTCTTCTCCTGTCTTGGCGGTATCAGCAATACGGGCGAAGCATACGAAACCATTCAAATTCATCCTTGGATTCCTACTGACATGGCATCGGCCGACATCTCCGTCGTGACCCCACGAGGAAAGGTTCGTATGGCATGGAGCCGTACAGAAAAGACAACAACATACGACATCACTGTGCCTGCTGGCTCCGTTGCCGATGTGGTGTTGCCTATAATGGAAGGCAAGAAACTCTATGAAGACGGGAAGGAAATCGGTAATATAGCATCCATTGGAAACCTCACATATAGCAACACCACTGCACACTTCACTTTGGGCAGTGGCAACTATTCGTTCACAATGGATGGGAGTACGCTAACAGACGGGCATACCGCCCAAATACAGAACCGTTAGGCATTACCATTCTCCCTGCTCTGATTTCGGATTCATTGCCTAAAGAGAAACAGGTGAAGAAGAGGGATTGCCACACCCTTTTGCAACACGCAGTTGACAAAAGCGAGCATTCCCTTTTCTTTTTGTTTGCCAATCAAGAACTTTTAGCGACTACGATAAAAAGAATTTGTAACAAAAAAGATTTGTATTGACAAAAAATCGTACCTTTGCAGTTGGGATAAGGTCAGAAAGACTCGTTATATGTCCCTCGAAACACAAGCAACACACAGTTATTAGTAACTTTATAAATTTATTAAATCAATGACAAAAGTAGCTATTAACGGCTTTGGCCGTATTGGTCGCCTCGCTTTCCGTCAGATGTTCGAGGCTGAAGGTTATGAAGTAGTCGCTATCAACGACTTGACAAGCCCTAAGATGTTGGCTCACCTCCTCAAGTATGATACTGCACAGGGTGGTTTCGCTGGCAAGTTCGGTGAAGGCAAGCACACTGTTGAGGCAACAGACAACTCTATCATCGTTGATGGCAAGGAGATTACTATCTACGCTAAGCCAAACGCAGCTGAGCTTCCTTGGGGCGAACTGGGCGTTGACGTAGTACTCGAATGCACAGGCTTCTACACTTCTAAGGAGAAGGCTTCTGCCCACATTCAGGCTGGTGCTAAGAAGGTTGTTATCTCTGCTCCTGCAGGCAACGACCTCCCAACAATCGTTTACAATGTGAACCACAAGACACTGACTCCTGCCGACACAGTTATTTCTGCTGCTTCTTGCACAACCAACTGCTTGGCTCCTATGGCTGCAGCCCTCAACAACTACGCTCCTATCGCCAGCGGTATCATGTCAACCATCCACGCTTACACTGGCGACCAGATGATTCTTGACGGTCCACAGCGTAAGGGTGACCTTCGCCGCAGCCGTGCTGGTGCTCAGAACATCGTTCCTAACTCAACTGGTGCAGCCAAAGCTATCGGTCTTGTTATCCCTGAGCTGAACGGCAAACTCATCGGTTCTGCACAGCGCGTTCCAACTCCAACAGGTTCTACTACAATCCTCGTTGCTGTTGTGAAGGGCAAGGACATCACAAAGGAAGGTATCAACGCTGCCATGAAGGCTGCTTGCACTGAGAGCTTCGGCTACACAGAGGATCAAATCGTATCTTCTGACATCATCGGCATGAAGTTCGGTTCTCTCTTCGACGCAACTCAGACAATGGTTTCTAAGATTGACGACGACACTTATCAGGTACAGGTTGTTTCTTGGTATGACAACGAGAACTCTTATACTTCTCAGATGGTTCGTACCATCAAGTACCTCGCTGAACTCAAATAAGAGACACTTACACAAAATAAAGAAAGGGGAAGCCAATAGGCTTCCCCTTTTTTCATAAAACACGATTTTATTTGCAAACATTCCTCTCATTTTTAGTCTGTATATTATACACATCTCCGAGCCCACGCGACAAAGAGGAATCGGGAAGGGCGGGG
>CAMWJL010000150.1 GCA_947174565.1 uncultured Prevotellaceae bacterium | reverse complement strand
CGACGATGAACACCATCATGGAGTGTGTGGACCGCATCCGTGATACCGCCAACTCGCACGAACGCATCTTCTTTGTAGAAGTGATGGGGCGCGATGCCGGCTTCTTGGCGCAGAACACCGCCATTGCCTGTGGTGCCGAGGCTGCCATCATCCCCGAGGACATGACCGATGTGGACCAGTTGAAGCAATTCTTGGGAAGGGGAATCCGAAAGTCGAAGAAGTCGTGCATCGTCATTGTGTCCGAGAGTCCCAAGTGCGGTGCGTTCTACTATGCCGACCGCGTGAAGAAGGAGTTCCCTGGCTTCGACGTGCGTGTGTCCATTCTCGGGCATCTGCAACGTGGCGGCTCGCCCTCTGCCCACGACCGCATCTTGGCGTCTCGCACAGGCGTGGGTGCTATCGAAGCCCTCAAACAGGGGCAGCGCAACGTGATGGTGGGTGTACGCAACAATGAAATCGTATATGTGCCTTTCTCCGAATGTATCCGCACAGACAAACCTTTTGACAGGAAACTCATCAAGGTGCTGGATGAATTGAGCATTTGAGCAAGCGAACGACTATTGTGACAGAAATGAAACCAACGATGAAACAGAACCTTTTGATACATCGACTAGTGCTTGCTGCGGCTGTATGCGTTTGGGCGGCAGGGGCAGTGTTTGCGCAGCGGATAACGCTTAGTGACATAACGAGTTATAAGTATGCGCCCAAGTCGGTGCGCGCAGTGCGTCCGTTGGCGGACGGTGAAAGCTATTCGCGTGTGGCAGCTGATGGAAAGCGCATTGAACGCTGCTCGTTCAAGACGGGCGAAGTGGTCGAGACGCTGTTTGATGCTTCTGTTGCTCGTGGAGCTGTGATTCGTGCAGTGGAGGGCTACATCATGTCGCCCGATGAGAAGCACATCTTGATAGAGACGAACCGCACGCCCATCTATCGTCATTCTGCCACTTCCACATATTATATATATAATGTAAGGAACAAGACGCTTGCGCCCCTCTCGAAGGGTGGTCCGCAAGAGTGTCCCAAGTTCTCGCCCGATGGCACGCAGGTGGCGTTTGTGCGTGACAACAACCTTTTCCTCGTCAAGCTGCTGTTTAACAATGCGGAGAGCCAAATTACGAAAGATGGTGAGCGTAACAAGATTATCAACGGCAAGCCTGATTGGGTGTATGAGGAGGAGTTCTCGTTCAACTGCGCTTTCGACTTCTCGGCAGACAGCGAGGTGTTGGCATGGATTCGCTTTGATGAGTCGGAGGTGAAGACGTTCTCGTTTCCGTTGTATAAGGGGACGAACCCGTCGTTGGATGCGTATGCGCTTTATCCTGGCACTTATGAATACAAGTATCCCAAAGCAGGTGAGGCGAACTCGAAGGTGTCGGTGCTGACCTACGATATCAAGAGCCGTGTGACGCGCACCATGCAGGTGCCGTTGGATGCCGATGGCTACATCCCGCGCATCCAGTTCACGGGCGAGAAGGATAAGCTGATGGTGCTCACATTGAACCGCCATCAGAATCGCCTCGATTTCTATGCGGTCAATGCCCGTAGCACCACAGCGCAATTGGTTCTTCGGGAGGAGAACAAGCGTTATGTGGATGAGGGGGCGTATGCTCATCTTGACTTTTCGCGCGACCAGTTTGTGTTGCTGAGCGAACGGGATGGTTTCCAGCATCTTTATCTTTATACGACAGGCGGTCAGTTGGTGCGTCAGTTGACCGCGGGCGAGTTTGAGGTGACGGCTTACTACGGCACTGATGCAACTGGCAAAAACTTCTACTATGCCAGCAATGAAGGTAGCCCGCTTGAGCAGTACATCTACAAAGTGGATGCTTCGGGCAAGTGTGCCAAACTCTCTCAGGAGAAAGGGCATCATGCGGCTATATTTAGCAAGGGGTGTCAGTATTATCTGAATACATATTCCAGCTTGGCAACTCCGCCTGTTTATACACTCTGCAATGCTGTGGGGAAGGTGCTGAAGACGGTGGAGGACAATGCCGAACTCAAAGCGCAGCTTGCAACTCTTCCGTTGGGCGAGGTTGAAATTATATCCCTTACAACGGCTGATGGCATCCAGTTGAACGGATGGATGGTAAAGCCTGCGGACTTCAATCCTGCAAAGAAGTACCCTGTGTTGATGTATCAATATAGCGGACCTGGCAGTCAGCAGGTGCATAACGCCTATGGCAACGGCTTCATGGGTGGACTGATATGGGAACACCATTTGGCTGAGAAAGGATACATTGTGGTTTGTGTGGATGGGCGCGGCACTGGTGGTCGTGGTTCAGACTTCAAACGCTGTACATACTTGAAGTTGGGCGACCTCGAATCGCATGACCAAGTGGAAACGGCAGTATGGCTTTCCAAGCTTCCCTATGTAGATAAGGACAGAATTGCCATCTGGGGATGGAGTTTCGGTGGATTCAACACCCTCATGGCGATGTGTGAGGGTAGGGGAGTGTTCCGTTGCGGCGTAGCAGTTGCGCCTGTGACTGACTGGCGGTTTTACGATTCTGTCTATACCGAACGGTTTATGCGTACACCGCAGGAAAATCCTGTTGGATATGATTGCTCACCGCTCCACCGCTATCAGAACCTGAAGGGTGACTTGCTCCTTATCCATGGCACAGCGGACGACAATGTTCACTATCAGAACACGGTGGAGTTTTCCGAAGCCCTTGTTCAGGCTGATTTTCAGTTCGACATGCAGATTTATACGAACCGTAACCATAGCATTTATGGAGGCAATACTCGTCGTCATCTGATAGCGCGCATAGAGAGTTTCTTGGATAGCCATCTTCTCCCATAGCTTGTCCTTGAAAGACCTTTCTTTGATGTGATGGAGGAGGGAACTCCGTATCTGCATATTGGGATTTGAATAACTTTTTGTATCTTTGCAACGGTTCTTGTGCCACACAGCCTTGACAGAGCGATGGTATGAAGCCTAAGAATAATTATATAAATCACTAAAAAAGAATAGAATAGAAGAAATTAAAGTTTAACTGACATAAGTAAGAAAGGAAGTGTTTGCTTTTACTTGATGTAATTCGGAAATCGCCAATTAAAGAATTAATCCATCAGCAGTAATTGTGAATGCTTACACCATTAGGTGTGGGCTTCATGGTTGTATGGATTAAGGTGTTTGGCGATACCTCGAATTGGCAATCGGACAAGTCTGGCACCTTTCTTTTTGCCAAATGTCGCAAAAAGAATTTATTATGGGATTTTTTGATTTGTGGGGTACAAAGCCAAGAGTTGCAGATGTACCCCAAGAGGCTGAAATGATGCCGAACATGCCTGTGGACGAACGTTCAGAGCAGGAGAACTCTAATGATGGCAGAAGGAATTTAGTAACCATCACTTGGGGAACAGGAATGCCCATTGATGTAATCTTTGGCTTTATTCACAAGGATTTTGAGAATGAAGGCTATAATGATGCTATTGTGGTCTCAGACTTAAAGTATGGAGAGACGAAAGAGAGCATCATCCGAAACGATTTGAAGATGCTTTTCAAGAGGGTAACTTTGCGTTACAGACACGACATAAGGAAAATTGATGTACAAATTAAGAATGCACAAGAAGCTTATATCTTATCTGTGGTTTCAGAACTTGAAGCACAGCGCGATACATACGAAGAGCATCTTGCAGAAATAGCCGAGATGGAACGTTTGCTGGAAGCGGATGACCCGAAGATGACAAAGATGATAGAGTCCTATCGTCGAGGCTTCCTAAAGGGAATAGCAGCGCAGACGACAAAGTTCATAACCCAAAATTAGAATGGCAATGAAGTATTTAATCAGTATCGGATGTTGTATCATCGGTTGGAATAAGCACATACTTCGTGAGTGTGGAGAAGCAAGTTATCGTCAGTTCAGGAAACTGCTGTCTGCCATCTGTATTATGATGATTTTGTGGGGAACGATTGGCTACTGCTTTGCAGACAGATATATCAACATTGAATTTGTGCCTATGAAAATAGCGGTGGCACTGATGTTCATGTTTATTGTGCTTTGTGTTGAGAGGGTGATTATATTGACCGTCGGAAAAGCTCCCTGGATGAGTGTGATGCGAGTGCTGATGGCGATATGTATGGCAATATTAGGCTCTTGCATCTTTGACCAAATCATCTTCCGCAATGATATTCATGAGGCAATACAAGAGCATCGTGAGGATGTGATACAGGAGGCTGTTGCCAAGAGACTTTCAATCTATGAGAGTGACGAAAGGTGTATAAAGCACGATATGGACTCTTTGAGCAATGCCACTATTGCATTAAGCGAAGAATTGCAGAAGAGACCTATTATACAGGGAACAAACGTAACGACACAGGAACAGGTTGTGGGAACGGATGAAGAGGGAAAGCCCAAGAAGGTTAAAACTCAAATGGTTAATTCAATCGTAATGGAAAACCCTTTAGCACGGCAGCTGGAAGCGAACAATGAACAAATTAAGATGTTTTCAGAGCAGTTAGAGCAACTTCGCCAAGATAAAAAGGACGTAGAGGCAATAACGAGAGAGGAGGTAAACAGCCGTGCGCCTGGCTTTATAGAGGAGCTTGAAGCAACTTTGAAGGTGGTGTCTCAAAGTTGGGTGTCTCGTGCCTTTTATATCATTTTGTTTTTGTTCCTCTGGTTTCTAGAATTGTTTGTGCTGACAATTAAGGCTGGAGATAGTAAATGCGACTATGACTTGATTGTGGAGCATCAACTTAATTTGAAAATGAATTTAATGGATAAAGCAGAAAATAGTCTTAAAACGAGGTGAATGTTTTACCTTTTCTCCCTGTTCCTGTCCTATTTCCGCTCATTCTTTCATTTTTCTCTTAAAAAGTTTTTCATTTGTTTGGTCATTATCCGGGAAGTTCGTACCTTTGCACTCGCTTTCCGAGAGGGAGGCATTAAGAAGTTGTTCTTTGACAGACTGCGAACAGAGAAGAAACGATAGAAGCATC
>CAMWJL010000149.1 GCA_947174565.1 uncultured Prevotellaceae bacterium | reverse complement strand
CTCTTCATTATTAAAAGTAGCGAGCAACAGATAAGACTCGGAACAGATTGTATTTGGCGGAAGAACTTCAAATGTTGACACTATCCTTTTCCTTACATCCTTATCGGTTTGTCCTGCATGTTCAGCACTCGCTTTAGACATGATAACCTTCCATTTACCAACAGACGACACATTGGCTTGAATTGCTTTCATGGGAACATAAAAGAAGCCTTTACTCGTCATTATGGGAATATCTTCTGCCTTTTTCTCACTCTTGAAATTGTCATTACTTGCAAAACCAAAAGGATTACGGCTAAAGACCACTGAATCCATCATCTTCCCAGCTTTTTCGACAACCTTTCTAATAATCTGTACTGCGATATTTTCCCTTATAAATATATCGAACTCATTAAGATTCCTTTCTGCCTCAATGACCCGATTCTTTTGAATAGTCCTTACACAACATCTTCCGCTATAATCTTTACACCAAAGGAAATAACACACGCCACCTGCAATATCAACAGAGGGGAAACAATCCCTTGAATCCACATAATCAACAAGGTATTTAATTCGCTGGTCATTGAGCATCATATTCCTAAAGTCATCCAGACCTTTTCCACCACTATACCAGCGTGCAGGAACAATCATTGATAAATAGGATGGTGATAACTTCATCGCTTGCAATATAAACTTATGGTATAAGGGGATAGCACTACTACCCGTTCCTCCTCCATCACTCAACTGATACGGCGGATTCCCTATAATTACGTCAAACTTCATCTTATTATTTAATAATGTGTAAGGGTTGTCTGTGTGGATAAACTGATAGGCATATTGTTCGGATTGGTCGCCTCGGTCATAGACCTCTTGGGAAGCACCACAGTAGCGGCACTTGCCGCTCACCCATGTGTGACGGAGCGGACGATAGAAGACATTGCCACTCTCGGATGAGAAACGAGTGATGCTATATGCGCTACTGGCATCCTTGGAGCAATAGACAGAACGGCGAGAGAGATGGGCGGTCAGTTCCGTGATGGCAATGCCGAACACTTGATGACGCAAAATGTGGTCGATGCGCTGGCGGCGGTCAGGCATCTGAGACTCCAGCCCTCGGTCGAGCCGCTTGACAATCTCACGGAGGAATACGCCCGACTTCGCCACAGGGTCGAGAAAAGTGGTTGTGGGCGACGAGAACAGCTCTTGCGGCAAGAGGTCGAGCACCTGATTGGCAAGCGATGGAGGCGTAAACACTTCGTCATTGCTCAGACTGGCAAGGCAATTCAGCACATCGGGATTGTACGTTTCAGTTTTCATAGGCTCGGTGGCTGAGGTTCAAGAAATACACCGGTGGGAAGGTCTCACAGGGCGTGTCGCTGAAAAGGTCTCCCCCTTGTCCCGTAGCGACCAAATAGGAAAAGTTGTAGTCACGACGCACCACCTTGCCGTCGCCAATGAACGACCATTCGCTCACCACAATCCACTCATCGGGATGATCCACACGCCGATAAGTCAACGCATCGCCCATGATGATGTTGCGTCCCAAGAGATACGCCACCACCTCGCGACACGCCGATTTGCACGCATCGCCAAACAACCGCTCGTACTGCTGGCAGAAGTAGCGATAGAGCCGCCGCCGACAGGACTCGGCGTTGTCGGGCAGAAGCTCAATGCCGTAGATGCTGCTCACGGCCCACACCGCATGTTTCTCATACTGCAACTGCGTGAACTGCCGTTTCAGCACACGCTCTTCACACACCGCCAATTTGCGGCGCAATATCTCAATGAGGAAGTTGCCGTCGCCACACGCCGGCTCTAAGAAACGGCTCTCGATGCGTTCCGTCTCCTGCTTCACGAGGTCGAGCATGGCGTTCACCTCGCGCTCGGCGGTGAACACCTCTCCATGCTTCGACACACGTTCCTTCGACTTGATTTGCCGCTCCACCCTCAGAGGAACGACCTTCAAGCCTGCGTCCATGTTGTCCATGTGCATTTCTTTCTGCACATCAGTCTAAATCGGAAGAATACAGGTTACGTCTCTGAACAGACAATACCTCGTGTACTTGTGGGCATAAGAAGAGCGTGAACTTTCCTTATCAAGTACCCGAGGTATTTGGCGTAACCTGTATCAAGTGATAAGTCCTGTCCACGCTACAACGTGAACATGAACTACATCTACTTGATACCTTGTCAAATCGCCAAATTTTCGGGGTACTTCGAGATAGCTAATGCTTTAGTTAATCTATTATGTTATTAAATGTCTTTTTTCTTTGTTTCTTGCTATGTTTTGAGTTTCACCTGGCGGCATCACCCAAGCCTGTCAAGCCTTCGGATGCCGCATTTGCTTTCGCAAAAGTAGAGATTATATTTGAATGCGCCAACAAATCAAACAAGGAATTGTTGCGACGCATGAGAATTTGCGGCGCACACGCACAAAAAAAGCAGGGAGCACTCCATCGAGCGTGCTCCCTGCCTTGTATTTTGGGGCTGTTCCGCCAAGCGAACAACGATTTACTCCTCTTCCTTCTTGCGGCGAGAACGACGCTTTGGCTTTTCGTCTGCCGCCTGCCCATCAGGCTTAACACCTGCAAGTTCGGGGTCGATGAGGATACGACCGCAGTATTCGCACACAATCACTTTCTTGCGCATACGCACATCGAGCTGACGCTGTGGCGGAATCTTGGCGAAGCAACCACCGCAGGCATCGCGCTGCACATAGACGATACCGAGTCCGTTGCGGCAGTTCTTGCGGATGCGCTTGAAGCTCTGCAACAGGCGTGCCTCAATCTGCACTTCGAGGTTCTTTGCCTTCTCGCGCAGCTTTTCCTCATCGGCTTTCGTCTCAGCGATGATTTCGTCAAGTTCGTTCTTCTTCACTTCGAGGTCCTGTATGCGACCTTCGAGTTCCTCCTTGTTCTTGGCAAGGTACTCCTCGCGGCTCTTCTCCTGAGCCTGTGCCTCGCGGATGCGCTTGTTGGACAGCTCAATGTCCAAGGTCTGGAACTCAATCTCTTTGTTCAGAAGGTCGTACTCACGGTTGTTGCGCACATTGTCCATCTGCTCCCTATAAGTGGCGAGCTGTGACTCGGCCAGCTGAATCTTGCCACGGAACTCTGCTATCTTGCTACGCAGGTCGGCAATCTCCGCCTCGGTCTTGCTGATACGTGTTTTCAGACCCTCAACGGTGTCTTCGAGGTCTTCCACTTCGAGAGGAAGTTCACCACGCAAAGTGCGGATACGGTCAATCTCAGACAGAATGGTCTGCAACTGATAGAGGTTTTGGAGACGGTCCTCAACGGGCATCTCCGCTGGATTCTCTTTCTTTTTTGCCATTTTTATAAATAGTTAATCGGATTTGTTTGCAATTTCGTGCGGCACACCTGAAGCCCAGAGGCTTTGCGACTAATTATCTGATACAGAAGCTCAAGCGTGTATTGCTCGCTCTCGTAGTGCCCTATCTCCATCAGCAGCAACTGGTCTTCGTAGCCAAAGAAACGGTGATACCCAATCTCGCCCGTGATGAAAGCGTCGGCTCCCTGCTCCACAGCCTTCGGAATGAGGAAAGCACCAGAACCGCCACAGAGTGCCACTCGGCTAATCTGCCCTTTCGTTGCATGATTGACGCGGAGCGACCGCAAGCCGAAGATTTCCTTGACCCGTTCCATGAAGTCTTTCTGCGACATCGGGGTGGGCAGCGAGGCGATGATGCCCTCACCTGCCGTGCGTGTCTCCCCTGCATACTCATACGATGCCTTAGGAGACAGCCACTCAATGTTTTGCAGCTCCAGTTTCTCTGCCATCTTGAAGTTCACGCCTCCGTATGCGGCATCCAGATTGGTGTGGGCGGCATAAATCGCCACCTTCTGCTGAATCGCCTTGAGGATGACACGTCCTATATAGTCGCTACCCGTGATGGATTTGACAGGACGGAACAAAAGGGGATGGTGACTCACAATGAGGTTGCAGCCACGAAGAACTGCCTCATCCACAACGTCTTCTGTGACGTCTAAACACAACAATGCCCCTGTAGCCTCTGCATCCTCTGCTAATCCAATCTGCAATCCCGCATTATCGTAGCCGTCTTGCAGGGCCAAAGGAGCGAACTCTTCAAGGGCACCCAAGATATCCTTTACTTTCATGTCTGTTGAAACTGGCTTAATGTCACGTTTCGGGTGCGAAGGTACGAGTTTTTTTTGTCCTCGGATGTTAAAAGTATGTTAAATTTACACTTTCGCCATCCTTTTATTTGGAGCATAGGCACAAAACGGGCTAACTTTACACTGCCGTAGGCAAACGAAGACCTGAAAACCGCATCATCATGAACGTCAAACAAATCCTTTGGGTCATGAGTCTCGCTCTGACCATCATATCCCTCACTTCCTGCAATTTCTCCAACGACGAGTTGAGACGCATGGCTCGCAAAGAGGCGGGCAAAGACGACTTCCGCGACAGCGAGAAATGGGGCAAGGTCATGACGCAGACACTTGAGCTGGATGCTTTCACACGCATTGACCTGCAAGGCTCCGCCGACATCAAATTCACACAAGGTGACACCTTTAAGATTGAAGTGCAGGGCAACGAAAAGGCGATTGCCAGCAACGACATCAGCGTGGTTGATGTTGTCGATGGAATCCTCGTCATCAAGCATGCACAGAACGCTCCCAGGCGAGTGCCTACCGTCAAGTTCTTCATCACAGCCCCCAACCTCGAACGCATCGACGTGTCAGGCTCGGGCGACATCGACCTGAAAGGAAAATCGGAGTTTCCGAACGACCTCAGCATCCACATCAGCGGTGCTGGTGACGTGGATGTGGAGCATGTGAAGTGCAAGAAACTCGACATCAGCATCAGTGGCACGGGTGACATCACGGCAAAGAAAATCAAGTGCAAGAAAGCCCACATTGCTATCTCTGGTGCTGGCGACATGAAAGCCGATGTGAAGGCAAACGACATAGCCGTAGAAATCAGCGGTTCGGGTGATGCTGACCTCGACGTGATGTGCCAAAACCTCACGGTGAGTGCTGGTGGCACTGGCGAGATTGAACTCAAGGGAGAATGCACCCACTTTATCAAACAGGCAAGTGGCATGGCAAACATCGACTCGCGACAGCTCGCCATCCACGAAGGCATTGTAATACAATGATATGCCATCACTCGGTGTTTGCATGATGGACTGTTTCTGTTCCTACAGAGGAGAACGAACGTCTTTTTTTCGTAACTTTGCAGCGTTTTTCAACCTATAATATATAATATGTGAGAATGAAGACCACATTACTT
>CAMWJL010000148.1 GCA_947174565.1 uncultured Prevotellaceae bacterium | reverse complement strand
ACATAGGTTGGATGAGATACCATACCTCTTGGCGTGGCGATCCCTATTACTGGTCCTCCACCGAGAGTGATTATCAAACAGATCGAGCGTTATCACATGAATTCTCATGGGAGAATTATACTTATCCTTCCCTCAAATCAAAAGCATTCGCTGTGCGCGCGGTACTGGCCTACTGATTCATGCGTCTATTTTACATGTATGCAGGGCTTTTTAGGCGACATGCAATAAGTCGCAATAGTCTCGGGTGTGTTTACAATGAAATTGTCAAAACTCCAGTGCCTTGAATGTTCCACCTGTGCAATGTTCTTGAACTCATCGTTTATTGTTCTATAATAGCCTGTTTCCGCAGGAGTTGCTGTCATATCCCGAACTCATGTAATTATCCTCTTTCATGTTCCCATTTGGGGTCTGAGTCACACCCCCGAAGGGGAGTGAGTCAGACCCTATTGGGGGTGTGACTCAGACCCCTTTTGGGCTTGTTTTTGCCGCCATTTCACCCCTTGGTTCATGCCTGAAAAAATGGGTGGTGTGGGAGGACGAAAGAAAATTGGGCTTTTCTTTTGCAGGGTACGCTTTTATTCGTAACTTTGCCGCCGCAAACATCGAGTGTGGACAGATTTGGGCTGCTTGCAACCACGGAAAAAAATGCTAAAACTACAACGATGGTCTCGGCATGAGCCAAGATTTTCTTTGTCGGTGCATCTTCTTTCCCGTTTCCTTTTCTTTTCCCCCCCGTGCAATGTGTTGGCGTGATGCTTGCCAGCCCCGTGTGTGTGGCTGATGGCGAATTGGAAATTTGTTAATAATCAAAAAAGTGAAATACATGATGGGTTATTTGTTTACATCAGAGTCCGTGTCGGAGGGGCATCCCGACAAGGTGGCTGACCAGATTAGCGATGCTGTGTTGGATAATTTGCTGGCTTACGACCCTGAGTCGAAGGTGGCGTGTGAGACGTTGGTGACGACGGGTCAGGTTGTGGTGGCTGGCGAGGTGAAGAGCAATGCGTATGTGGATTTGCAGGAGGTGGCTCGCGAGACGATTAACCGAATTGGCTATACGAGGTCGTCGTATAAGTTTGACGGTGAGAGCTGTGGCGTGCTGAATGCCATCCATGAGCAGAGCGGTGACATCAACCGCGGTGTGGAGCGCAGCGACCCTGAGGAGCAGGGGGCTGGCGACCAGGGCATGATGTTTGGCTATGCGACCAATGAGACGGAGAACTGCATGCCGCTGTCGCTGGAGCTGTCGCACCGCATCTTGCGTGTGTTGGCTGACATCCGCAGGGAGGGCAGGGTGATGACCTATGTGCGCCCGAACGGGAAGGAGGCGACGTATCTGCGTCCTGATGCGAAGAGTCAGGTGACTATCGAGTATGGCGACGACAACAAGCCGCTGCGTGTCCACACGATTGTGGTGAGCACCCAGCATGACGAGTTTGTGCAGGTGGATGGCAAGGAGGTGAAGACGCAGGAGGAGGCGGACGAGCGGATGTTGCGGCGCATCAAGGATGATGTGGTCAATGTGCTGATTCCGCGCGTGATTGCCGAGATGGATGATGAGAGGGTGAAGGCACTCTTCAAGGAGGGCATCACTTATCATGTGAACCCGACGGGAAAGTTTGTGATTGGCGGTCCTCATGGCGACACGGGCTTGACGGGCCGTAAGATTATTGTGGATACGTATGGCGGACGTGGTGCGCATGGTGGCGGTGCTTTCTCGGGCAAGGACCCGAGCAAGGTGGACCGTTCGGCGGCGTATGCGGCGCGCCACATTGCCAAGAACTTAGTGGTGGCTGGTGTGGCGGACGAGATGCTGGTGCAGCTGAGCTATGCGATTGGCGTGGCTTGTCCTGTGAGCATCTATGTGAACACTTACGGCACTGCGAAGGTGGCGTTGTCGGATGGCGAGATTGCGAAGAGGATTGGCGACATCTTTGACTTGCGTCCCAAGGCTATCGAGACGCGTTTTGACTTGCGCAAGCCGATTTATCTGGAGACGGCTTCGTATGGGCATTTCGGCAGGAAGCCTGAGACGGTGGTGAAGCGGTTCTCGAACCGCTATCAGGGCGACAGGGAGATGACGGTGACGCTGTTTCCGTGGGAGGAGACGGAGAAGTTCCAGCCACGGATTAAGGAGTGTTTTGGCTTGTGAGTTTGTGTGTCTGACAGGATGACGCATGGTGTCCGATTATGACAGCATCTTGATGGCTACGGACTCGAACGTGATAAGCGTGACGGAGTTCTATAAGGCGGGCACTGCTGTGCCTTCTCGCACCGTGCCCATGAGGGAGTGGGGCGAGGGGATGGCGGAGAATGATTGTACGGTGGTGGCAATGGCTGTGGTGTTCATGGTCGTTGCTGCCATTCTCTTTGTGAGTCGCTCGGTGCTGATTTATCGTTTCAAGGATTTCTTTGCGTCTAAGCGGCTGTTTGTGGATACGAATGCTGCGAGCACCATCAGGTGGAAGGTGTGTGTGTTCTTGCTGACGCTTGTCGGTGTGGCGAGCCTTTCGCTGATGTTTTGGAAGGGGCAGGCGGAGCTTGCTGATGCGGCGATGCCGTATTGGCTGATGGCGGCTTGTTTTGTCGTGTTGCTGTGTTTTGTCTATGTGAAGGCTGGGGTGTATTCGCTGGTCAACTGGGTGTTTTTCGACGGCGAGGCCAACAGGCGTTGGATGTCTGGCTACTTCTTGCTGACGGCTACGAGTGCCTTCCCTTTTTACTTCTTGGCGATGCTGGATGTCTGTGAGGTGTGGAATCGCGAATTGGTCACTGTGGGTGTCATTATGGTTGTGATTCTGTATGAGTTGCTGTTGTTTTATAAGCTGTTCATTAACTTTCGGGTGCGGATAGATGGCTATTTGGTAAATATTTTGTACTTTTGCACCGTCGAATTGCTGCCAACCCTTGTTTTGAGTCATGTGACGGTGTGGGTGAGCGAAAATGTTATAGTCCAAAACTTTATACACTAATGTTAGCAAAAATCTTAGTATCTCAGCCTAAGCCTCAGACGGAAAAGTCTCCTTACTATGAGGTAGCGAAGAAATACGATATAGATTTGGTCTTCCGTCCATTCATTAAGATTGAGCCGATGGCTGCGAAGGACTTCCGTCAGCAGAAGGTTTCCATCCCTGGCCACACGGCTGTTGTCTTCACGTCGCGCCATGCGATTGACCATTTCTTTGGCTTGTGCAAGGAGCTGCGTGTGACGATTCCTGACAACATGAAGTATTTCTGTGTGTCGGAGCAGGTGTCGCTCTACATTCAGAAGTATGTGCAGTATCGCAAGCGCAAGAACTTCTTCCCTGAGTCGGGGCTGTTGACGGACTTGATTCCTATTATGGTGAAGCATCATACGGAGAAGTATTTTATTCCTCAGTCGTCGGCACACACGGACGATATGCACCGTATGCTTGAGGAGGCTGGGTTGGAACATAATGAGGCGGTGATGTACTATACGGTGGCTAATGACTTTGCTCCCGATGAGGCGTTTGACTATAATATGTTGGTGTTCTTCTCGCCCGAGGGTATTCATTCGCTGGTGAAGAATTTCCCCGACTTTAAGCAGGGCGATGTGAAGGTGGCGTGCTTGGGTGCTAAGACCATCAAGGCGGCCGAAGAGGCTGGCATTCATGTGGATTTCCAGCCCACTCCAGAGCTTCGCTCGGTGCCTGCTATCATTGAGGCGTATGCAAAAACGCTGTAATGAATAATACGTTTACGAAACTGGAACGGCTGAAAAGCCAGATTCTCATAGATAAACTCTTCGCAGGAGGAAATGCTTCTATGGCAGTGTTTCCCCTGCGAGTGGTTTATATGCCTGTGGAGAAGGTTGGGGGCGAGGAGGGGGCTGCGTTGCCTCCTGTTTCTATTCTTGTGGCTGTTCCCAAGAAGCGTTTTCGCCATGCTGTCGATAGGAATCGCATGAAACGCCTGGTGCGTGAGGCTTATCGCCTGAATAAGCATATCTTGTGGGATGCGTTGGCGGACAGGGATATTCGCTTGGTTTTGGGCTTTGTGTGCATTACTGACACGTTGCCGTCGTTCCGCGCTGTCAATAAGAGTATGGTGAAGATGCTGAACCGCATCGTGGAGCGGATGAAGGGCTTGCCAGTATAGTCAGGGGGAATGGGGCTTATGAACGTGTGGAATCGCTTGGTTTCTTGGCTCAGCGCAGTGGTGTCTTTCCTGTTGTTGTTGCCCATTTATTTCTATCGGAAGGTCATTTCTCCGCTGTTTCCTCCCACTTGCCGTTTTACGCCGACTTGCTCCCAATATGCTGTTGATGCCATCCGCAAGCATGGACCGCTGAAGGGGCTGTATTTGGCGTGTCGCCGTCTCTTGCGCTGTCATCCGTGGGGTGGTAACGGGTATGACCCTGTGCCCGAAACGTTTCATTGGTAGATGATGTTCAATTTTCATACGCATCACGTTGACGATGTGCCTTGCTTGCTGAATGCCGATGTGCATCATTGGCAAGGGGCTTATCCGTCTCATGTCGCGCTTTCGGTGGGGCTGCATCCTTGGTGTGTCTCTTCCGATTGGCGAGAAATGTTCCCTCTTGTGCGTGCTGCGGCCTTGGACGAACGGGTGTGGGCGATAGGGGAGTGTGGGCTGGATAAAGCCCGTGGTGAGGCTCTTCCGCTTCAAATGGAGGCTTTCCGTGCTCATGCGCTGTTGGCGGAGGAAGTGCATAAGCCGCTTGTGCTCCATTGTGTCAAGGCGTTCGATGAGTTGTTGGCTGTCCGCCGTGAGGTGACGCTTCTGTGCAAGCGGTGTTCCTGTGTGCCTCAGCCGTGGGTCATTCATGGCTTTCGTGGTGGTCCTGAGCTGGCAAAACAAATGATGACCAAAGGAGTCTTGCTCTCCTTCGGCCATCACTATCGTGTGGAAACGCTTCGGTTTGCCTTTGAATGTTGTGGGGACGCTGGTGTCTTGGGGGATTCAGCGTTTAGTCCCTTCTTCCTCGAAACGGACGATTCCCGTCTTTCGGTCGGTCAAATTTACGGGCAGGTCGCTCGCCATCTCGACGTGGACGTCGCTCGTCTTGAGCATCTCTGCGACCCTCGCCAAACGATTTTCCGCTGAAAGGCTTTGTGCCTTTGCCTTGTCCTGCAAAGAACTCACGGCGAGCATCTTGGCGTGATTCGCGGCTTGTGAAGCGTTCGCGTTCGTCGCTCCGTTCTCTGTTCCATCCTCGACCTCGCTCGTTGCCCCGTTCGTCGTCTCTTCTGCGCTCTCGGCGGTCATCATTCCTCTTGTATTCGCGGAATTTGTC
>CAMWJL010000147.1 GCA_947174565.1 uncultured Prevotellaceae bacterium | reverse complement strand
GTACCGATTGTTGAAGGACCTGCGCAGGAGCGACCTGACACGAAGAAGCAACATGATGCTCGTGATGGTAAGCCGAAGCGCAAGTACAAAAAGCAAGAAGCAACTGCTCGCCTTTGTGCTAAGGAAGTGTTTACGCCAAAGGCTGCAGAGCAATGGCAGGATGATTTCGTAGAGTTTATGCATCTGCATGGTTTTGATTTCGAACGTGGCGTTCATGGTTCAGAAGCGAAGCACATGGATCCTGCCATCTATAATACAATCAAGGCTGAGGAAGCAAAGCTGATTGCAAAGAAAGATGGACTTGAAATGCAGAAGGAGGTTCTGGAGGACGAAGTCGATTCTCTACAGCCAGAGAAGGATGCTTTGACGATTGAGATTGAAACGCTCAACAAAGAGAAGAGGCAAGCCGAGACTGCTGTAAAGGGACTCCAGACGATGTGCAAAAATCTCACTACTCGGAAGACGCAGCTCACCTCCGACCTTGCCGACCTCCAGAGCCAGTTGTCCGAAGGGAAGATTTCGCTTGACGAATACAACCAGAAGAAGGCTAATGTGGAAAAGCAAATCTCAAACTGCGACGAGAGATTGGCTGACAAGCAGAAGAAACTTGAACAGAAGAAGGTGGAATTGCAGGACATTACAAACAAGGTGAATCGCTATGATGCATCATACGTCCGTTTCGATGTGCCCAAGAATGATGTGAAGCCACCGAAAATTACAGAGCGTCCATCACGCTTGGGGAATATTGACGAATGGATGAAGTCTCAGAACGCCAGCATCAAACAGCAGTTCGACAATGCTTTCAAAACCTACGGAGAGAGAGTCATGAAGACTGCGCAAAACTGTATCGTTAGTGAACGGAAACTATATCTGAAGCAGCAACTTGACATGACAGAACTTGGAGACAATCTTCGTCGCGAAATACACCTTCGTCAACAACAGACTACAGATGTTGCAGACCTGCTTAACCTCTTCAAAAAACCTGACACGACCAGACTTGTTCGTGAGGTGGCTATTGCTCTCATGGGAGGCCACTATGTCAGTATCCCTTCTGCTGGCGGTGGTTCTGTCAGCAGCGAGACTGGCTGGGATAGGCGCAAGAAAGGCAAAGAGGATGAGAATTTCCGACTCCGTTGCTGGCTACATGCCGCTAAGACCGTCAAAGCATCGCAATATTTTACAACGAAGCGAAAAGGGTATGGTATGTAATGGCATCTTCAAAAAAACACCCGTAGAGATGGCAAGTCGCTACGGGATTTAAGATGATTACCTGCGAGGTAACCTTCGGCAGTGTTCTCTTACAAACTCCCACTTGCCATAGCGAAAGCGCATGTAAGCCCTTACGTGCACAGGCTGTCCACAACAGCACTGAACCGTTTGCATTTTGGTCAAATCTTTAGCAGAACAGCTCGACTTCCACTAAAGTGACCTTACATTTTTTGTAACCATAGGCTATAAATGATGTTTTTTGTTAGTATTAAGGACTTCTCCCCCAGCTAATCTAAGATTGTACTGCTTGCTGGAACCATCAGTACAAAATAGGGTGGGCGGCGACCTACTCTCCCACAAAATTGTAGTACCATTGGCGCAGGTGGGCTTAACTTCTCTGTTCGGAATGGTAAGAGGTGACAACCACCGCAATAACCGCCCTCGACAATCTAACCACTAATTAATCTAAAGTTCTATCAAGCACAATATTTGACAGAGTTTCTGCTATGGTCAGGACGGCTCCTGCTAATACTGACACACCACACATGGTGGTGAAGATACCAATACATAGCCAAAAACAGGCACTCATCAGTTTGATTCTTCCTCTGCTTGTCTGGTACGATTTCTCACGTAGCATAATATAGAGGTTGTAGCATTGTGCAACTACACCTAACCCTATAAGGCTGAGTGCAAAGTCGAAACAGAGTCGACGTGCCTAAGATTTAAATTTCTATTCCATCGAATTAAAATTTAAGTAATTAATAATTAATTATCTGCGAATACTGTATTAATCTGGTGTATCTGGTGCAAGCACCATGTATCTATAATATAATAAGTATCTAATCAATTTAAAACTATAACTTTAGCATTCTGATTATCCATATCTGGCATTGTCATGCCAATAGAATACTTCGGTCTTCACAATCGCAGTAAGGGTAATATAAAGTTTCATCAGCAAAGAATGCTCTGTCTCCGCCCCAAACTTTATCGTCGTACTCATACACAAATGCAGTCTGAATCCAATGGCAAATCAAGTCAACGCAGACAGGAGCGTAATTTCGCATATCTGTCCCATCTTCCTCGAAACTATTCTTAATTGCCTCGAAGAATGATAGGAACTGAGGGTACAACTGCTCTTTGGTGCTATTGTTCAATGGCATATTAGCATACATTGCCCAACGAGTCATAAAATCATTTCCGATACATGAGGTTGGATAATCGTTACAGAATTTTATAACATTTTCATCTTCTGACACATCAACACGTAGCCAATCAACATCCTCCGACTTCAACGTTCTATTTGCGCTTTTGATTTGGTCAAGTATCTGTTCATTTGGAATGAACAACGACATTGCTTGCTCATGAGGAAATGATGCTTCGCATATTTGAATCTGTTCTGCATCACAGTTGTCGGCATAATAGAATATGTTATCTATTTGCCAACAAGTTTTCTCAAACATAAAATGTTGACTTGCATATAACATATACAAATGATTGTTCGCCATTGCCAACCTCATTTGATAACCAGATTGGCAATACAAGAATGCCTTAAATAATTCTGCTTCATTTGTCCCTTCTCCAAGAAATGAAGACGATAACTTATCAAGCAGTCTTAAATATGCCCAATCGCATAACTGATGTTTGATTCTGAGTTCGAGACAATCCCTTATAACATTATTATATTTGTCTGACGAGAGGGTCTCCCATGTTTTTACGATTTCATTAATGTCAAGTTTCGATAGTGTTATTTTTTGTGACGGAACAAGACGCACTGACATTTTAGTTCCATATAGAGCGAAGGAATGCCTGTCACTTTCATCATCCTTTTCCTTGATCGGTGAAATTGGCTTTGGTTGAGGAGCAGGAGCTGGTATCTCAATCTCTTCTTCAATAATTACCGGAGTATCTTCTATTGGACGTTTCTTGTCTTCTTCCTTGATAACTACAGGTGGAACATCCTCCTCGATTGGTTTCGGCTTAGCGGGGAGCGTTTTATAATTCTCCCATGCACGACGCATAAACTCAGCATATTCCTTATTCGCTTGATCTCGAAAATCAGAATACTCTTTCTGAGCTTGTCCTTTGAAGTTCTCGTAAGCCTTCCTAAATTCGTCATCTTGGGCATATGACTTTATGTTACCGCAATAAAACATTGCGGTAACTATAAGCATTTTTGTTAAGATGTTCATTCGCATTGGTATCGATATTGACAAATTACATTAGCGCAAAGTCGTCTATTTGCAACTTCTTCTATTTCAGTTTGTGACTTCTCCAAACATTTTCTAGTGATGCGGATACAGAAACCGTAGGAGTTTGAGATTTGCCGTTCATCTCAAATGATTTCTGTAATACCTCTGACTTCACATAGTCTGCGATTTCCCCTAAAGTGCATTCGGCATTACTTTCTTGGATTTTACGCAAAAGATAGTAGGTAAACAATCCATGTTTTTGATTCTCATATGGATAAGCTGTTTCATCACCTTGCGCAGCTGATATTACTACCAGGTTTCCTTTTGGTTTCATGTCTTTCACCTTAATCGCGACTCCACGAGCGGCAACCAACATGTCACCTTCTCTCTTTGCACCACTAAAACAAGCATCAAGTAACACGGTAACTGATTTTGCAGGGAATTCACTCAATGATTTGTAAAAGTCCTCCAAAGGATAACCAGTGGAAATATCCGTTCCATAACAATCAACAGGAAGCAGAAACGCAGTCTTTGCGTTCTGATCAGGAATGCCATGTCCAGCATAATAGCAGATGACATTACAATCTCCATTGAATCCGCCTATCCGTTGCTTAATTGATTCAACATTATATTTCATATCCGCCAAAGTTGCGTCCTCAACATAGATAATATTACGTTCGGGAATGCCCAAAGCAGACGTACAATACTTGTACATTGTCTGTCCGTCACTATTCGCATACACAACAGGAGAGACCCTACGGTAGTGCTCGTTGGCAATAATAAGGACGACTGTTCTTTCGTTTGATCTTGTCGCAACAGGTATGTTGTAGTCAATACTATTTGTCATTGCTGCGGTAAACATGGTGTGATACATTTCGGGATAAAGGCTATCTTTATTCAATAGCTTTTCCCAAACCTTCTTTGCCATTTCAAACTTGCCTTCCATTAGGTAAAATGTTCCTTTATCGTCGTAGAGTTCAAGATTGTTCGGTTGCTTCTCATGGGCAGAATCAATCAGCCTATGAGCCTCTTTGAAATTTTGCCTAACACCATGACCATAAGCGTAACAGTATGCTAATTCTTTATAAGCTGGTACTATCTCTGCCTGAACGGCAGCGTTTAAGTGCTGTATTGCTTTCATATAGTTTTGCTCTACGCCGTTTCCTCCAAGATATGCTTTTCCCAATAGATAGTTGGCAACAACATCCCCCCTCTCTAATGCACCCTTCAATAATGGAATTGCCTTTTCATAATGCCCCCCCATAAAGTTGAGAAAACCAAGATTTTCCATAGCAGGAGCATAGCCATGGTTGGCAGATCTCTCCATCCACTCCATCATAGCATTACTATCTTTTGACGTTCCTACGCCATTCCAGTACAATTGAGACAGAAGATATTCATATTCTCCATCTCCTTGCTCTGCTGCTGCTTTAGTCCAGATAAAAGCCTGCACATCATTCTTTCTAACACCATTTATTCCTTGGGAATAACTGCGTGCTAAAAATTTCTGAGCATCAATATCTCCTTTTTCTGCGCTAAGCATAACCTGCGATAATTGAGCATTGGCACACAATGCATACAAAGCTATAAATAATGTGCTTAAGATTTTTTTCATAATTCTTTATTCTACCCCTAATTGTGCAAGATGGATTTGTGCGTATGTTACACCTTGAGCTGCCGCTTTTCTATACCAGAAAATAGCCTGATTTACATCTTTTTGAATTCCTGAGACACCATGCTCATAATAGCTACCCAAAGCGCATTGGGCATATTTATTACCATTGTTTGCGGCCTCACGTGTCCATTTTAATCCTTCTGTTACATTTTGAGAGACTCCATCGCCATTTAGATAACAATGTGCCAAGTTGTTTTGTGCGTGGGCATGTCCTTGTTTTGCCGCTTTTAACCACCATTGAACAGACAGAGAATGGTTTGGAGAAATCCCTGCGCCATTATACTAAGCCGGCCCCAAACAGTATTGTGCTTCATCATTTCCTT
>CAMWJL010000146.1 GCA_947174565.1 uncultured Prevotellaceae bacterium | reverse complement strand
CATTATATATACTATTCAAACAGTTGAAATCCGGGGTCTTTGCCGAACGGGATGAAATGGAACGTGTGTCCCGTCAAGGCATACACAATCATGATGGCACTTACCGCCATCACGATGATGCCGATAATGCGGTTGAGCCGCCAGATAACCTGGTTGCTGAATCTGGCTCTTACCTTATCCACCAGCCACGTCAACGCATACCACCATGTCAGTGCCCCCACCATGATGAAGATGTACCCCATGGTCTGCGCAATCCAGTTGCCCGCCAAGATGAAAGTGAACTGACCGTACAGTGCCACGAACAGCAACACTATCAATGGGTTAGATACGGTAATGATGAAACCGCTGATGGCAAAGCCCGTCAGTTTGTTCTTTGTTTCCACTGGTGCCACTCGGTCCACCACCTTCTGTTTCGGAATGCTCCTGTAAGTATAGACACCGAAGATGAACAGCAGCACAGAGCCAATCACCTTGATCCACAAGGCAGTGATAGGGTCTTCAATGATGTCCACCACCAAGTACATGAAATAGCCCGTGATGATGGCATATAGAATGTCGCTCACGCTGGCACCCACACCCGTGGCAAATCCTTCCCATCGCCCCTTATTCAGTGTGCGCTGCACGGTCAGGATGCCCACAGGCCCCATCGGTGCTGAAGCCAGCACGCCAATCAGGAATCCTTTCATCATTTCCTCAAACACGCCCACGTCCTTCATCCATTCCTGAAAGTTCATCTCGGGCATTTGCAGGATTGCTTGCAATATCGTCATTTTATCGTCTCCAGCCAAGCGTTCAAATCGCTCGTCATCTCTTTGTGGTACTTGAAGTTCTCTCTGCATCCCCAGCCGTGACCGCCCGAGGGATAGATGTGCATGGTGGCTTTGATGCCATGTTGTTTCAGTGCCAAATAGTAGTTCACGCTGTTCTGCGGAGGCACCAGCTTGTCATCGTCGCTCAGCAACATGATGGCTGGTGGCGTTTGGCTCGTCACCTGCTTCTCGTTGCTGTAGAGATTCACCATTTCCTGTGTTGCTTGCTCGCCAATCAGCCCGTAGCGACTGCCTTTATGCGTGTATCGGTAGTCGAACGTGATGACAGGATAGAACAGAATCTGGAAGGCTGGCACAGTGAGTGGGTCGCTGTGGGTGGAGATGGTCGAAGCCAAGTGTCCGCCAGCCGACGACCCCATGATGCCCACCTTCTTAGGGTCGATGCCCCATTCTTTGGCATGCTCTCTCACCACTCTCAGTGCTTCCTTCGCATCGCTGATGGGCACGTCCGTGTGAGCGTGCGGCATGCGATATTTCAGCACGATGAAAGCAATGCCACGTTCGTTGAAGAACGGTGCCCAGTCATAGCCCTCGTGCCCCGTTGCCAAATGAGAATAACCACCACCGGGACAGCACACCACCGCCCGTCCTGTAGCCTTGGCAGCATCGGGCAGAAACACACGGATGGAAGGCTTGAAGTTCTGTTTCGCATCGTCATACGGCTGCGTCTTGTCAATGCCGTTGCTGTTAGGCAACCCATTAGGCCACAGGTCTATGTCAAACGCAGGTTGTTGCGCTTGCGCCCCAAACATACATAAAAAGCTGAACATAAAAAGGAGAACCTTTTTCATCTTTGAGTCTTTAATAGGAAAAATAGGGAATTATTTTGCAAAGGTACGAAAAAACTCCCAACTCCTGCCCCCTGACTCCTAACTTTTTCATAACTTTGCCGTCAAATCTCTATAAAACAAAGAAATGGATACACAGAACCATCAGCTTGATGCGGTCAAGCCTTATGTGATAGGTGTTGACCTCGGAGGCACCAACACCGTTTTCGGAATTGTCGATGCGCGTGGCAACATCGTGGCACAAGATGCCATCAAGACCCAAGCCTACAAGACTGCCGAAGCCTTTGTCGAGGCAGGTGTGGTTTGTCTCACTCCCCTTATCGCCCAAGTGGGCGGCATGGAGAAGATTGCAGGTATGGGCATCGGTGCTCCCAATGCCAACTATTATAGCGGAGCCATCGAGACAGCACCCAATCTTGCGTGGGCACACGACTGCGTAGTGCCTCTCGCTCAGATGTTTTCCGACCAACTCTCATCCCTTAACCCTCACCTCTCAGCACCGCTTCCCGTTCGTCTCACCAACGATGCCAATGCGGCAGCGATGGGTGAAATGGCTTACGGAGCAGCGCGTGGCATGAAGAACTTCATCGTCATCACGCTCGGCACAGGTGTCGGTTCGGGCATCGTGGTCAATGGTCAGCTCCTCTATGGCCACGACGGCTTTGCTGGCGAACTCGGTCATGTCACGATGGTGCGTGGTGCAGAAGGTCGTCCCTGCGGATGCGGTCGCACAGGCTGTCTCGAAACCTACTGCTCCGCCACAGGAGTGGCTCGTACTGCTCGCGAAATCCTTGCCAACACCGACCGCCCGTCGCTTCTCCGCAACAAGCCAGCCGACGAGATAGAGTCTCTTGATGTCGCCATCGCCGCTGGCAAAGGTGACGAGGTTGCCAACGAAATCTTCCAGTTTACGGGCAAGATGCTCGGCGAGGCGTGTGCCGACTTCGCAGCCTTCTCCTCCCCCGAAGCCTTCATTTTCTTTGGCGGTCTCTGCAAGGCTGGCGACCTCATCATGCGTCCCATTGTGGAGTCCTACAACCAGCACGTCATGCCCATCTTCCGTGGCAAGGCAAAGTTTCTGGTCAGTGGTTTGATGAATGCAAACGCTGCTGTGCTTGGAGCTTCCGCACTGGGTTGGGGAGAGTGACTATCCAAAAGGTTCATTAGCCCCTAAAACCGATGGGTTATAAGCGATAAGTTTATACCCCATCGGTTTTTTATTATGTATTTGCCAATTCTTGCTATGCTATAGGGTCAGTGCAGTATTCTTTACGCTTGCATTTTTTGCACATCTTGCCTATCCATACCTCATCAAACAGATTCATGGCAGATTCAACCAACTCAGGCTCATCTGTAAACACGCCTGCCTCAAAGTTTCTTGTTGTCTCTGCTTTCATGCCAATCCCAGCCCCTGTCAGATTTGCACTGCCGATATAGGTCATCTGACAGTCAAGAACAATGATTTTGAAATGCACTCGTGGACAGAGCACTCTTTCAAGTCTGTCATAAAGAACTGGGTACTTGTCAAAGTCCTCACGAAAAGCTGGTCCAGGTTCTTTTGCATGGATGAGTCTTACATCCACTCCCTTGCGTATAAGTTGGGCAACCAAAGCCAAGAAAGGCTTCTTCTCTTTACCAAGTTCTACATATAAATCCTTGATGTCTGCTGTACCAATCCACAGGGTCCGCTTTACATTCTTTATTGCAGATATTACTTCCTTGTAATGACCTGAGTTACTGATGAATTTTATCATTTGTTCTTATCGATAAACTCCCAAATAGCTCTATATGGACCTGGTCCAAAGACTCCTCTAAGATTCCATAGCCCTGCTGGATATGTATGCATACTTCCACATTTTGTACAGGGCATAGGTGTCAAGAAACATGTCGCACACAATTCTGCCGCAGGTGCCATGAATCTGTTTCCGCATTCATCGCACTTAAAAGCACACTTATAACCAAATATCATATAACTAAAAATTTTGATACAAAGGTAGTCGTTTCCTTCAAGATAGTTGTTTGAAGGAATGAATAAAATAAATCAGCAAGACCATAATTGTTTGTATCTTGTATGGTTTTACAATATACATGCACTTTTCATACACATGTCGCAACGATTGTGTGATTTGCCTTGTGAAACAACCTCAAAAGGGGTCTGAGTCAGACCCTTCCAAGGGAGTGAGTCACACCCTAAATAGGGTCTGACTCACTCCCCTTTTGAGGTTGTTTGCAACCCCATTTTGCCCCGAACTCGTGACGAACTAATTTCTCTTCTTTGGTTGATGATTCATGCGCCACGCTGCATGGAGGAGCACATAGCGGTGCAGGCTGTTGGTCCATGTCTCGGTGCGTCCCTGCGCATTGATGGTCTGGGTGATGTTGCTGAGTTGGTTGAGCAGGTCGAAGCCGTCGAGCATCAGGAGGAACTTGCCGTTGAAGAAGGGACGCGAGAGACGGGCGTTCCAGCACCATTCCGTGTCGTTCATCGAAGCGTCTTTGTAGCCTCGGCGGCTGTAAAGCGTCAAGTCGGTGGAGAGCTGCATCTTCCACGGCAGGGCGAGAAGGGCAGTGAGGGTGCTCTTGATGTCGGTCGTGCGGAAGTCTTGGAAGTCCTCGCGTCGGCTGTGGAACCATTGCCATGCGGGTGTAACGGTGAGTTTCACATTGTTCTGCCCGTTAAATTTGTAGGACAAGTTCACTTCCTGTATCCATCCCGTGGTGTTGACGGTGCTGCGCTCTAATGTGGTGGTGCCTGTCAAATCGACGCTGTGGACGAGTGTGAGCGCAGCACCTGTACCGAAGAACAAGCGTTTGGGTCTGTCGAGCGGAAGCTGAAGGACAGCCTCAGAGCGGAAGTGCCAGTTGCCATCCACGCTGAACGGTTGGTAGGTATGCACACCCGTGGTGGGGTCATAGAGGTGGCTCATTGCCAGTTCGTTCTGTGTGTATCGGAACTCGGCATGAACTCCTTCGAGAATTTGCTTCTCTCGAAGCGTTTTGGTAACATTCGTCCGCAAGCTGTAGCGATAGGTGTTGCCCAAGTCGTTGTTGCCCAAGTGGATGTTCAGTGGGTCGGTGGCATCGCGGATGTCCACGAAGTGTTGGAGTGCAGGGGCGGACGCTGCCACCAAAGGCTGAATGATCACATTGTACTTTCTGTCGTTGCTTTGCCATTGGGCATAGTTTCCTTCGGAGCTGATGAGGAAGGGGGTGCGCACGATGGTGGTATCGACCATACCGCGCTGGTAGTGAAGCCGTCGGTTCTGCACACGCATGGGCAGACGCAGGCTGATGCTCCACTTGCCGCCTTTGCTCTTGGGAAACCACCAAAGGATAGGATGGACGGCGTAATAGTCCTCGTCGAGATGGCTGTCGTAGCTGTTGGCGATGTCCATCGTGCGCTCATAGTCGGCAACAGACGGGAGGACGCCGAACGTTCTCCATCCCTCCGAGGGGAAGGTCGGCAGCCCCGTTTCTTCATCGTCCGCCATTCCGTCCGACGGGTCTCCCTCTTCGGTGGTCGGGGAGTCGAGGCGGTCGAGCAGGTAAAGCGACTGGTCGCGTCGGGTGTCGCGGTGCTCGTAACTGAGGGTGGCATCAAGCCGCATGTCCTGTTTGATGGCCCAGTGGTACAGACCTTGCACCCAAATGTTTTGGTAGCGGTCAGGATGGTTCTTGAAGTATTGGTCGGTGAAGAAAGCCGACTTGCCTGTCACCTGCTGGCGATTGAAGCGGTCATCGTCTTTGTTGCGGTAGTTCATGTTCGTCTCCAGTTCGTAGTAGTCGCTGGAGTTTTTCATCTTGACCGTCGCCTTGGCGGCGAAGGCGGCGCGGAACTCGTGTCCACGCAGGATGCCTTGCTGACGATTGGTGTTGATGAGGTCGTCGGTCTCCGTGAATGCGGTGGAGAGGAACTGGGAGCGGTTGTCGGTGTGTGTGTAGGCG
>CAMWJL010000145.1 GCA_947174565.1 uncultured Prevotellaceae bacterium | reverse complement strand
TTGGTGAATGTGAGGGATGTGATCGAAATCATCTATTAAGAAAAGAAGAGGCCCCACCGTCTTACCTCCCACCTCACCTCTTACTATTTTGAAGCCGCCAACCGACTGCGCCCCTAGACGAAGAAGCGGAAGATTGTCGCCTATGTGGAATCGTATGATGACATCTTCTTTTGGCGCAATGTGCTGAGCGAGTTTGAGGACGAGAACACGGAGTTTGAGGTGATGTTGCCCAGCCGAACAAACCTCAATCGAGGCAAGAAAACAGCCATGACGAATCAACTTGGCAAGGCTTTAGGCGGCTACATGATTGCTTGTGTCGATGCCGACATGGATTACTTGCTGCAACGTCATTCGCCCTCCTCGCAACGCATGCTCGACAATCCTTATGTCATTCACACCTACGCTTATGCCATTGAAAGTTACCAATGTTACGCTCCTTCTCTCCACAACGTGTGTGTGATGGCGACCCTCAACGACCGCAACATCTTCAATTTCGAGGAGTACCTCAAGCAGTATTCCATCATCATCTACGAACTCTTCGTGTGGCTCGTTTGGCTTCACCGCAAGGGGCGTTACAACGACTTCCCACTCAACAACTTCAACAACATCATTGCCATTGAGCAACTGAATATACAGAACCCTGCCGAGGCTTTAGAGCGAGTGCGCCGAAGCGTGAACCGAAAACTGTCATGGTTGCAACAGCACATGAAAGATGCTAAGGGAAAGCTCACCCCTCTCAAGCAGGAACTGGCACGTCTGGGCGTGACCAAAGAGAATACCTATATGTTCATCCAAGGACATCACCTCATGGAGAACGTCGTTGCCGCCGCCCTCGAACCCGTCTGCACCATCCTCCGCCGCCAACACGAGAGGGAAATCAAGACCCTCGCCAACGGCAACCAGCAGCAACTCAACAACGAACTTGCCAGCTACTCCCACAGCCAGTTCCAACCCACCCAAATGCTGCGTCGCAACACACAATACAAAGACTGCGAAGCATACCAAATGCTCCGCAACCACGTTCAAAAACTTCTGAACAAATAAAGGGGAAGCAAAATGCTTCCCCTTCTTTTTTCTTTTATTTGTTCCGATTACTTCACTTTGATTCTGATGACATTAGCCGAATAAGGAGCAACGGAGAGGGTCATCTTCTTGGAGATTTTCACGTCCTGAGTCTTGGGTACTACTGGCTGTGCGTCGAAGTTGTTCTCAACATCGAGCGACTCGCCAGAAATGGTGGTCATCTGTGCCTTGGACGGATAGCCCTTGAATTTGCTCAGGTCGATGGTAGCCGTCTTGGCTTCGGCAGCGGCATTGATAAGCTTGATGTACAACTCGCCCTTCTGCGTGTTGAGCACAGCAGAAGTGCCTTGGTACTTGTCGCCACCCTCAAACTTGGCTACATCGCCATAGTAGTAGTCGCCAGCCGTCGTGCCAAACATCTGTTGGATGTAGTAGCTGCAAGTCAGCACCACGCTCGTGTTGTCGAAATAGATGAGGTCGGGATTCCAGCTCTCGTGATTCTTCTTGCAGAAGAGCGGTGCATAACTTGTCATTGTCACCACGTCGGCATTGCGTTCGATGCCCAAAAGGTAGAGACCTTCGTAAAGCGCATCGGCAAGTTTCTTGTCCTTGGCGGCATACTCACCCAAATACACCTTTGTCTTGCGGTTGCGTGGATAGTTGTCATAGTTGTGCTGATTGTTCAAGAAGTAGTCGCGTGGCTCGTAGTAGTGCTCGTCCAATATGTCCACGCCCAACTCTTCGGCAATGCGCCAACCGTTGTCGAAGTCGGGGTTGCCCTTGTGAGAGCCAGGGCCCGCTGTGCCGACAATCACGATGTCGGGATACTTCGCACGCACACGGTCATATATATACTTAAAGCGTTCTTCAAATTCGGGCGTAATCTTCTCCTCGTTGCCCAAACCCAAGTACTTCAAGTTGAAAGGCGCAGGATGTCCCTGTTCGGCACGCTTCTTGCCCCATGTGGTGTTTACGTCGCCGTTAGCCCATTCGATGAGGTCGAGCGCTTCATCCACCCACTCATCCATCTCGCTCATGGGTACAACGTCCTGAGCTTGTGTCTTCATGCCCCAGCCACCATTGGTGCCTTGGCAGCTTACGCCACACGGCAGGATAGGAAGCGGCTCCATGCCCAAGTCTTCGCAGAACTGGAAATACTCGTAGTAGCCAAGTCCCATTGACTGGTGATAGCCCCAAGTGTTCTTCATGCCCAAACGCTCCTCTTTCGGACCGATGGTGGTCTTCCAACGATAGGTGTTCCAGAAGCCGTCGCCACCGCCATGCACCACGCATCCACCAGGGAAGCGCATGAACTTAGGTTGCAAGCCAGCCAAAGCCTCCGCCAAGTCCTTGCGGAGACCGTGACCCTTGTAAGTGTCCTCTGGCATCAACGACACCATATCGACATCTATCATGCCCGTGTTCAGCACCAATAGCTGCAAGACGGCATTGGGGCAATCCTCCGTGGGAGTCAACACAGCCTCGTACTTCTTCCATTCGGGGGCGTTCGCTTTGATGGTTGCCTCTGCCAACACCTTGGGGTCTTTGCCCCAACCTTGTGGCACGCCCAACACCACACGCACCTGCTTAGCAGCACCGTAATTGCGGAAGAACACCGAGAAGTCATACTTTGCGCCAGCCTTCACAGCAATGCCGTCAAAGCCACTGTTCTCCAAACCGAAGCCCTTCCATCCAGCATAGTCGTAATACTCCTTCACGCGCTCTACATACAGACTCATATAGGTGGGGTTGTAGGGATGGATTGGATTCTCCATTCTCGCCCGAAGAGTGCCCAACGAATGACCAGGACGAATCTGCTTCCACGCAGTGCCAGGTCCCCATCCGTCGCGTTCGGCAGGGCTATACTCAAACGAGCCGTTCTCCACCAACTCGGCATACAAACCGCCGTCAGCAGAATAACTGATATCCTCGAAGAAGATGCCAATGAGTTCATTACTGATTTTCTTGCCTCCTTCAGGAGCTTTCACCTTCTGCGCCGACGCCATCGTCGGCACACCCAGTGCCATCGCAAGCGCCACCGCTTGCATCATGTTCTTTCCTTTCATTGATTATAGGTTTGTTAGTAAACAAAATTCCGTTTGCAAAGATACAAAGAAAAAGACAGCCCTCCCTTCAATCGTCGTTGCAAAATGTGTAAAAAATGTAACATTCCGTCAGCATTGCCACCAAAACAACGCCTTTTTCCGCATCCATTCGGTGTCACTTCTTGAACACCACGCCCTCCACATGGTTGCCCACCAGCATGGGGACATAATCGGAAGTCTTGTAAAATTTGGGCTTGCTGGGCATGTCATCGTAGAGCGCAAGACCATTGATTTTGAGTCCTTCAAAAACGATGTTCTTGACCTTGCGGTCTTCGCTGTACCCATTGATGACGGAGAGATAAGGCGTGTCGCCACGGTAGCGGATGTTGCGGAACGTGACGTTCTCCACCCCACGACCAGGAGCGGTGCAGTATTTGTCGTTCCAACTCACCTTCACCTGCACGAGACACCCCTGATGGATGTTCTCGATGCGGATATTGTCGAAACACACATCCTTCACATAGTTGTTGTCGCCACAGTTGATGGCAAGACACCCTTGATAATCCACCTGTGGCTCGCTTTGGCAGAGGATGTCAATGTTCTCGTAGGTCAGCCCTATGATGCTGTCGCCCACAGCCGAATTGCCATGAATGCCGATGAAGATGGGATGTGCCACATCCGCCCACAGGGTGGAGTTTCGCATACGAACATTGCGAACCGAGCCATTGAAGCCCTTGCGAGTAGCGTAAGCCGTGGTGCAATCGTCGGAGTTGCGGCAGAAGACGCGGTCGTAGAGCACATTGTTAGAGGCGAACACATTCAACCCGTCGCCCCAACTGGGGTGAGAGATGCTGCGCACATCGTGCAGTGTCACCCCGTCAGAGCCACCCACGGGACAAGTGTTGAGGATAAGCCCGTCAATCAACACGTTCCGAGAACGATACACATGACATCCCTCGTATCCACGCCCAGGGCGAGCCACACCACGACCGAGAATGCTCACGTTCTCCGCATCGTCGATGGCGAACGTGCCTGTGAAATAAGCACCGCCAGCCAGATAGACAGTCGTGTTCGATGCCACACGGATGGTGTCCTCCGTGTAGAAGCCAGGGGCATAATAGATGAAGTTCCGCTTCTCCTTCTTTGCCTCCTTCTTCGCCACAGCCACCTCTTTGCATGGCTTCGACGTGAAGAGCAACAGGTTGTTGGTGATGTCGCCATCAAACTCCACACTCACATTCTCGGGTTGGAAAAGCAGGAACTGCACCGTGGAGTCGTTCTGCACGTTGGCAATCACGCCTTTATAATCGGGACGCACCCTTACGTTTCTGTACTTCTTGTTCTTGCACACCACCCTCACAAACACATCGCCCGTAAAATCGAAGAAGCCATAGGAAATCTCACTTACCCGATGCTTGTTGTCGCCGATTGGGGCATTGACCCTTGCCATGTAAGTGTCAATCTTCGTCCATTCCTTGCCGCCTCGTGGCTGAATGAACACGTCGTAATCGTGCTTCAGCGGAGCACCTTCAGGAGCGGGGTAAGTGTATATCTGATGCAGCTTCGCATATTCCTTCACTTTCGGCTTTTCACCCTTCACGATGCGCTCCGTGTAAGGCATGGCAAGCCCTTTCCGTTTCACATAGTGGTTGTAAGGCAGCTCGTAGATGTCCCACAAGTTGCCACGCCCCATCTGCCCTGGCTCTGTCCAGTCGTTATAAAGCCCTGTGCAATCCGTCCATGTGGTGAAGGGCACTTCATAGCCAAGATTATACTTTGCCGTGTATTCAAAGCCTTTCATCAGTCGGTTGTCCTGCACGCCCCACAAGTCATCGCCCTGTTCCCAAGCCATCTCGCACGTCTGAGCCAATGCCTCCAAGCCCAACTGCACATGGTTTTGGTCACGCCCAGTCTCCTGACACTGCCCCGTCTCGCCGATGTACTTGGGCAGCGAACCATTGTCGTTGGCATGGAGGAAGTAATCCACCGAAGCCTTATACAGCACAGAGTCTTCCAAGAAGATGGCACAAGCCATGCGCTGACGATTCACGATTGCTCCCCAATTCCCATTGGCATAAGGGCTGTCCGCCTCGAACTGGTCGAGCGTGGGGAGGATAGCACGTCGCACCATCGTTTCCCACTCGTCCGTCTTGTGCGCCTTCATCAGCGTCATTGCCCTCACCAAGTCATAGCCCTGAATGGTGCAGAGAGGTGCATCATGCCCGTCAAACCGCTGCAAGGTCTTGGCATAGGCATTGATGATAGCCACCGCCTCATCCGCCTCGCCCTTCACGGCAAAGTCGTAGGCAGCCTTCATGTCGCGTTCACTGCCGCCTTTCGTGCCACGATACTGACCATCGCGCGCCACCACCTCGTATGGACCTGCCATCTTGTAACTCGTCTGTGCGGTCAACATGCCGCACAATGTCAAAAACAATGTCAACAAAGAAATCCTGTATTGCATAAATAGTTAATTAACTCGTTGGTTGAATTAAATTTTTAAATATTTATAATGAAAAAGTTGCACAAATCGCAGATTATTAGTAAATTAGTGGT
>CAMWJL010000144.1 GCA_947174565.1 uncultured Prevotellaceae bacterium | reverse complement strand
CCCGAGACCTACACCTATTACGCCGTCGGCAGCTTCCTATGTGTATAAGAGACAGATTTATCCCCTAAACTCGGAGTCCCCGACATCGGCGAGTCGATGTCCCCGACTCCGACCAACCGATGTCCCCGACTCCGATTTATAGGTATAGAAATGGCGGGTAAAGCGATATGCGCTTTACCCGCCATTTGTTTGTTCCTTTGCCTCTTGGGAGGACGTGACGTTAGAGCACTTTAATCAGCTCCACATCGAAGATGAGGGTGGCGAAAGGTGGAATCATGGCACCTGCTCCGCCCTCGCCGTATGCGAGCATGTAGGGGATGTAGAAGCGGAACTTGGAACCTTCTGCCATGAGCTGAACGCCTTCGGTCCAACCTGCAATGACCTGCTGCAAGCCGAAGTCGGCTGGAGCGTTGCGCTTGTAGCTGCTGTCGAACACGGTGCCGTCCAGCAGGCGGCCTTCGTAGTGGCAGCGCACGGTGTCGCTGGCCTTTGGCTTCTTGCCCGTTCCCTCGGTCAGCACCTCATACTGGAGTCCGCTTTTGGTCACGATGATGCCATCCTTCTTGGCGTTCTCTGCCAGAAACTTCGCACCCTCTTCCTTGGCTGCTTTTCCGGCTTCGGCCTTGGCGGCGTTCTGCTTCTTCTCCAGTTCGCTGAAGAAGGAGTTCACAATCTGCTGTCCTTCCTGATGGCTCACCTTCAGGTCGTTATCTTCGAGCACATCCTGAATGGATGCGGCGAAATCTGCAATCACGAGGTTCTCTTTAAGCCCCATCTGTTTGAGCTGCTGCCCAATGCCGAGACCCAGCGCATAACTAAGTTTGTCCATGTTGTACAAAATGTGTTAAGTGGTTGATTTTTTGTTATTCGGCTACAAAGGTAAGACATTTTTTGCGTATCTTTGCCGAAAATAACGGATAATATCAAGAATATGGCTAATTACATCTTTGAGCTAAAAGATAAGGTGCGCGACTATGAGTGCGACCTGCAAGGCATTGTGAACAACGCTAATTATCAGCATTATCTGGAGCATTGCCGCCACGAGTTTCTGCTTGCCAACAACATCAGTTTTGCCGAGTTGCACGACAAGGGGACAGACGCTGTGGTGGCGCGGCTGACCATGCAGTTTAAGGTGCCTCTGAAGAGTCGTGACGAGTATGTGACGAAGTTGTGGGTGAAGAAGGATGGCGTGCGCTACATCTTCATGCAGGACATCTTCCGTCTGCCCGACATGAAGCTCTGCATCCGTGCGCAGGTGGATTCTGTCTGCCTCGTGAACGGCAAGCTGGCGGAATGCGCTGAACTGAACGAAAAATTTGCTCCTTTCCTGCAATAGTGGATACGCAGGAGCTTATCTCCACCATTGCGCTGACCAAACTGAGGGGTTTGGGTCTGCTGAATGCCCGAACCCTGCTGGAGACGCTGGGGTCGGCAACTGAGGTGTTTGCCCACCGAAAGGACATCGTGAGCCTCATTCCTGATGCCAGCCAGCGGCTCGTGGCGGCATTGGCTGGTGCGGAGAAAGCCTTGAAGGTGGCGGAGGAGGAGATGGACTTTATCGAGTCGAAACGGCTGAATGTGTTCACGCTGAACGACGAGGGCTATCCGCGGCGGCTGAAAGAGTGTGAGGATGCACCATTGGTGCTCTATTCCTGTGGCTCTGCCAATCTGAACAGCCAGCGCATTGTCAGCATTGTGGGCACACGCAAGTGTTCTGAATATGGGCGTGAGGTGTGCAGGAACTTCATTGCTGACCTGAAACGCTACTATCCCGACACGCTGATTGTGAGCGGATTGGCTTACGGCATCGACATCTGTGCTCATCAAGCCGCGCTCGACAACGGAATGCCGACGCTGGGTGTGCTGGCACACGGGTTGGACACCATCTATCCTGCCATGCACCGAAAGACAGCTGCGGACATGGTGCATCAGCAGGGAGGGTTGATGACCGAATACACCATGCGCACCACGCCCGAGAAGGGGAACTTTGTACGCCGCAACCGCATTGTGGCTGGTATGTGTGATGCTTGCATTGTGGTGGAGAGTTCGGAGCGGGGTGGCTCGCTCATCACTGCCGAGTTGGCATTGGAATATAACCGCGAGGTGTTCGCTTTCCCGGGGCGTGTGTATGACGAGCACAGCCGTGGATGCAATAACCTCATCCGCCGCCAGCAAGCCACGCTGCTGACCTGTGCTGCCGACTTGCTCCAAACGATGGGATGGCAGAATCTCTTGGCGAAGGCATCTAAGCCAAAGGCTGTCCAACAAGAACTCTTCCCCGAACTCTCCGACGAAGAGCGAGCCATTGTGAACACATTAAAAAATGTCGATGACAAACATGTGAACCAGATTGTCATCGACACGAATATTCCTTACGCACGCGTCAGCATGCTGCTGTTTGACCTCGAAATGAACGGTATTGTTAAAGTCCTCGGAGGAGCAAGATACAGGTTAATTCATTAGTTGAGAAGTGGATAAGCGTTACAACGCCTGCATGTCGTTCAGCTTCTTGTAATAGCCATCTTGCGCTATCAGTTCCTCGTGCGTGCCACACTCTACTATCTTGCCATCGTGCAGCACATAGATTTTGTCCGCATGCCGAATCGTGGATAGACGATGGGCGATGGCGATGGTGGTGCGCGACTTCATCAAACGCTCCAAAGCATCCTGTACCAGACGCTCGCTTTCTGTGTCGAGTGCGGAGGTGGCCTCGTCGAGAATCAGAATGGGCGGATTCTTCAAGATGGCGCGTGCAATGGAGATTCTTTGCCGCTGTCCGCCCGAAAGACGACCGCCGCGGTCACCGACATTCGTCTGGTAGCCATTCTCTAACTCCATGATGAAATCGTGCGCATTGGCAATCTTTGCCGCTGCCTCAACCTGCTCCTGTGTGGCATCTTCCACGCCGAAGGCGATGTTGTTGAAAATTGTGTCGTTGAACAGAATCGCTTCTTGGTTCACATTGCCTATCAAGCCACGAAGCGAGTGGATGGAGAGGTTGCGCACATCCTCGCCATCAATCTTGATAGCACCGCCCGACACGTCGTGGTAGCGCGGAATCAGGTCAACCAGCGTGCTCTTGCCCGAACCCGACTGACCGACCAAGGCAATGGTTTGCCCCTTCTTGATAGTGATGCTGATGTCTTTCAGGATGTCGCGACCAGGGGTGTAGGCAAAGTTCACATGGCTGATTTCGATAGCGTTGTTCAGCGATGTAACCTCTTTCGGGTCAGCTATTTCCTTGATGGTGTTCTCTGCGGCAAGTATCTTGTTGATGCGCTCCAGCGAAGCCATTCCCTTTTGGATGCTGTAGCCAGCCTTGGAAAGGTCTTTGATGGGTTGCAGCGTGGTGTAGAGAATGACTAAGTAGTAGATGAAGCCGCTGGCGTCGATAGGACTTTTGCCTGAGAATATCAGATAACCGCCAAACCAAAGCACTATCACAATCATGCAGGTGCCTAAGAACTCGCTGACAGGGTGGGCAGACGACTGGCGGATGGCAACACGCATGGAAGCGTTGCGGTATTCGTTGTTTACGGCTCTAAAGCGATCCTCCATCTTCTTTTCGGCGATGAAGGCTTTGATGATGCGCAAGCCGCCTAATGTCTCTTCTATCTGACTGATGCCATCGCTCCACTTTGACTGCGCATAGAGCGATTTGGCTTTCAGTTTCTTGCCGATACGACCTATGCCGCCTGCCATCAATGGCACTACCAACAGGGTGAACAGTGTGAGCTGCCAGCTCATGGCAAACATGGTGCCCACATATACTAAGATGAAGATGGGGTTCTTGATTACCATGTCGAGCGATGAGGTGATGCTGCTGTCTATCTCGCTCACATCGGTGCTGACACGAGCCAAAATGTCGCCTTTACGCTCCTCGGAGAAGAACGAAAGGGGCAAAGAGAGAATCTTCTTGTAAATATCGACGCGTATGTCCCGAACGATGCCTGTACGCAGCGGCATCAGGCATGCGGAACCACCGAAGTAGGTGGCAGTCTTCAGCAAGGTGAGTAATGCCAATATAAGCCCCAGCACCAGCAGGGTGGTGGCAGGACCGTAGGTGTCCACTAACAGTTGCGAGTAGTAGTAGCCGTTGTTTTTAGCCACCTCCACCAGATTGTCCCATCCGCCAGTGCCCCACGCCATGAAAGCGTAATGCTCTGTATCTACCTTGAAGAGAATCTGCAAGATAGGCAACAGCACGGAGAAGGAAAACACGTTGAACACTGCCGCCAAGACGTTCAGGGCTAACGTGCCGACGATGTACTGCTTGTAGCGGGCAAAGTACTTGCCCATCTGCTGAAAGAAGTCTCTCATTTCTTTACTTATTCATCTTGGCTTTGAATGCCATGGCATAAAGTTTCATCTGCTTCATCATGGCGAGGAGTCCATTGCTGCGAGTGGGGGAGAGATGCTCCTTGAGACCGATGTCCTCGATGAAATGAAGGTCTGCATTGAGGATGTCATCGGGTGTCTGGTTGTCCAGCACACGGATGAGGAGCGTGACGATACCCTTCACGATGAGGGCATCGCTCTCTGCCTGAAAGTGAATCGTCCCCTCGGGCGTCAGGTCTGCCTGCAACCACACACGGCTTTGGCAACCGTCAATGAGGTTGCTCTCCACCTTATATGCCGCTGGCAAGGGTTCTTGCTCATTGCCGAGGTCAATCAACATCTGATACTTGTCCATCCAGTCATCAAAGCCCTCGAACTCCTCAATGACCTCCTGCTGTCTTTCTTCTATTGTCATAAGTTTCAGTTCTCCTCTGTCCAAAGCACCTCCAGCATGGTTTGTCCAACCGCTTTGAGGGTCTCCTTGTTGATATTCTTAATGTTGTCGTTCACCGTGTGCCATGTGGCAGGGAAGCCGCCATCTGCCCTGTCGAAACCAATCACGTCAATGCACGGAATGCCTCCGCGGTTCACCTGCAAGTGGTCGTCGGTAATGTAGCCTCCCTCTTCGTCATAGCTGAAGAACTTCCCATAGCCGATGCGTTGAGCAGCTGCCCACACTTTATCGACGATGGAAGGGGCGTATGCCATCGAGTATCTCTCACGGTAGAAGACGGTGTTGTGACCACCCACCATGTCGAGGTTGATGCCGTAGCGTGCCGTGTAACCATCAATATGGCGAACGCCCGACCAATACTGGCTGCCGAGACACCAGCTGCTCTCGTTGGCACTGCCCGACTCGCCATTGTCTTCGGCATCCCAGCAAATGAGGTCAACGCCCACCTTCACACGGTTGGAGTCGTTCTGCAACTGTAATTGGCGGGCAATCTCCAACATCACAGCGATGGAACTGGCTCCATCGTTGGCTCCGTCAATCGGCACTGCATGGTTACGCTCATCAGGGTCGTTGTCAGCCCATTGGCGGCTGTCCCAATGCCCTGCAATCAATATGCGCTCCGTGGCTTCAGGGCGGTAGGAAGCAATGATGTTGCGCATCTTCACGGGTGTGCCGTCATAGAGTTTCGCATCGGCATATTGGTCATAGACAACTGCGCCCAAACGCCTGAACGTCTGTGCGATATATTCGCCACAAGCATCGTGTGCCTCCGAGTTCATCACACGAGGACCAAAGGCGCACTGCTCCACCACATACTGATAGGCTGAATCTTCGCAAAACACAGGGGCTGGCGACACATACGACGCATCAGTCACCTGCTTTTCCTTGCACCCGAACAGCAACAGCGGCACGAGCGAAAGATAGAGTATTTTTCTCATTTCTGATGGATTAACGGGTACAA
>CAMWJL010000143.1 GCA_947174565.1 uncultured Prevotellaceae bacterium | reverse complement strand
GGATTTGACGACGAGTTGGGGCGTGGCAACCTGTTTGATGAGATTTGTCGTGTGTTGAAGCACCACCATCCCCCATACATCTTTTTAGAGAATGTCTCGGCTTTGCCAGGGCATGACGGTGGGCGCACATGGACGACCATTCAGCAGAAGTTAGATGCGTTGGGATATGACATTGACGGTCGTGTGTTCTCGCCCCATGAGTTTGGCATACCGCAGCATCGTCCTCGTTTCTACATTGTTGGCATGTTGCGCGATGCGGAAGGTAAGAGTGGTATGCGCAAGTTCCACTTTCCACAGCCCGATGAGCGGCTTGTCAGCGATGTCCGCACGATTGTTGACCCCTATGACAATGATGGCGTGCAACCAGTGAGGCGTGCGCTTCATCCCGTGTTCGACGCTTGGCAGGAGTTTGTCTATAATGTGACGAAACGCGATGGCTACATGCCTTCCCACTGCATTTTCACGATGGAGTTTGGAGCTGACTATGAGTTTGAGGACACCCCTCCAGCCTTTCAGCCCCTTGAGCGTTTGCGTGGTCGTCGGGGGAATTATGGCAGAATCATCGAAGGCGACACGCGCGAAGAACTCATTGCTGGACTTCCATTCTATATGCGGAAGACGAAGTACGAAGAGACATACCCCGAGTTCAAAAAGGTGCTGATTCGCCAAAACCGCGACCTCTACCAGCGTCACAAAGATTGGATTGACAGCTGGTTGCCCAAGATTCTGCAATATCCACGTACACAACGCATGTTGGAATGGAGCACGAACCAAGATTGGGACTTCCGCCACCATGTCATTCAGTTGCGTCCGTCTGGCATCCGCATCCGTTCGCTTAACTATGTGCCCACCATCACGCTCTGTTCCACGGCCACACCGATTCTTCCTTGGGTGTCATTTCCCCCCGATGGGGCACTCGATAAAAAGGGCGTGCCATACGTGGAAGAGGACTTTCGTTGGGGACGTTATATCTCTCATAACGAGGCGGCTCGCATCCAATCCATGCAGGAATTAAACTATAACGGCTTGTCGCGCGGTCAGAAGATGAAGGCACTGGGCAATGCTGTCAATGTAGATGTGGTGGAAATGATAGCAAGAAGGCTGCTTTTATGGGGAAAGTAACCTCCGTGCTGAGAGCCTGTTTGCGATACATTACACTTGTCGGTGCATCATCTGCATGTGAGATGGAAGCACCCCTGTTTCTTTTCATACTTCACATAACAACGCTGCTGCTTGCGCAGGTCGAAGAGCACTTCCGACAGCACTTGCTTCATGGGTTCGTCCCATCGCAACAGCTCTGTTTCGGATGAGTATGAGCCTGTTAAGGGATAGAAACGGTTGTAGGCAATGTCAACCGTGGTGCCATAGCAATGGCACGAGTTGTCGGTGGCGTTCTTGTTTCCCTTTTGCAGATTCGACACATCGTCGGTGGTACGCAACACCGACGTAACAATGGGCAGATGCACAGGCAATCCTTTCACCACACACGAGTCGATGAAGTTCAGACAGATAGTGTTCAGCAGATGTTGCGCTTGCGGCACTAAATAGGGGATGGAATGGGTGAGTTTATCCACCTTGTAGAAAGGCGAATGGCTGATATTCACCAACTTGTGTCGCTTCACCAGTATCTCTGCCTCGTCCCTGTTCCTGACGGGGCGGATGCCGTTCTTCGTGGCTGCGATGATTTGTACGTCTTGAACGTCGGGGAAGCACTCCACATAGCTCCACACGCCCCGAACTCGGTGTGCGCCTTGTGCCTTGGGAAGTTCCTTCTGTGAGCAAGACGTTTCGGATGTGGAATCACCGATGAGGAGGTCGTCTTCTGGGGCATTGACCGTTGTTTCGTGAAACGCTGTCTTTTTGATGAGTGAGTCAGGGTATTCGGTATAGATCTCCTCATCCTCGGGGTTGTTCAGAGAAGCCGTGTTCGTCTGTGCCGCCATTGCTTCCTGTTCGGGAGCTTCCAGCGACAGAGTCATGACCGTTTCTTTGCTGGTGTGGTTCATGGGAATCTCCAAAGCGAATCCATGCCGAATGGCTGCGAACACGCCCATTGTGACGACGAACGTGATGTAAAAGGCAAACTGTTTTCGGTTTGCCTTTTTCTTTTTGTTGCTATCTTCAGTGCTCATGCGCGTCCAGAGTTTTCAATCAACGATTTCACTTTAGCGTTGTATTTATGGGCATTTATGAGTTGCTCTATGGTGAGGTGCATGCGGTATTGCCAGTTGTGACGTGGGTTGGCTGGGATGTTGATACGTTCTGCCATGGGGTTGGCAAGGCGTAATTCCTCGTCGATGGACAGCCAATCCTGCAACGACAGCAATGTGAGTGCCGACGAGCAGAACAGGTGAGCTGCCACGATGTCCTCACACAGCCATCCTGGAGCAGGATGGGGGGCGGTTCCGTCCTTGTAAAGTGCTGAATTGTAGAACTGCTGTGTCCGTTCCGTGTCTTCCTCCCACCACATGCGGAGAGGCGGCATATCGTGGGTGGAGATGGTTGCCACCGAGCGATAGGGGTTCTCCCACAGGCGACCAAACTGCAACTCGGGACGTTTGGACATTGTTTGGATTTCCAGCGACAGTATCCTCAGGTCGTTCATGACCCAAGGCACACAATCGGGCACCATGCCCAAGTCCTCGGCACACACCAACATTCGTGTGGATTGTGTCAGAATCGGCAGTTTCTTCATCGCCTCCTCATACCAGAACTTGTTGTGACGGCGGAAGTAGTATTCGTTGTAGAGACGGTTGAAAGCCTCCTTCTCGTGCTGTGGCAGCGACTCATATACAAAGTCGAGTTGTGCCGAGATGCGCGGATGATACACATCCGAACACTTGTGGTCAGGCACGAACAACACACAGGATGCCAACGTATAAAGTCCATCGCGCAGAGCCATGCTGTCTTCGTCCGTCTTCTCGGCAAACGCAGCTTCTATCTTGCGCTGGCTGGCATATTCGTCTTTCAGGTCATAGCGTCCGTCGGTGCGAGGTCGCAGATAGAGCGACTTCACGAGGTCGGCACGATAGCCAAACGTGCGTTCGAGTGTCTCGTCGGTAATGAACGGACGTGTCATCAGTTCCGCATTGAAGCGCATTCCGTAACTCTCAATCTCGTGTACGCTCATGGGGAGTGAAGGAGAAAAATGTCCCAGCAACCCGTGTACCGAATGCTGCGGTATCTCCCAAATTCGGAAGAAACCCAATACATGGTCGATGCGGTAGGCGTCGAAGTACTCAGCCATCTTCTGGAATCGGCGAATCCACCACTGATAGCCATCCGCCTCCATCGCCTCCCAGTTGTAGGTGGGGAAGCCCCAATTCTGCCCGTTCATCGAGAAGTCATCAGGCGGTGCTCCTGCCTGTCCGTCGAGGTTGAACAAGTGCGGTTGCGACCACGCTTCCACGCTGTTGCGCGAAATGCCGATGGGGATGTCGCCCTTGATGATGACCCCAGCCTCCCGTGCCGTGTTGCGCACGTCGAGCAGTTGGCGATGCAGCTGGTACTGGATGTAGTAGTAGAGAGCCACCTTGTCAAACACGGGGCTGTCCTGTGCCGTGAGCTTCTCTATCTCCTGTTTGTTATACTTGCTATGTTTTGTCCACTTTTGGAAATCGGGCGTGCCATACGTGTCTCGCAGATGGGAGAATGCAGCGTAGGCAACCAGCCAATCCTTGTTGTTGTCGAAGAACTGGATGAAGTCCTCGCTCTCCAACACCTGCTTCCCCTCTTGCTCAAAGACCAAACGGAGATACTCCATCTTGAGCCGAATGACCTGCTCATAATCCAGCTGAGGCAGGGCATTCACCTTTTGCTGCTTCATGAGGAACTTCTCCATCGCCAAGCGGTTGTTCAGCTTGGGCAACGCGTGCAGGTCGCAATAGAGCGGATGGAAAGCGTAGATGGAGATAGAGTTGTAAGGATACGAGTCTTGCCACTTGCCCGTCATGATGGTGTCATTGATGGGCAGAATCTGAATGGCGTGCATTTTGGTCTTCACCACCCACTGAATAAGCATCTTCAAGTCGCCGAAGTCGCCCACGCCATAGCTGCGCGCCGAGCGCAACGAAAACACGGGTATCACCACACCTGCCACCTTCCAGCTGTCACCGTTCAGGGCAGGTCTTTCCTCCGTCCTGACCCACATCTGCCCCTGTTGCAGCCTTGGGCAGCGCAGACGGCGGTTTCCGCCCACCTCCCAACGCAGGATGTTGTTGCTGGCATCCACCACCACATACTTATACTCCACCTCGTCAAACAGCAACTCGGCATCGACATTCACCGCCCATTCCTGCAAGTTGATGAGTGCCATCCGTTTAGGCCGTCGCCACTCGCCCAGTTGGGGCGTGCTGCCACACAAGGCAAGAAACTCGCCTTTGCGCAGACGCGGCTCCACCACACGGAACTGCAACGTGGACGAGTAGAGCGTGTCGATGGCGGCAGTGCCATCCGCTTGCGCACCCACACATTCGGTATAGGCAGATGAATACAGGGGCAGGTCTTCAGGAATAGGCCGCCACCTGTCGGTCAGCATATAGTGGTTGGTCACGCCGTCGAACAGCACCACATGAGGTGCCACTTCCCACTCTGTCCACACCAGTGCGCCGTTGCGGTACATCGCATACTTGTATTCGATGCCGTCAACCCCTTGGTCGGGGAACGTGATTTCCCCTTCCCACATTTTCCCGTCGCAGGTCGCCAGCTCCCATTCTTTCATCCCTCCGCGTCGTCCGCCCTTGCCAATCTTGCACACCTGCACGCGCAGTTCCTCGCCCCATTGCGTGTGGTACTCTATGCTGAATCCGATTCTCATGATGCTTTCTTTCGTGTTTTAGCTGACAAAGATAGGCACTTTTTCCCAAGCCTCAAAGCATTCCCCCGAAAAACTTCTCGCCAACAAGGCTTTCATGGGTTATTGCTCACGCTCTCCCCACCTTGCTCTCCACGCTGCCACTCCTCATGTCCGCACCTTGCGCATATTATCTCGCGCACCGTGCGTGAAATAATACGTGCAAGGTGCGCAAGTTCTCTCGCCCACGGTGTGCGTGTAGAACAACATATCCTGCTTGTGGTTTAAGCGTTATTATATTGTGAAAAAGCGGCTTTTTCTGTTGATGATAGACCCTTTTTTTGTCCTCGTTTTGTGTTTTTATACAATCCGATAGCAGATGTTTCTGCGCTTTTATGTATTTTTGCAATGTTTTGGGAACTCTCTTCGGTTTCTTTCGACACTGTAGAGTGCCAGCTCAAAACCAAGAAGGCGTTATAATGTCTCTATTCCTTGTTTGCGAAAAAGTCTGGAAAACTTTGCAGGATTAAACCTGCATCGCCTATGGAGAAATAGAAACAGGATGCGTCCCACTTGTGTACTAATCTAACTTGCAGGTACAGCCCTAACTGTATCCGTATATGAGCATACGTACACACAGATGGGGCTGTAGTTACTGTTCATTCCATAGAAGGTTATTTTTCCAGACAATTCCTGCGAACAGATGGATACTAACGAAGCTCCATCCTTTTTGTATTTATACGTTTAGCCATGTCTGTGGAGTTCATCGGCACAAAAACTTAAAGGCAATGGCAAGAGAAAACCGTACCAAAAAAGTTGCATATACAAGCATGTTGAAGACAAAGAGAGCTTGTATTACTTGTTGGCATATTGTATCTGATTACGTTATGTAAACATCTTATGTTTTTCCAATAGATTTGTATATCTTTTTATATCTGCCACCACTGATTACAAATGTATCTTTGTGGGCTAAACGATAGCAATATACTC
>CAMWJL010000142.1 GCA_947174565.1 uncultured Prevotellaceae bacterium | reverse complement strand
TACCTTGTCTTTGTGCCCGAGAACACTTTAAATGGTCTTGCTTCACTCATGAGTTTTCTTTTCTGTTTAGAAATTGAATAAGCTGATGTAACTTTTGTGCAAAGGTAATGAAAACTAATGAAACGAAGTGGTTTCCCCACTCGAAAATTAGGGTGAAAGAAAAAAGATGACCAAAAGTTTGGCGGTTTCTGCCTTTTTGACGTAATTTGCAAATGAGAAACATAGAACTGCATCATGAGTACAGAGGTCATAACAAAGACGATAGCTGAATACTTCAAGACCCAATCGGTCTTGAAAGCATGGCTGTTCGGTTCCTACTCGCGAGGCGACGAACGTCCTGACAGCGATGTGGATTTGTTGGTGATGTTTGACCACAGTACTCCTATTGGACTTTTCGCATACGCTCGGATGCACCGTGAACTGGAAGAGCGGTTGGGACGCAAAGTGGATCTTGTGGAAGAAGGCACATTACGTCCGTCTGCGGAAAGAACCGCTCGCAAAGATATGAAAGTGGTGTATGAGAGAACGAATTAGAGACATTGACCGATTAAGGCATATAAACGAGTGTATAGGTCATGTGATGGACTTTCTGCAAGGAAAGACATTTGAGGACATGAAGGAAGACGTGATGTGTTACCATGCGGTGGTTTACAACATCATGATTATCGGTGAAGCCACTAATTTGCTGACTAAGGAGTTTCGGAACGAGCATCCTGAGGTGCCTTGGCGTGAAATTGTGGATATGCGCAATGTATTGGTGCATGGCTATTTCACAACAAGTGCTTTGTTTATTTGGGAAACATATATTAAAGATTTGTCGCCACTCCGTGAGTAAGTGTTACGATATATCGAAGAATTATCAGAAGGTACTGAAGCATAACATTAACAGATAGACCTCTGATTGGGAGGAATATACCGCTTTTATGATGACAACGATTCAATAACAGAAAACATTTCAGAGCTTACGTCAGTTCAGGATAAATGAATTTTGATAGTTTATGCCATGTTTGTCAAGTGCTGCACGAATGCTCATGGCAACGTGATATGCAAGATTGACAGGAACGGCATTGCCTATCATTTTATACCCCATATTTACATCTGTATATAAGAATACAAAATCATCAGGAAATGTCTGAATTCTTGCAACTTCACGCACTGACATTCTCCTGTAAAGATGTTCTTGGCTTGGGACAAAAATTTGTTTGTTCTTCTCAACCTTGATCATCTTTGGGGCTTGGGGATGCAACTGGCATTGACGACCACTGGCTTGAACCGTGAATGCTGGTTCATCCCACGACCTCACTCGGTTACGCGACATAAAAATGGGTGAATATGCACCCGTGAAGTATTCATGATTTGGGATTGCACATTTGTCACCATTCGTCTTGTTGTGCTCCAATGCAGGAATCGCATTATCCTTGAGGTCCCATATACATTCTCTCAACGTTGGTTTATGCTCGCATGGAATCGGGTATTCAAAATCGTGGATGTTCAAATCCTTGCGGAAGCCAATATAAAACACACGGTCTCGGTCTTCAGGAACATCAAAGTCATTGGCATTAAGCATCTTTAGATTAACATCATATCCAGCTTCGTCACAAAGAGACGCATAAAGCCATCAACAGCCTCAGCGTGTCGCTTGGCTAACATGCCAGATACATTCTCTGCGACAAAGAATAAAGGCTGGGCAGCTTTCAATATTCTGATATATTCGTAGAATAGCTGACCACGCGCATCTTCAATGCCTTTAAGGCTACCTGCCTCACTCCATGACTGACATGGAGGACCACCTATGATACCTGTTACACGTTCAGGGAACTCACTCTCTTTTACATTGCGGATGTCACCTTCGATTAGGCGTGTATCAGGGAAATTCGCCTTAAAAGTAGGGCAGATCTTGGGGTCAAATTCATTGGCGACAACAGTATGAAAACCTGCATGATGGAAACCCTTATCAAGACCACCTGCACCTGAGAAAAGACTAATAAGATTCATCAATAGTAATATGTTATAAGTTTGGATTCTATCAAATTAGCGGGATTTTGTGGGTCTTCAATCTCTTCGTCTGATATGCTGACACCCTTCTGTTTACAAAATTCCTCGAACTCATCTCTCAAGGGCACCGCCCATTTGTGTGGCTCTATTCTGAGACTTATTTTGAGGAGACTCCACTACGGTGATTGATGAGTTCTCAACAATGGCTTTAATGGCTGTAAGGATATTACTCATGTCGTATTTAATTATATGAGAATTTGGTGATTAGCAAAAACGGCTACGGCTATGAATCGTTAAGACTTAACACGTTTCAAAGCCGTCGCCATGCTCATTGAGGGCAAAGTTACAGATTCTTTTGGTATTGTGGATGGTTTTTGGCGAGTTTTTAATGTCATGCTGGGAAATAATGTGTCGCAATGCTCCCAAGTGTATTGATGATGAAGTTGTCGCAAGGTCTGTGGAATGTTTCATTGGGGCTTTGTTTGTTTTGAGGTTGTATAAGCTAAGTTTGTCCTGCACCCTAAAGGAAAGTTGTCCTGCACTGTGAAGGAAAATCGTCCTGCACCGTGAAGGAAACAACAGGAAAAGGGTGTCAGGGATGTAAAACAAACGGTGCATCCGATTACAGGAATCGAATGCACCGTTTGTGATGGTTTGTATGATGGGGAGATAATCAGTTGGCTGCCTCGAACTCGCGGAGGAAGCGGACATCGTTCTCGGAGAAGAGGCGGAGGTCCTTGACTTGATACTTGAGGTTGGCGATGCGCTCGATGCCCATGCCGAAGGCGTAGCCTTTGTACTTGGTGGAGTCGATGCCGTTGGCTTCGAGCACGTTGGGATGTACCATGCCGCAACCGAGGATTTCAAGCCATCCAGAGCCTTTGCACATGCCGCATCCTTTGCCTTTGCAGAGGGTGCAGGACACGTCCATTTCGGCACTTGGTTCGGTGAAGGGGAAATAGGAGGGACGGAGACGAATCTGCGTGTCCTCGCCGAACATTTCCTTGGCGAAGAGGAGGAGCACCTGTTTGAGGTCGGTGAAGCTCACTTTCTCGTCAACATAGAGACCTTCGACCTGATGGAAAAAGCAGTGGGCACGGGCGGAGATGGCCTCATTGCGATACACACGACCGGGGCAGAGCACACGGATGGGGGGCTGCTGCTTTTCCATCACACGCGCCTGTACGGAACTTGTGTGTGTGCGCAGGATGATGTCGGGGTGTGCCTCTACGAAGAAGGTGTCCTGCATGTCACGGGCAGGATGGTCGTCGGCAAAGTTCATGGACGAGAACACGTGCCAATCGTCTTCCACCTCAGGACCTTCAGCCAAAGAGAATCCGAGACGGGAGAAGATGTCGATGATTTCGTTCTTCACCAGCGTGAGCGGATGGCGTGTGCCGAGGTTGATGGGGTAGGCGGTACGGGTGATGTCGAGGTGGTTGACCTCTGTCTCCTGCACGGCGAAGGCATCGCGGAGAGCGTTGATTTTCTCTTGTGCCTTGTTTTTGAGTTCGTTGATTTTGATGCCAATCTCCTTCTTCTGTTCGGCTGGCACGTTGCGGAAGTCGGCCATGAGGGCAGTGATGGCACCTTTCTTGCTGAGATATTTGATGCGAAGTTGCTCGATTTCTTCGGCTGAATGAGCCGCCAATCCTTCAACTTCCTGAAGTAAACTTTGAATCTTTTCTAACATATTTGATGATGTTTGTAGCAAAAACGATGCAAAGGTAAGGATTTTAATTCATTATTAGCTAAAACGCAGAGAAAAGTTCATGATTCATAATTCATAATTCCGTACCTTTGTGGCGTTTTTATGAATGAAGCATGAAAAAGGGTTTTGTGCTGGCCGCTATGGCGGCAGGATGCTTGATGTCGTGTAAGGATAGCAAGCTGACGAATGTGTTTGACACGGAAGAGGAGGCTGAGGAGGACTCGGTCGAGGCGTTTGTGGGCGACACGCTTCACTTGTTTGAGGAGGCGGAGGAGCCTCCTGTGGCGGTGGATGAATTGTTCAATGACTTTTTGTATGAGTTTTTGGGCGATGCGCGCTTTCAGCGTCAGCGTGTCGTGTTCCCCCTGCCTTGCTATCAAGGCGAGGAGGAGGATATGCTCACGAAGCAGGAATGGGAGTCGTTCAATCATTTGGGCGGTCAAGATGTGTATGCTGTTATATATGAACATGCGCAAGATTTGGAGTTGCAGAAGGATACTGCCATCCAGAGCGTGACTGTTGAGCGGTTTGTGTTGACTGGCAATGAAGTGGAGAAGTATAACTTTAATCGGTTGAATGGCAAGTGGATGCTGACTGATGTGAAGAGGAAGCGGTTGAATGACGTGCCGAATGGGGATTTCCTTCATTTCTATGCGCGTTTTATGACGGACAGCGTGTTTCAGCGCGAGGCATTGGCATCGCCTCTCAAGGTGGTACTCACATCGGAAGATGGCGAAGAAGAACCGCAGGTGGATGAGATTGATGCCGACGAGTGGTTTGAGATGGCACATGACCTGCCATTGCCGAAGGATGCACTGGTGAATATAAACTACGGACAGATGAGCATTGGTCAGAACCGTAAGACGTTGCTCTTGCAGGGTATGAGTAACGGGATGCAGATACAGTTCAAGTTCAACAAGGACCGTGGCGGTTGGAAGCTGAAAGGAATAGAGTATTAGTTGGCGGTGATGGTTTGTCATGAAGAAGTACGAGAATTATAGTTTGCTCAGCCACAATACGTTTGGCATGGATGTAAAAGCTAAATGTTATGTGGAGTATGACAGCGAGGAAGAGCTTAGAGGACTGATTCCCACGCTGGAAGGCGAGGTGTTGCATATTGGCGGAGGCAGCAATCTGCTTTTCAAAAGAGACTATGAAGGAACGGTGTTGCATAGTGCCATTCTCGGAATTGAAGTGGTGGATGAAATAGTGGAAGATGTGTTGGTGCGTGTGGGTGCTGGCGAGGTGTGGGATGATTTTGTGGCATGGGCGGTTGAGCAGGGTTATGGAGGTGTGGAGAACCTGTCACTGATTCCAGGTGAAGTGGGGGCAAGTGCTGTTCAGAACATTGGTGCTTATGGTGTGGAGGCGAAAGATGTGATAGCATTGGTGGAGGCGATTGAGCTGTCGAATGGGCAGAAGCGTGTGTTTGGCACAGAAGAATGTGGTTATGCCTATCGGCAAAGCATTTTTAAGCGGAATTTGAAGGGCAAGTATGCCATCACATACGTCACTTATCGTTTGCAGAAACATCCTCAACTGAAGTTGGAATATGGCAATCTCCGTGCGGTGTTGGATGCTGATTCGTTGCTTGTAGGTGATAGTCCTGTGTATGGTTTGAATGCTGTGCGCCAAGCAATTATCGACATCAGGAATGCCAAACTGCCTGACCCAAAGATGTTGGGGAATGCTGGTAGTTTCTTTATGAATCCAGTGGTGAGCCGCGAGAAGTTTTTGGCGATTCAGAAGGACTATCCGCAGATGCCGTTCTACGAAGTGGAGAATGGTGTGAAGATTCCTGCCGGATGGATGATTGACCAGTGCGGATGGAAGGGAAAGGCTTTGGGACGTGCCGCAGTACACGAGAAGCAAGCATTGGTGCTGGTCAATTTGGGTGGAGCTACTTCTGATGAAATCATCACGTTGTGCAACACGGTTTGCAAGGATGTGAAAGAGAGGTTCGACATTGATATCCATCCCGAAGTGAACTTTATCTAAAATGGCAATTCGTTAAGTATTCAATTCTGTAATTCCCATGAAAATCACGATACTTGGTAGTGGAACTTCTTGTGGAGTACCTCAGATAGGGTGTCCTTGTGAGGTGTGTACATCTAC
>CAMWJL010000141.1 GCA_947174565.1 uncultured Prevotellaceae bacterium | reverse complement strand
CAGTGGTGTCTAAGAGACCGATCGGTACTTGCTGCATAAGCGTGAAGAGAACGAACTTTCACAAGCCTTCACGGCCTACAACAACCGCCTTATCAGTCCTGCCATGGGTTCCAACACGCCAACCTTCCCTGTACCAAAGATGGTATGGCTGGTGGGTGCATGGGCTGGTTTATTGATTCCAGGTCTGCTTATCTTCTTGACGGAAGCAATCAACAACAAGGTGCGTGGACGCAAAGACCTCAATGACTTGACCATTCCGTTCATTGGTGAGATTCCAATCCATCGTCGCCATCGTACCTTCAAGGAGAAGTTCTTTGCGCCTTGGATTAGATTCCGTAACAATGTGAAGGCAATGTTTGGAATTGCTGAAATGCAGGAAGATAAGACCCTCCACATCTTGGTGAAAGACCATTCGCGCAATGTCATCAATGAGGCTTTCCGTGTGATTCGTACAAACCTTGAATTCATGACGGCTAAGGGAAGCCGAGGAAAGGTCATCATGCTTACCTCATTTACGCCAAACTCTGGTAAGACTTTCGTTGTGACCAACCTTATCACTTCGTTCGCCATCAAGCGTCAACGCGTGTTGGCCATTGACCTTGATTTGCGCAAGGCCTCTCTTTCCGCAATGGTCAATAAACCGCCAATTGGTATTGCCGATTACCTTTCTGGCGTGACAGACAGCTTCGACGACATCGTGGTGCGCAATGCGACACATGACTATTTGGATGTGGTGCCAGTCGGAACCATCCCTCCCAACCCGACAGAGCTGCTTTTCGATGATCGTCTTGCTGAATTATTGGATGAGTTGCGTAATCAGTATTCTTACATCATTTTGGACTGCCCACCTGTGGAAATCGTGGCAGATGCAACCATCATTGGTAGATGTGCTGATTCCACGTTGTTTATTGTCCGTGCTGAAATGTTGGATCGTAGCCTTCTTCCTGACATTCAGCAGTATTATGATGAGAATCGTCTGCCAAAGATGTCTCTCATTTTGAATGGTACAACAGATTCATTTTCTTATTATGGAAGTCATCGATATGGTGCGCGCTATGGCTATTATGGCGGTTCAGGTTCTTATGGTGGTTACACCAGAGATGATGATTAGTCCGCAGGGAATTTCTGAGAGATAAAATAAAGTAAGAGATAGTTCTAAATACAGAGGATTATGAGTAATTCAAAGCGAAAGATTCTTTTCTTGATTGAGAATTTGGATGAAGGCAAGGCTGCTAAGTCGTTGTCTATTCTTGTTCAGTATATAGATAAGACGAAGTTTGATGTGACGGTATGCTCCATCAATGCTGGAGGGCAATACGAGGCTGTGATAAGAGAGAATGTGAAGTATAAAGCTATCTTGACAGGGGTGGAGGGGATGAAACATAAGTTTGTATATAGAAGTTTGCCTTTGTCACTGGTATATAAGATGTATGTGCCACATGGCAACGATGTGGAAATTGCTTATTCAGAAGGGTTTGCCACTAAGCTTCTTGCCCATGCCTCGAAGGGGAAGACAAAGCGATATGCGTGGGTACACACAGACTTCAACAAGAACCATTGGAGCAAAGAAGCTTTTAGCAGTGACAAGGAGGAATCGGAGGTATATAACAGATATGACAAGGTGATTGGTGTGACGAATCTTGTGTGTGAGGCGTTCCAACGTCAATTGCCAAGTGTTAAAGTGCCAGTGGAGAGGATTTACTCCCCTGTCGATTCGCTTTCTGTGCGCTTGAAGTCTATGAATTCAAGTAAAGAAGAGCCTTTCAAAGTGAGCACACGCATTGTGGCTTGGGGGCGATTGGAACCCAATTACGAATACGGACGGCTGTTGAGAGTGGTCAATCGTCTTGTAGGAGAGGGCAATGATTTGGGCTTGTGGATTTTCGGCGAAGGAACAGACCGCATACTGCTCGAACGTTACATCCAAACGAACGAACTTCAGCAGAGGGTGAAATTGTTCGGCTTCCATCCCAACCCTTATCGTTTCATGATTCAGGGACAACTGTTCTTCTGTGGGGCTTATAGTTCCAGTGTAATCTCTGCGCTCATCTTAGGTATGCCCGTTGTTGCTATTGATATACCTGAGTTGAAAGAGTTACTCAAAGATGGTGAATGTGGGTTGATGGTATCTAACTCTGATGAAGCACTTTATCAAGGCATAAAGAAATTGCTGGATGACCCCGAATTGTTGGGACAATACAGACAGCGAGGCGAGGTACGAGGCTTTGATTTTGATATCGAAGCCTTGATTGCACCTGTTGAGGGCTTGTTGATGAATTGAAGGCGATTTTCTATTGGCTGAGAGATTCATGGTTATGTTTCGGAATCTTTCTGATTGGTTTTGGCGCATTCATATAGGAAAGTTGGCAAGTGATAGAAAGGCTTGGCAACATGCGGTGGAATCGGTAGCATTGAAATGGTTGGGTCGCTCTCCTTCCGTAGAGGGACAAACTACAGATGTGGAGGTTTGGCAAAAGGCTGGTCTCGTATTGGGACTGGGTGAGCAGTTGCCTGTATCCGAAAAGAGTCGATTGTCATGTTGGTTAACGGCTGTGTCGGAGCAAAATATGCGTCCAGAGCATCTATTGCTTGCGTATGCTCTACACATTCAAACGGATGCCATAAATGCTTATGTGGAATCGTTCAAAGAGAGTACTGTTCCATATAGGGATTGGGTCAAAGACATTAGGTTTGTCGATACATTAGGAATGACGGTTCCTTATCTTCATGGAATAGGCAATGACGCATTGGCATTAAGACAACTTGCGGAATATGATGCTGCCATGCTGAAAAATCTGTATCCCGCTCATGCTTTTGATTTGTCATTGGGCTTGCCGTTGGGTGTTTTTGATTGGGGGCGTGGCTGTGGATGGTATATATTGGCTTTAATCGAAGCCAATGATTTAAGGGGCAATAACGAAAGGATCGTACGCTTGGCAAAAGCCCTATTGTCGTTGCAGAGAGAAGACGGATGGTATGGGGCGTTTCTCTTCGTTCGAGGTTCAAGAAACGAATCTTCTGGCACCTGTTTAATAGGCAGATTGATGGTGAAAGCCTATGAATTGACGGAAGATAAAGTGTATTTGCAATCAGCATGCCTTTGTGAAAAGGCATTGATGACCGCAACTCGGCGCAATGGAGCCATAGATTATTGTCAAGGCGACACACATGGTATAGGGAACTACTCTCTTTCGTTCTCTGTCATGCCTTTTGTGCAAGGAATGGCATTGAAGTTATCCAAAGAAATAGATGCTCATTTAGATGCGAACGCTTAATTCTGCCAAGAATCTTGCTGCGAGTTTGGGAATAACAATGTTGATGACGTTGTTAGGTTTCATTACTCGCAAGGTTTTTGTTGACAATATAGGAGTAGAGTACTTAGGGCTTAATGGTCTTCTACAGAACATCTTGGGCATGATGACCTTGATAGAGGGAGGCTTTGCTGCCAGTGTGGTGTACAACTTGTATAAACCCCTTGCCAGCAACGATAAGCCTAAGATACTTGCCTTGATGCAACTCTATAGGAAGGTGTATCTTTATATAGCCTTCGGGGTGATTGCATTGGGCGTAGGGTTGTATCCATTTATCCATTTGTTTATTAAAGGTGGGGAAGATTTGGAGTATGTATCCGTCGTGTATTTTATATTCTTGTTCAATTCAGTTGTCGGTTATTTTACAGCATATAAATGGTCGTTAATCAATGCGAATCAGCAGAATTACAAGTTGGCAAGGGTTAATTTGACGTATCAGGTCGGTTTGAGTGTGGCAAAGTTGTTGATTCTTTACTATACTCGTAACTATATAGCATATCTGGCTGTGGAATCCTTGTTCGGTTTATGGCTGAATTATGCGATAGTAAAAAAGGCTGATAGATTATTTCCATACGTTAAGACAAAACAAAAATACGTGTTGGATGAACATACCAAGAAGAGTATTGTGACCAATATGAAAGCCCTTTCCTTGAATAAGTTAGGGGGCTTCTTTATGCATAGTACGGACAATATCATCATCTCTGCTTTTGTGGGTATATCTACTATTGGCCTCTATTCTAATTACACTTTGATTCTTGGTACAGTTCGGAATGTAGTTGATCAATCACTGAATAGCTTTTCCGAGAGCGTTGGTAATTTGATAGCGATAGAGTCGCCTGATAAGATATATGAAGTTTTCAAAACTACGTTCTTGGTAAATTTTCTTGTGGTGTCTGTACCTGTGATTGTATTGCATAATACCCTTTCTCCGTTTGTTGCATGGTGGTTGGGTGAACAATATATATTGGGATATGCTGTGCTGTGTGTGATATTGAGCAATTTTTATATTGATTTAATGCGTAGTACGGCTATGATGTTTAAGACCAAGGCTGGTATTTTTGTAAAGGACAGATTCACTCCGTTACTTCAAGGCATTATAAACTTGGTGCTATCGTATGCTTTTGTACATATATGGGGCTTATTCGGGGTTCTTCTTGCAACATCAATAAGCCTGTTGTCCATAGGCTTTTGGCAGATGCCGAGATTGTGTTACAAATATATCTTCAACAGACCCTTATGGATGTATTTCAAGCACTACATTATCTATTCAGGCTTGATGTTGGCTGTATTGGGAAGTTCATACAGCTTATGCGCCTTAGTCGATGTGGAGAACCTGTTTTTGAAGACTTTAGTTAATGTGTTTGTGTCTGTCGTAGTGATAGGTATGGCTTATTACTTGTGTTTGCATAGGACTGTCCAGTGTGCATTGTTGGTTTCTTATGTAAAAGGTCTGAAAAATCGATGAAGAAGCGCAAGATTCTGTTTCTCATTGAATCTTTAGCGGGTGGCGGTGCAGAAAAGGTGCTTTCCACTTTGGTTCGGAACATAAACAAGGATGTCTTTGATGTGACGGTATGCGCTGTCAGTGGTGGAGGAAAATATGAGGAGGAAATATGCAGGTCTGTGGGTTACAAAACGCTGCTTAATCAGCCTGTACAAGGTAATGTGTTGAAGCGTCTATTGTATGTATTGAAACATCATATCGTGTATGGATGGTTGCCTCCTACATGGGTGTATAGATTGTTTATCCCGAAGGATAGTGATGTGGAAATCGCATTTGTGGAAGGCTTTACAACGAAATTATTGGCAGGTTCCACCAATAAATACGCCAAGAAGTATGCTTGGGTTCATACCGATTTGTGTAACAACCATTGGACAAAGAGTGTGTATGCAAGCATAGCCGAGGAAGCGCGTGCTTACGAATGCTACAACAAAGTGATTGGAGTATCTGATACAGTATGTGCAGCGTTTCGCAATGCGTTTCCTACCACGAACGTGCCTGTGGAAACAATATGCAATGTTGTTGAGGCGGATGATATCCTTTTGAAAGCCCAAGAATTAGTGGAAATAACGAAAAAGGGGGCAAGGCTTGTCACGGCTGGTCGCTTGGAAGTTCAAAAGGGATATACTCGTTTGTTACGCATCGTAAATCGTTTGGTAGAAGAGGGGTTTGATATTGAATTGTGGATATTAGGTGAAGGCTCGGAGCGCAGTGTGCTTGAACAATACGTGGAAGAGCATGGTTTGCAAAAGCGAGTTGCTCTCTTTGGTTTTCAAACCAATCCTTATAAGTATTTGAATCAAGGCGACTTGTTCGTATGTTCGTCTCTTGCAGAAGGCTACAGCACTGCCGTAACAGAGGCTCTTATTTTGGGCTTGCCTGTCATCACGACGGAGTGCAGTGGCATGGCTGAATTGTTAAAAGGTGGCGAGTGTGGAGTGATTACGGAAAACAGCGAAGAAGCATTGTATGAGGGGTTGAAAAAGGTGTTGAGTGACGGAGATGTACTCTCTTATTACAAGCGAAAGGCTCAAGAGAGGGGCAAAGATTTCACGATAAGGAGTTTGGTTGCTCCTGTAGAAAGATTGTTGAGCGAATGAAAAAACGAGTTCTTTTCTTTTGTAATGGATTGTATGGAGGAGGTGCTGAGAAGGTTTTGCAAGTGCTTCTGAAGCACTTGTCTCCGAATAAATACGACATCACATTGTATAGCTTGCGGAAAGAGGAGAAACGAGATGCATATCCCTTTAATCGGATAAAATACAGGTATATATATAATCAATATGCAGAGTCAGATTC
>CAMWJL010000140.1 GCA_947174565.1 uncultured Prevotellaceae bacterium | reverse complement strand
TCATCATCTATATAAACTTTATCAGGATAATTGATAGCAAAGTCTTGATAAGCATGACGAGTTTCGTGCATAATTGTTTTCATTACTTTCTCAGGATTGCTATCAAACAATAAATTCGAGTTCAGAACAATCTCTTTTGTTTCTACGTCAAAAAAGCCACATTCATTTGAATCAAGGTCGTCTGAAAATCGAAGGTTATGTGAGTACCCCGACATTCTGTTGAAATTATTATGAAAATCAACCATATAGTCCTTACGCAAATCTAAGTCTGCATCAGAATATGTAATTTCCCTGTATGGGTCACGTTCAAGAAAGTTCCCAACCGCCCAACTTGCGAAATTCTCCAATTCTTCAGGAGCACAGAAATCAGTGGAAACAGTGACATCGGAAAAATTCTCGTTAGGAGAAATCATTTCACGACTTTTAGTGACCATTTCCTCTATATTGCTAAAATCTTCTATCATATTTATTAACACATATTATGGTGGAGATGACTGCTTTCACAGCCACCCCACATCATTCTACTTTACTTTATTGACCTTAATCCAATGTTTATCAGCGGAAAGCGCGGTTGAAACCAAACACTGACCGACAAGCAACTTGGGAATAATGGGACGTTGCTCTTTGCTCAATCCCATCGACTCCGCTATTGCCTTACAATCATCCTCGGCTACAACTCGATGTGTTATCTTGATATTCGTGTTTTTAATCGCATCGGGAATAAGCCTTGTCGGAACTTGATCAACCAACAACATACCCTCACCGTATGCACGAATTTCCGATAGCATATTGCTGAACATCATCGCTGTTCTATACTGAGGCTCATCGGGTTTGTCGCACTTCTGCATCACACGGTGGGCTTCTTCTATGACCGTTAAATGTCGGCAATCATTGGAGTTGAAGTCAATATTGCCACACTCTGCCTGCGCCGCACGATATTCATACAAGAACTGGAGAATGAGAGACATAAAGAATGACTTATCCACATCATCACCCACATAAGACAGATTGATGACACATGGCTGCCCAAACAACTCTTCCCATGAAATAGAGTGGAGCGTGTCAAGCATATCCTTCTTCCACCCTCGTCGCAAAGAAGCAATTCGGGTGTTCAGGCACGCCTTCATGTTGTCACTCACACGCCTTTCATAACCATGCGCCTCTATCACCTTATCGACATTAGCCGCCATACCTGTCAGCGTTGGCGAAAGCGTTTTTCCATAAACAGGAGAAGCATCTTTTCCTATCCAGTTGGTCGATGGACTCTGATAAAGAGAATACACCAAATCTTCCAGCAATACAGGCAGAATATCATACATTGGGAATGCAGCGGCAAAAGTTGACTTCAAACGGTCGATGTGAGTGAGAATATTGGGGTCTTGTTCCTCCGAAAGCCACACTGGCTCAAAAGGATTGAGACGTAATTGTGAAGTTTCAACGATTTTGCGATTTGTGCGGTCACGATAAGCCTTACACCCAGGGATGAAGATTTGTATTTTCTTGTTTGGATGTTCTTTGTTATACTCAATCGCCCAATCCACATACTCAGTCTTGGCTGGTTCTATCACGAGGAATGGGATTTTCTGTTCACATTGCGATACAGCATTCAGTATCGCCTGTACCGTATTTGTCTTTCCCGTTCCATTGATGCCTGAGAGCAAAGTATGCTTTGCAAGTGCGCTGATAGGCAAATGATAAGGCATATCCGTTTCAGAACCGCCATACAACAAATGTCCAAAATCTATCACCTCCTCATTCTCTTTCAAGGTTGGAGGATTCAAAGAAAATTCAGGAGCACTATCAACTACGCTGATACCAGGAACAGACCTAAGTGGGAAATTGACAAGATAAGATAGTTCCTTTGTCGTAAGAACGGTATTAAGATTTGTAAAATGCCGCCCAAAAGGATGCGGAACAATTTTGTTGCCATATTTAACTCTTATACTTGGAATAGACAATTTCCCAAACGTGTCCTTTTTCTTCAGATTCTCTATATGTGAAATGTCATGAACTCTAATCGGTTCAAAAATACTTTCTTGTCCGCTTAGTATTGATGACAATTGCATCGCCACTGGCTGAAGGTCTGCTGAATCTAATCCTAATAAATATGCTCCCACACTCCACATACCGATGGCTTTGCCTGTCTCAAAACGCTTTGAGTGGTAAAACAGATGCTCTGAAACTGCTTCTATCTGTTTGTTCACGATATTACTACTAATCGTTTCCGCCTGACTTTTTGTATAGGTGTCGCTTTCTGTTTCTCCATCTGTTCGTTGGGGAATAAAACTTGTTGCCATATTGCCCAATCCTGCAATAGCCATTCCTGCATGAGAGGTTTTCGGAATGAATGACATAACAGTTCCAGCAATAGCAGCAGCACCACCTAAGCCCAAAAGCCATTTTGCCTTTTTAGAACTCAGGTCTTTTTCTGAAATGCCACTGCTTTTCCCGTCTTGATGCGCATAAGACGAAGAACGATTTTCAGAGAAGTTGAAAGACTTGAGAGATTCCGCTTGACCATTGAGTTCTCTGCATTGATAAAGCATATCATCTACTTCTGATGCCGCAATTGGATTTGCTACAACAAGATATGTGAAATTTTTGCCGTAAGAACCTGCCACAAGTTTGTCTATTGTTGCAGGGTAGATGTTCTTATACTGGCTTTCAAATGATGGAATCCCTGTTATTGCTAAGACACTTCTGTATCTATTATCAGAGTCTTTCTCAAAATTTGATTGCAAAAAATCTTGGTCTTTTTTCTCGCAACATTCAACATCGACTCCAGGCCAAACGCCTTTTATGAAACTGACAAAACTTTCATCAAAATCGTTTGGCAGTGCATCCTTACATAAAGGACGGATTCCTATGTACAAAGAAGAAATTCCTTTTTCACATTTTAACAAGAAAATTAACTGAGTTCTTTCAGGTAAGAAACACGAACTCAGAATCTTTTGCATAGCCGTAAAGCAATCTTCTGTCGAGTCAGACAATGGCTTTCCGACCTGTTGCAATTTAATCCAAAAAGTCGCCAGTGTGCCTTGCAAAACATCGTCAGCAACATATTGCACTTGAGAATTCCCTGCTTCTAAATACTTCCGCTCTGTACAGAAAGAAAGCGATGTAGCCAAATTATTCGCTGCCATCAGCCTTAAGGCTGGATTAAAGTTCTCATCAGGTATCGCGAGTAACTCCTTTTCAGAAATCATCAAATTATTACTGCCCATAATTATACTATTCAATAGGTATTCTTACAGCTTTAATGTTCTCCTCTATCATTTTATCAAAATAAGATTTTATTGATAAAGATAACTGATTCTTAATCTCGCGGTTAGAGATAAAAGATTGTCGAATTTGTGCTTTGATATTCTTGACAACTTCTAATCTTTGTTTTTTGTATTCCTCATAAGCTTTTGTCCGTGCATCCTTGCTTTGTTTTTTAGCCATTATCTCTTTGCGTTTCTTTTCTTTTTGTGCAGTTTCTTCACGCTCACGTTCTAATTTATCCTTGGTAACCATATTGATACCATATTTGATAAGCCTATAACCTGCATAGAACAAACCAAACAAAAAGAGTCCGACAACCCACCACAGCATCTCTGCAACTATGGCTGAGATATTGTTAGTTAGTTCATCCGTAATAGAAACGATTAGCCCATCAACCTGTTTATTTATTTCATTTGCCAACTGAGTTGTTCTTACATCGGTTTTCAGTTCTTTGAATTTCACTCCTCTGCCTGGTGCATAAAACTCAATAATCTTTTTAATGTCATCCCCCACATTTTTCTGTTGGTCTCTAAGTGCATTGGATAACGAACTATTTATCACCGCTTTTATTGAATTATGAGTATATTGATTTATGTTGACACGTAATTCGCCAACCAAATCATTGATGCTTTGGTCTCTTACTGATAATGAGAACGCTTGCATCTGCTTATCAAGCATAACCATAATATCATCCCCTATTCTTTCGGAGACCTCAAAGTAAAAACGTTCAAAAAAGGGATTTAGATTAACTTTTTCTTTTTTCTCTTCCAGCCGCTTTATGAGTACATTGCTGACGGCATTAGCACACCCCAACATGGCAATACCTCGTGAGATTGTAAGGGATGGGTCTCCAGGATCAACTTTTACTTTATTTTCCTCAAGATTAAATTCCTCTTCAATTAGTTTCTTGACAAACTCCATTCTTGAAGCACCGCCTGTCATGAATACGCCATTAACAGGAAGATCGGCAAGGTGATGCTCTCGGAACTCTCGTACATCCTTTCGTAAATCAGAGATGTAATGTTCTTCTTTTTCAATTTCTTCTATCATCGACCCAAGATTGTCATACTCAATCTCTACTTGGACATTTTTTAGTTCATTGTAATCACTGCAATCTTTGGCCATGATATTTCGTAGGGCAAAAGTCTCATCAATGTCACTCGTCTTCTTATTTGAAAAAATACTTTCCTTAATTTCTCTTGCCTTAAATAATAAAACATCTTTGTATTGAGGATGATTCTGAATAAGCCTTTTAACTCCCTCATTAGAACTCATTTTGGTGTTAAAAATGAACTTTTCTACGATAGAAGCTCCATGTTCGGTGCCATCGTCTATGGCATTGACTTTATCTGACAAGTATGTGAAATCCAGTGTACTTGAACCAAGGTCAAATACAATCGCTCCTTGTTCTATCTCTCTCTTAAATTCTATACTGGGATCTATTTTTGCATAGAAGATAGCTGCCCTTGATTCAGAAGTAAGACCTCCTAAAGGCAATCCTGCCATAAGAGCCATTTGACGATAGCGTTCTTTTACATCTTCATCTTTCCATTTTGATGGTCGTGCAATATAAACAATATGATTATCATCAGTAAGTCTTGTTTCCATCTGTCTGATTCTACCATACACAGTTTTCATAAATCGTACCATCAACTGTTCTTCTGTACCATTTATATCTTGTGGAGGAGTCTTAAAGCAGACCCTTATATTTGCACCTTCACTAAGTTGACGAGCATCAAACGCCTCTGCACCACACAAAGGTTCTTCATCACCAACTTGACTTATTGCAGAAACGATAACTTTGTCATTTACGTTCGATGAGGCATTGATGCGGATGTCTTGAACATCCCGACGAACTAAACCTGCACTAACGCCCCATTCTATTTCGCTAATTGCAGCAGAAGTTTCGCCATGACCAAAATCGATTCCTACAATAAATTTGTGCTGATTTTCTTTCGGATATATGAGTTGTGCCATTTTTTCTACTTCTTTATGATTTTACCATTCTTATATTCCATTCCATAATTAGATAAAGAGCGACGAAGCAATCCTATCTGCATGGTTAAACCATCCAACTTATCCTCTTCATCGGAATCTGCAATCTGAAACAACTGCTCCAAATTATTCGCTATTACGTTATAGTCAGCCAAGAATGATGAATCATTTTTAGAGCCAAAGGAATCTTTGACTCTCTCAATTTGTACACGGTATGTATCTATGAGATTATCAACACTATCACAAATGCTCTCCAATATCTGCGAGATTTTTTTAACATTGATAAATCTGTCCTTTTTTACAGAATGGGGTGTTTGTGGAATCTGATGATCTGATGTTGTTTTACCATTGTTTTCACACGAGTTGTACACACTATACAACACTAATGCGGTTCCTGCAATAGATCCCAAAACACCTCCCCATGTTCCGAAAGCAATAGCGCCTATAGCTCCGCCCAAAGCAGTGCCACCAAGTGCAACAGGATATTGTTCACGCTTGATTCCCTTTTTATTTGGCTGTTCTGATATCGTTTGTGTTGTCTGATATGATATTTCTTCATTAGGGCTATTTGAAACAACTTCCAACGCCATAGCTTGTTGTGCATTGAGCAAACTGATTGCTGCTTGAAGTACATAATCTTCTGACAGGGTAAGATTTTGGCGATACTCACCGTTTTCATCCAAAAGACGATTCAGATACTCTACAATCGTATCCTGAATCTTGACCGAATCTTTTGGAAGCGTCATTGAAGACAACTTTGCCTCTAAATCAGGGCGAATAGCTTCAAAAGCTGTTCTTAAATTCTTTTGTTCCATAATTTTGTATTTATAAAGTTATTATATGAGATCTTTTTTATATTCCAATTAACT
>CAMWJL010000139.1 GCA_947174565.1 uncultured Prevotellaceae bacterium | reverse complement strand
CAGGTTTCCCCTATCAAGTGGCAGTTCACCATCACAGCCGACCGCTTTCTCCGCAACATGGTTCGTGCCATCGTCGGCACACTCCTCGATGTGGGACGTGGCGTGCTGACCCTTGAGCAGTTCCGTGAAATCATAGAAAAGAAAGACCGTTGTTCGGCAGGTATGTCCGTGCCTGGCAATGCGCTGTTCCTCGCCAACATCACTTATCCAGAAGACACATGTGGTTAATCCTTGCTTTTCTTTCCGCCTGTCTCCTCGGCTTCTACGACGTGTTCAAAAAGAAGTCGTTGAGGGAGAACGCTGTCATTCCTGTATTGACACTCAACACCCTGTTTTCGTCACTGATATTCCTGCCGTTCATCATTCTGTCGGCACAGGGACACATCAGCGAGGAGAGCCTTTTCTACACCCACCAGTATGGATGGGCAGAGCATCGGTACATCCTGTTGAAGTCGCTCATCGTGCTCAGCAGCTGGCTCTTCGCCTACTTCGGACTTAAACACCTGCCTATCACGATTGTAGGACCCATCAACGCCACCCGTCCCGTGATGGTACTGATTGGTGCCTTGACGTTCTTCTCCGAGCGGTTAAATGTGTGGCAGTGGGTCGGTGTCCTCATCGCAATGGTAGGGCTTTACATGCTCTCGCGCTCCAGCAAAAAGGAGGGCATCGACTTCAAGCACAACAAGTGGATTGTGTTCGTCGTGCTCGCCAATGTGTTGGGTGCAGTGTCGGGATTGTACGACAAGTTCCTGATGGCATCGCCCGAGAATGGCGGTGTAGGACTGGACAAGCTTGCTGTGCAGTCGTGGTATAACATCTACCAGTTCTTCATGATGCTTGCCATGCTTCTGCTGCTGTGGTGGCCCACCCACAAACGCACCACCCCGTTCCATTGGGATTGGTGCATCATCCTTATCTCGGTGTTCCTCTCCGCCGCTGACTTCGCCTACTTCTATGCCCTCGGGCTTGACGGGGCGATGATTTCCATTGTCTCCATGGTACGTCGAGGCTCAGTTGTGGTCAGCTTCCTCTTCGGAGCAATGGTTTTCCACGAGAAGAACCTCAAATCGAAAGTCATCGACCTGCTCCTCGTGCTGCTGTCAATGCTGTTCTTGTTCATCGGCAGCTACAACTGAAAACAAAACATACATCTTAGAACAGTATCTTCCACGTAGAAGAGATACTGTATCGGTTCGGCATGTAGTGGGAGAAAGTGTGGTAATAATCGGCAATAACACCCCAAGCATAATTGTCTGTGTCCAAACATTCATAGGACACACCCATGCCACACTCGAACTTGGTTTCATTGGGGATTGTATAAGACTTCACGCCATCGGTCAGCGTGATGCCATCCATGATGCGTGTGCCAGCGAACACACGAGTGCCAACGCGTGTTCCCAATGAAATCGGCGCACTGAACTTGGCACCTGCATCAAAATGGTAAATGTTCAGGATTCCGCCTGTAAAGAGACGTTCCTGTCCATACACCTTCATTTGGGCATCTACAGCACGCGCCATCAGTTCAAGCGAAAGATAAGGGGATGTGTGCCACGAGAGGTCAGCCCCCACCGCAATGGCAGCACCCGACTTCATGGTCGCATCATCAAAATGCACCATGCGGTTGCCGATTTCCGTGCCAGCCACAAACGAATAGCCCGTTGGCTGCATGTTGAACTGCATGAGACGTTGCACATCATTGAAACGCAACTTGGGTTTGTTGATAGCACCGACACCAAAAATCTTATCAGTCAGGAAATACGCCAAGTTCGTACTCACCGTACCAATACCAGCACCCATGTAAAGGTCGTTCATCCAATGCTTGTTGTGCTGTATGCGCAACAGTTGTGTGGTAGTGGCAGCAGTGTACCCACCCACACTAATCCACGGCGAGATATGACCATATTCCCTATGCAACACCGTAGCCGCCACAAAAGCGAAACTCGCATGTCCCGATGAAAAAGATTGATTATCACTCAAGTCTGGGCGCGTCTCGTTCACTGTGCTCTTCAGCAACTCTGTGACACCAAACGATAGACCCAACGCCATCGCATTGGCAGTCAACATCCGCTCCAGCTTTGAACGGCTCTTCACACCAGCCGCCTTCATCACCCAATTTGCCAGCAAGGGAGTAGCCGCAACACCGTAATCAATCCAGTTGCATCGGTCTCCCTTGGGTTCAAACTGAGCTGGGTGCGTCATGAAGTTGTGGTCGGTCCATGTAAGGAGCATACCGCGTGCCAATGGCAACATGCCACTGAAATCCATCGACATCTCTTTCTTGAGCCGTTGCTCCTCAAACCGATGGATGACTTGCTCCACCTGACGTTGACGCTCCATCTGCTCATACAACTGCATAACAGAGTCAATCTGAGCCAAATAAACCGAATCCAGCACACCATCCGCACCATCAACTCGTGCTGCTACACGGGGCGAATCCACCCCCTGAGCGCACATCGCAGCCAGCGCACCAACCCAACAAAGCCACAATAAAAGAACTTGACGCATACCCACAAGAAAGGGCACAACAATAAGTTTCAAAAGCTTATCGTTGCGCCCTATTTATATCAGTTCAGAATCATACAATTACTGAGCGAGCTTGCCGTCAGAACCCAGCACATTCACAATCTTGTGGATGTACATCTTCTTCATGTTCTCGCGAGCTGGCTTCAAGTACTGACGTGGGTCGAAGTCACCAGGATGCTCAGCAAGGTGCTTGCGGATAGCAGCAGTCATGGCAAGACGAGAGTCAGAGTCGATGTTAATCTTGCAAACAGCAGACTTAGAAGCCTTGCGGAGCTGCTCTTCTGGAATACCGATAGCAGCCTCGAGGTGACCACCGTACTGGTTAATGGTATTCACTTCGTCCATTGGAACAGAAGAAGAACCGTGGAGCACGATTGGGAAACCAGGGAGTTTATTCTCGATTTCAGCGAGAATGTCGAATGCCAATGGTGGTGGCACGAGCACGCCATTCACGAGTGTACACTGATCTGGAGTGAACTTGTGAGCACCGTGAGAAGTACCGATAGAGATGGCGAGAGAGTCGCAACCAGTACGAGTTGCGAAGTCAATCACCTCCTCAGGCTTCGTGTAGTGAGACTCTGCAGCCTGAACCTCGTCCTCCACACCAGCGAGCACACCCAGCTCAGCCTCAACGGTCACGTCGAACTGATGAGCGTAGTCAACCACCTTCTTGGCGAGCGCAACGTTCTCCTCGTAAGGGAGCGAAGAACCGTCAATCATGACAGAAGAGAAACCATTGTCGATGCACTCCTTGCAAAGCTCGAAAGAGTCACCGTGGTCAAGGTGAAGAACAATCTCAGGATGCTCACAACCGAGTTCCTTAGCATACTCCACAGCACCCTTGGCAAGGTTGCGGAGAATAGTGCCGTTAGCATAGTTGCGTGCGCCCTTTGACACCTGCATGATGACAGGAGACTTCGTTTCCACTGCAGCCATCACGATAGCCTGCATCTGCTCCATTGTGTTGAAGTTGAAAGCTGGGATAGCGTAACCGCCTGCAACAGCTCTCTTGAACATCTCGCGAGTGTTCACGAGACCGAGTTCTTTGTAGCTTACCATAACTTTACGTATTTGATAATTATTATAAATTAAAGAATGTTTCCAAAAACGATGCAAAGATACAGAAAAGTTGGGAGTTAGTAACGAGAAGTCAAGAGTTTTTTTGTCTTTCATGCCGCTTTTTCACCACTTGCGATAAAAAAATCTCTTTTTGTTTTGTCCGTTTGATAGAAAGTCGTACCTTTGTGCCGCTTTTTGCAAAGAAAGCATTTGAAACTTAATTATTTGTTACACCAGCAGTATTTACATTGACTGTATAAAACAAAAAAACAATGAAACAAGGTATCCATCCCGAGAACTATCGTCCTGTCATCTTCAAGGATATGTCAAACGGCGATATGTTCCTCTCTCGCTCCACAGCCAAGAGCAACGAAACTGAAATGTTTGAAGGTCAGGAGTATCCCGTTATCAAGATTGAAATCTCTTCAACTTCTCACCCCTTCTACACTGGTAAGGCTAAGCTCGTTGACACCGCAGGTCGTGTTGATAAGTTCATGAACCGCTGGGCAGTGATGAAGAAGAAGTAAGATACACTTCTCATAAAAAACAAAAAGGAGGCTTCACAACGATGTGAAGCCTCCTTTTTGTTTTCTATTCTTTTCCCCGAATGAGTCCTTATCGCAGTCATCGTCCCAACCACTTTCGCAAGCGGAAGTACAGCCCTTCGCAAACGCAGAACACTCGATAGAAACGAAAAGGATAGTAGCCAAATTTGCCTTTGAGCGACCATGGAATGCGTTGACGCTCAATGCCCAGCAGCATCTGTTGGAAAAGCACCTGAATCTCCTGATGTTCTTCGGCTTTGAATGCGTCATGATGTTGGTGATAATACCAATAGCAATCGACGAGGTTGAGCCAACGATGACACTCATAGAAGTCAAGCACAGCTTGCTTGTCCGCCAAAGAAAGAGCCTCCAAATGACGCTTCATGGACACGTTGGCAAGCATGGAATCGAAACGACAAACGGAACAAGCCATAGTCATCGATGACGCATGCTTGCGATAGTAGTAGCGTCCTGAACAACGCACAACTTTCTCAGAATAAAGATAATGCAAGCGCGTCGTGTTCTCATCGCTGTAGAGACGACAGGTGTCATCAAACGGGAAACGCTCATAAAGTGCCCGTTCCGCCACATATAAACCATGCAGCGACCAATCCAAGCTCAATCGAAACGCCTCTTCCCCACTCCACTCCTGCTTGGCACTACGGATGGAATAAACCTCTTCATGCCCGTCCTCTTCATAATGCTCAACCAGTTCCAACACAGCACATTGGGCACGCCCTCTCTCCAGTGCCTCACATGCCCTCTCTAACGCATCAGGTGCCAACCAATCATCCGCATCCAGCGTGGTCACATAGTCGCCTTGGGCAAACTGAAGCCCCAAGTTGCGAGCCTTGGCAAGACCGCTGTTCACAGGCGTGCGCAACATACGGAAGCGTTTGTCCGCCTGTGCATACTCCTGCAACACCACACTGGAAGCATCCGTCGAGCAATCATCAATGCAGATAAACTGACAATCGGTCAAGGTCTGATTACGCAGAGAATCCAAACACTGACGCAGATACCGTTCTGCATTATACACCGCTGTCAGCACCGTCACTTTCGCCATAACTTCCGTTTCAGTTTAGATAGGATTTGAGTCTCGTTTTTTTCAACATACAGAACGAAACAGCCACCGAAACCACCACGACCGCAGCCGTCAATAGTTTCATCCAGCCATTTTCATGCAGCGCAGTCGCCACAGCCACCCCAAGACACAGAAATTGAAGCCCATACAGCTTCATCTTGCGCCAATCGAAACGGTAGCCATAACGCACCGCATACACCGAGTGAATCATCAGTGCATCCAGCAGTCCTGCCACCGACAATGCCCAGCCAGCCCCTTCGAGACCCCACCACTTGAACGCTAACGGAATCGCCACAGCAATGAACACGTCATACACCAGTTCCGTCAGCATGAACATGCGCGAGTCGCCTTTCGCCAAAGCAAGATAAGCCGTCGGCAGTGTCAACGCCTTGAAAAACATATAGAACGAGGCACAAATAGCCATCGGCACAGCAGCCACAAACTTCATAGAGAAAAGCAGCGGAACGATGATAGGCATAGCCAACACAAACAGTGTCAGCATCGGAGCCATCAGCAGCACCCCCACCTCCGTCTGTTGGTTCACCGCCTGATTCATCCGCCGGGCATCATGCTGCACAGCCGCCAACCGAGGGAAATAGTCGGCCTCGAACGCCACAAACACGATGTTCGCATACGACACCGCCAACGTATATCCACTGGTGTAGAGTCCCACATCGGCAAGTTCGCCAAAGTGCAGAATCAGCGTTCTTATCACATACTCAGCCCCCTGTCCGAACACACCTGCCACAATATAGCCCAATCCCAACTGCAACATCGGAATGCCACGCCGATAAGCCTCTCTGGAGAAGAACGATACCTGCCAAGGAATCACTTTGCACGAGGCGTGCAGATGAATCGCCAGCGTGGCTACACCACACAGCACCAGCGAGCACACAATGCCCTCCATGCGCCACATATAATAAATAGGGGCACAAATGGCCAACGTGACCACAGCCCCAACCAGCGACACCAACGCCACCTGCCTCAACAGCTTCATGCCCTTCAGAATCGCCATCTCTCCAGATGTGTCTTATACACATCTCGGAGCCCACGAGACGTATAGGAATATGGGATGCCGTATTCTGCTTGAAAAAAAAACAGGGGGTGGGGGGGG
>CAMWJL010000138.1 GCA_947174565.1 uncultured Prevotellaceae bacterium | reverse complement strand
TAATTATCAAGGTCAAATTATTAAGGTTGTAACATCTTGTGATGTCACCAAGGAATCCTACGAAGCTTTTGAGAAATACGCCATAGATAAAGGATTTGATAAAGTATTCATTGTTGGAAGAACTTCGCTTGATAGTCAATTGCATCTTGAAAAATACAGATTGGTTAAAGAGCGTTTTTTCGGCAGTGAGATTAGCAAAGAAGAACAAGCGAGAAAAAAAATTCAAGATTCAAAAATCGGGAAGAACTTAATAGAAAAGAAACTCCTGCGACCTATAATAGACAACAGTAGAGATGCTCTCATGTATAGAATTAAAAATCCTGCAAGTAAATTCAAGGAGACAGAAGTCATACTTCACTCTATATATGATGAGACTTACCCCAAAGGTTCTGCAAACGAAGAACCAAGTCCATGGTTCAGAGCTTTCCTGTATGACACATATAATGATGGCATTCAACTTTATCCTAATCCTTGGACTTATGAAAAGATTATTATCAATCCTTTTGGATATTGGGTGTTGAAATCAAAATTTGACAAAAGCCAATATAGTGGTGAAACCATAGAGCTTAATGTAAACATCATAGGACGAATTCCTTTCTATAATATTGTGGATATAAATGAAGATGGAGACAACTATTTTGCCTGTCCTCACATATATTGCATTTTTCATAAGAACATGGAGCCTTTTTCGGAAATATGTTATGAGTATCACGACTTTAAAACGGAGCAAAGAATTCTTTTTGAGAAAGGACGAAAGGCTTTAATTTCAGAATACGACTTTAAGAATTTGAAAGAATCCTAAACTTTCGAGGAATTTTAAGAGTATTTTATTTTACTCGTTTAATATCAATATCACGAAATTCGCTGGTAATATAGATGCGCTTATAGCCAATGTTTTATAAAACATTCAAATTCTTGTTTTAGTTTAACGTACATATATAACATCATAATCGGATGTTTTTTTGTATTTTGCGTTTTATAACATCTGTTTTTGTTTGCACAATCCGTGCAAACTGCTGATATTTGCATCGTCAATCCCTAACAGGTGTAAAGCTCTCGGCAACGCTCCACCGAACTTTACGAAGATCTGAGTGAAAAACAGTGGCAAGGTATTGATTCCCTTGCAAGGTGAAAAGGAGCAGAGGAACAGATGTATTAACCCCTCTAAAACGTGGTATGCCTATGAAGCAACAAGGGTGAACTATGCGCGGTTGGCTATGTGCCAAGACCGAAAAAAACAGAGAATGTTGATTTGAGTATTAACCTTCTAAAAAAAGTAAAAAATTATGAGCTTAACTTACAAAAAATCTACGCGTACATTGAATTACAAGGACGACAAGCCCACGGTGCAGGTGTTGAAGCCTGTTCGCTATCCGACCATCACGGCTGAGGACTTGGCGGAGGAAATCGCACAGACGCAGGGTGTGACCAAGACTCAGGTGCTGGCGGTGACGGAAGCCCTCATTAACCGTCTCATCCACTACATGAAGATTGGTCATGGTGTGCGTATGGGCGACTTCGGAATCTTCAAGCCTTCGTTTTCAGCCAAGAGTGCCGAGACGGCGGAGGAACTGGATGCGAAACTCATCACTCGTAAGAAAATCTTGTTCTATCCGGGCAAGGCTTTCCGCTCGATGTTGAAGAACATTTCAGTAGAAAGTGAGGACGGAGTCTCTGATGCAGACACGGCTAATGGCGGTGGTTCGTCCCCTGGCAACAATCCGTCGGGAGGTTCGGGTGGCAGCGACGACACGGGTGGCAATAGCTTTGATTGATTGCCGTGCTTTTATTATTAACTTTATTCGGAGTGTATTAACAGATGGAACAAACTCTTTGAGCCGTCATTACCGACCACAGGTGATGACGGTTTCTTTTTCCCCTTAAAAAGCCACCAAAAATCGGAGTCCCCGACATCGACCAATCGGAGTCCCCGACTCCGACCGACCGATGTCGGGGACTCCGATTTAGAGGCTCAAAAAGCGCACCTTCAGGAGGCATGCCTCAGGGGCATGGTGGCAGCCCGTAAACAGACAAACTCTCCGAGCTTGAAGTGCTCGGAGAGTTTGCAGGAGCTGCATGAAGGACGGGAGCGTCTTTCATGTGTGCGTTCAGCGAAGAGGGCTATTATCGTATCAGGAACTTCTTGCCGTTCTTGATGGCAATACCTCGGTAGGAGGCATCGACGGGCTGACCGAGGAGGTTGTAGATGATGTTGTCGCCTTGGGATGGCTGGGGGGCATCGGCAATCGGGTCTATGTCGGTGTTGAGGACGCAGTTGAACTTAATCTTGTCGATGTTACAACCGGCATTGATGATAGTGATGCGGATGATTTGCTCGCCCTCTTCAAGGTTGCGGAGCAAGTCGCCTGTGACGGTCTTGTAGGTGTCCCAAGAGTTGTCGCCTGTCTGGGGCACGCTGACTGTCGCTAACACGGTGGTGGCTCCGTTGACGATGCGGCTGATGCGGAAGCTTGAGCCTGCGTATCCTGCCGAGACGGTGGCTTCGTAGGTATATTTGCCTGGTTCTTTCACGTTGACGGAGTATTCCGTCCACTCGTTCGCGGCAGTGTAACCCAACACATATCCGTTGTTGCCTTTCACAATGTCAACACCTTCGGCATCAGTGCGATAGGATGCGCCGTCGCCTTCGGTCTTGGAGTCGGAGTCGTGGAAGGTGAGCCCTTCACCACCCTTGTCGAAACGCTCGGCCTGTATGGTGCCGGGGAGGGATACAGGGGCAGTGCCGTATGGCGTGCGCTTGGCGTTCACCTTGAAGGTGTATTTGAACGCTTTCGAGAGTTTGCCGTCGGCATCAATGGCCTCGGCGGTCACGTTGTAGGAGCCTTTGGCTTTCGGCGTGTAAGCCACTTCGTAAGGCGACTGCGTGGCTGTGCCGACATACTGACCGCCCACATAGAAGTTGACGCTCTGGACGCTGTTGGCTGTGCCTGAAACGGTGGCTCTGAGGGTGGTTTCCTCACCAGCAGTGCCAGTGGTGGGAAGGGACTTTACAGCCAGCCGGAGGGTGTTGTTCTGCTCTATGTGGTTGAAGACAATCTTGTCGATGTCGCCACTGGCACCTGTCACGTTGATGCGCAGGACATGCTTGCCTTCGGCGAGGGAAACAAGGGTGCGGCCGTGTACAGGCACGTAGTTGTCCCATGTGCCCATGCCGGTCTGTGGCACTTCAATGGTTTCGCTCAGCTGCTGAGTGACACCGTCGGTCTCCACCTCCAGGAGGAAGCTGGAGCCTGTAGTGCCCGACGAGACGTAGGCATCGTAGGTGTAGTATCCTGCCTCGGTCACGTTGAGGGTGTATTCGAGCCACTCGCCGGGCTGGGTGTAGCCGATGGTGTAGCCCACTCCCGTGACCTTCTTGATGTCAACACCGCCCACATCGCTGCGGTAGGACGAGCCGTTGCCTTCGGCATTAGAGTTGGTGTCGTGGTAGGTGAGACCCTCGCCACCCTTGTCGAAGTTCTCGGCCTCGACGGTGCCGGGCAGGTCTATCGCGCCATTGAACGGGCTGCGTGGGTTGTAGGCTGTGAAAGCACCTTGACGCTCATACTGATTCCCTTCGGTATCGAACACGACGGCTTTGAGGCTGTATTTGCCTGTGGTGGCAGGGGTGTATTCGGCTTCATAGGCAGCATCGAGGGTCTTCTCATTGACGGCAGCCGCCTCGGTGAGGGTGGCATATTTGACACCTTTCACATAGAGGTCGATGTGGTCGATGGTCTTGGTGCGCAGGTGTGCATTGACCGTGATGGTAAAGGGTTCGCCCTTGGAAGGGGTGAGGGTATTGGGCTTGATATAGACAGAAGCCTCCTTCTTCATGCCGGGGAAGGGGGACTTGGCGTTTTGAGCCTTTTCGCTTTGCATGTATTGCCTGAGCCAAGTCATGGCAGGGCGGTCTTTGCCGTCCTTGATGATTCCAGAGTTGCCGTTGGTGACCCAAGTCTTTCCGTAGATGTAGCCCCAGAGCGTGACACCAGCGCAATAGTCGGCTTCCCACATATAGGGAATCTGTTCCTTGTATCGCTGGAGCTGCAGCTGGTCGTCTTCGGTGCCGATGTCATACTCGGTGGAGTACATGGGCATCTTCAAAGCGTTCTGAATCTTCACCATCGCCGACCTGAAGTTGGTCGCGCTACAATCGGTGAGGTCGTGCGACTGACAGCCATAGGCATCCACTGGCGCACCGGCATCGCGGATGGTACGCACGAGGTCGATGTATTGGTCGGTGTTCCACTGGAAGGTGTTGAAATCGTTGTAGATGAGAATGGCGTTGGGCCAACGCTCATGAGCCATCTCGAAGGCTTTGATAATCCAGTCGTAGCCAGTCTTTCCGCCTCCGCCCAGCGCATCCTTGATATAGTGAGTATCAGCCTGATGACCTTCGACCGCCTCGTTCACCACGTCGATGATTTCGAGGTCTGGATAGTGTTTCTTCACGGCATCGAACCACGCCACAATGGCTTTGTTGCGCTCTGCCACCGAGAGGCTCTTCATCCAGCCGGGGAACTGCGAGCCCCATACGAGGGTGTGGAACTTGAAGGGGAAGCCCCACTTCTTGGCATAGTTGGCGGATTGGTCAGCTCCACCGAATGTGTAGTTTCCCCTGCTGCCTTCACAAGCATCCCACTTGGTGGCATTTTCGGGAGTAATCTGATTCCACAGCGTGTGGAACGCTTCCTTGCCATAATCCACTTGGTTGTTGCCAGTCGTGATGTTACCAAGGAACTTGTCGGGGTTGGACGACAGCTGCGCTTGAGCCATCTGTGGCGACAGGATGGCAGTACCCAGCAAGAGACAGGCAGGCATTGCGCCCAGTACGCCTCTCCTTGCCTTCTTAACGAGTTTAATCATATTTCCTTTCATATTTTCAAGGGTTTGGTTGTTAGTCTTCTTTCTCAGAATGGTTTACGGGCACAAATATACAGATTTGTCCCACTTCCATATTTGCTGTCTCGTAACACGCATTTTAGAGTATGTGACAAAAAGGCTTCATCACCAACTCGTCGGGCACAGACAAACATCCTTTCGGTGCGCTTTCAACGTTGGAATGCTGGCTGGACAGCAAAATTGTCTGCTGCCTATTGCGAATTGTCAATTATTTTCTTACCTTTGTACCCATTATACAATATATTATATAATAAGCCCTATATGGAAGAACTCATACTGCTGCGCATCACGGGCGAAGACCGCCCTGGGCTGACAGCAAGCATCATGGACATCTTGTCTCGTTACGACGTGGATATTCAGGACATTGGACAGGCTGACATCCATTCAACACTGTCGTTGGGTGTGCTGATTCGTGTGGCGGAGGAACATTCGGGACATGTAATGAAGGACCTTCTCTTCAAGGCCAGCGAATTAGCCGTGAACATCGGCTTTGCGCCTGTCACCATGGATGAATACGAGGCATGGGTGGGCAGACAGGGCAAGAACCGCTACATCCTGACCGTGTTGGGACGACGCTTGCGTGCCCGCCAAATCGAGGCGGTGAGCAAGCTCATTGCCGACCAAGGGCTGAACATTGATGGCATCAAGCGACTCTCGGGGCGTGCGAGCATCCTGCATCCGATGGAGAAAACAAGGGCGTGCATCCAGTTCTCCGTGCGCGGTGTGCCCAAAGACAAAGAGGCACTTCATGGAGAACTGCTCAGGATGTCCAGCGAGTTAGAGGTGGATTGTTCGTTCCAGATAGATAATATGTATCACCGAATGCGCCGCCTCATCTGCTTCGACATGGACTCGACGCTGATTCAGACGGAGGTGATTGACGAACTGGCACGGAGGAACGGGGTGTATGACCAAGTGGCAGCCATTACAGCCAGTGCGATGAGGGGCGAGATTGACTTCAAAGAAAGTTTCACACAACGGTGCAAGCTGCTGAAAGGGCTGGACGTGAGCGTGATGCACGAGATTGCAGAGAACCTGCCCTTCACGGAAGGAGTGGATAGGTTGATGTATGTGCTGAAGAAGTACGGCTACAAGATTGCTATCCTCTCAGGCGGTTTCACTTTCTTTGGCGAATATATCCAAAAGAAGTACGGCATCGACTATGTGTATGCCAACGAATTGGAGATAGACGAGACAGGACACCTGACAGGAAACTATGTGGGTGAGATTGTAGATGGTAAACGCAAGGCAGAACTGCTGAAACTCATTGCACAGGTGGAGAAGGTCGATTTGCAGCAGACCATCGCTGTGGGCGACGGGGCGAACGACCTGCCCATGCTCTCTCAGGCAGGTCTCGGCATCGCCTTCCACGCCAAACCGCGTGTGGTGGCGAATGCCCAACAAAGCATAAACACCATCGGCTTGGACGGCGTGCTGTCTGTCTCTTCTACACATATGACGCTGCCGCCGACTTAATAGGT
>CAMWJL010000137.1 GCA_947174565.1 uncultured Prevotellaceae bacterium | reverse complement strand
TCTTTGAACTGGTGACTGCCTCATTCGCTGCCGACGGATTCAAATTACGAGACGATTGGACAAAAATCTGGGACAATCTAAAAGGCAATAATGTGCTGAAGTTCAAGAACAATCCACAGGCATTTGGTGGCACCGATTTCCTTACTGCCATAACCCTGCTAAGCAACTACCATAAGTTTGCCAAGGGTGAGCGCATCGGTGTCAGTTGCAAAAAGAAAGATGTTCTGTCACTTGAACTTTACGACTATCAGCAGTATCGGGATAAACTTATCGACGGAATCAAGGAGGCTGTAAAGTTCATACAGCAAAACTTGAAAATCTACACCAGCGTCGATTTACCCTACACTTCCCAACTCATTCCGCTGTCTGTACTATTTGCCATCGACAAGAACTTGTGGTTTGATGCAACCAACAAAGCAAAACTGGAGCAATGGTATTGGTGTGGGGTGTTCGGCGAACTCTATGGAGGCGCTAATGAGACACGATACGCTACAGATATTGTGGGAATGATGAAATGGGCAAAAAACTGTGAAGAACTTCCCGATACGATAATACGTTCTAATTTCCACTATTCACGTCTGCAAAGGCTATACACACGCAACAGTGCAGCATACAAGGGTGTAATGGCTCTCATTTTGAAAAATGGAGCAACTGACTTAATTTCTGGTGGGCTTATGGACTTTGCATCTTATGTTGATGAAGCAACGGATATTCACCACATTTTCCCAGTCAACTGGTGTACAAAAGCAGAGAATAACATTCCACAAGATTTGTGGAACTCCGTTATTAACAAGACACCACTATATGCAAGAAGTAATCGCTTTATCCAAGGTGACGCGCCAAGCAAGTATTCAGAACGTGTAGAAAAGAGACTGCACATCAATTCTGAGACCTATAACAGTTTTGTAGCATCACATGCCATTGACATTGAATCATTCAGGAACGATGATTTCTACACATTCTACAACAAACGTGCCGCAGCAATCAGTGAACTGATAGAGGAAGCCACAGGTAAACCTGTGGATGGAATGCCAAGTAATAAATAAAAGACAAATAAACTTTAACAAATTACAAAATGAAAAAACTTTTAATCAAAACATCTAAAATTCTTGCAGTAATGGTAATGTTTTTTTGTACATTGTCATCAGCAAGTGGCCAAGGCCTAAAAATACGGACTGGAGCAACTGTCCAAATTGTTAATGACTGTATCGGATGCCTGGACGAGGCGACACTTGATGCCGCAATAAAGTATGCAAACCAGAAAAACGATGTCATGTTTGCTTCCATCGCAAAATCAAAAAATTCCGTGATACTAGCAAAAGGAACTAAAGCGGAGGTTGTGAGAATAAGAATCGGAAAGGTTAGGATAAAACTTAACGACAATAGAATGGTATGGGTTAAATATAGCAGCGTGAAACCAACGAAATAACCTTAAAAAGAGGAGTCTTTTAACACTAAGACTCCTCTTTTTAAGGTTATTTCCCGTTAATCATTTCGTGGCTTACAAGTCAATCGCTGGTCTATGTGCCAAAAATGAAGATGAAAATCAGGCAAACTCACTGTAAATACTATCTTTATGGGCAAAAAATAAAAAGTGTGAAAAACATGCACATATTGCGGCAACAAACTCGTTGTCTCAAAGTTAGCCTTGATGGCTGCTTTCAAATCTTCTTTCTTCATATGTAGGCAAGCCGTGTATGTGATGACACAAAAAGCCCCGAAAACCGATGTTGGCTTTCGGGGCTTCAATCATCCAATCTTTCTTTGGACAACTACTTCTCAAAACGATTTCCCCACAGCTGTTTCATGCGTTCATGCAATTTGTTCTCTGACGCATTCTCCTGTGGATGCCAAAAGCGAGCCGTGGTAGCTCCGTCGGGCAGAAACTGCTGCTGAACAAAATTGCCTTCGTAGGCATGGGCATACTTATAATCCTTGCCATAGCCGAGTTGGGACATGAGCTTGGTGGGAGCATTGCGCAAATGGAGGGGGACAGGTAAATTTCCTGTCTCACCGACATACTGCAAGGCATCGTTGATGGCTTGATAGGCTGAATTGCTCTTGGGTGAAGTCGCCAAATAGACGGTTGCTTCTGCCAAAGGAATACGCCCCTCGGGCATACCAATCTTAGAAACGGTGTCGAAAGCGGCATTGGCTAACAAGAGGGCGTTAGGATTGGCAAGCCCGATGTCTTCACTGGCAGAAATGACAAGACGACGTGCGATGAAGATGGGGTCTTCACCGCCCTCAATCATGCGAGCAAGATAGTAAATCGCAGCATCAGGGTCACTGCCACGGATGCTCTTGATGAAGGCAGAAATGATGTCGTAGTGCATCTCTCCATCCTTGTCGTATGCCAACGGATTCTGCTGGAGCGTATCTGTAACGATTTTATCGTTAATCACTGAGGATGTTTCAGTTACCAGTTCAAGGATATTCAAGAATTTTCGGGCATCGCCACCGCTATAACGCATCATGGCGGTGGTTTCCTGCACATCAATTTTTCTATCCTTCAGGAACACATCCGTCTTCAGTGCGTGGTCGAGCAAGCCGAGCAAATCGTCTTTCTCAAGACTCTTCAATACATAGACTTGACAGCGGCTCAAGAGCGGACGAATGACCTCAAAGGACGGGTTTTCAGTCGTTGCACCAATCAGCGTGACCGTCCCCTGCTCCACTGCTCCCAAAAGGCTGTCCTGCTGCGACTTCGAGAAACGGTGAATTTCGTCAATGAACAGAATGGGAGACACTCCACCCCGCACATTGCCGAAAAACGATGAGGACTTCGCTCTCTCTATCACCTCGCGCACATCCTTCACGCCCGACGTGACGGCACTCAGCGTGAAGAACGGCACATCCAATGTTTTGGCGATGATGCCAGCCAACGTGGTCTTTCCTACGCCTGGAGGTCCCCACAGGATGAACGACGCAATGCGTTTCTGCTCAATCATGCGGCGAATCACTGCCCCTGTGCCAACGAGGTGCTTTTGCCCTATATATTCGTCCAACGTCTGCGGACGCAATCTCTCTGCTAATGGTTGCATATCAGTGTCAAATCTTGTCAATGAGGGGGCAAATATACAACTTTTTCCAATACAAATTTTGCCGTCCCGACAATTATAAGTACTTTTGCATGTTTTTATAGGAAAAACGAGAAAAAGGAACAACAATCATAAACACATATAATAAAAGAAAATGGAAAGAGACAACGTCATCTTCTCTTTGATTGAGAAGGAGCATCAGCGTCAGCTGAAAGGCATCGAATTGATTGCATCAGAGAATTTCGTGAGCGATCAGGTGATGGAGGCTATGGGCAGCTACTGCACGAACAAATATGCCGAAGGTTATCCTGGCCATCGCTATTATGGCGGTTGCCAAGTGGTGGACGAAATCGAGCAGTTGGCTATTGACCGCGCTTGCCAACTCTTTGGTGCTGAATATGCCAACGTGCAGCCTCACTCGGGCGCACAGGCAAATGCCGCCGTGCTGCTGGCTGTGCTGAAGCCAGGTGACGTGTTCATGGGACTGAACCTTGACCATGGCGGTCACCTTTCTCATGGTTCGCTTGTCAACACGTCTGGAATCCTCTACAAGCCAGTTGGTTACAACCTTAACAAAGAGACAGGTCGTGTGGATTATGACGAAATGGAGGCATTGGCAAAGGAACACAAACCCAAACTCATCATCGGTGGCGGTTCGGCTTACAGCCGTGAATGGGACTATGCCCGTATGCGCAAGATTGCAGATGAGGTTGGCGCACTCCTGATGATTGACATGGCTCATCCCGCAGGTCTCATCGCAGCAGGTTTGTTGGAGAACCCTGTGAAGTACGCTCACATCGTAACCACCACAACCCACAAGACACTCCGTGGTCCTCGTGGCGGTCTCATCCTGCTCGGCAAAGACTTCGACAACCCATGGGGTTACACGACTCCCAAGGGCGTGGTGAAGAAGATGTCTCAACTTATCAACTCTGCTGTATTCCCTGGTCAGCAGGGCGGTCCTTTGGAACACGTGATTGCTGCCAAGGCTGTGGCTTTCGGCGAGGCTTTGAAGCCTGAGTTCAAGGAATATGCCCAGCAGGTAAAGAAGAACGCTGCCGTGTTGGCAGAGGAACTGACCAAGCGAGGTTTCGCCATCGTAAGTGGCGGCACTGACAACCACTCCATGTTGGTTGACCTCCGCACAAAGTACCCTGACCTGACAGGTAAGGTGGCTGAGAATGCGCTCGTTGCAGCCGACATCACCATCAACAAGAATATGGTTCCATTCGACACTCGTTCTGCTTTCCAGACTTCGGGATTCCGTCTTGGCACACCTGCCATCACGACTCGTGGCGCGAAGGAAGACCTCATGGTGAAGATTGCAGCATGGATTGAGGAAGTGCTCAACGACCCTGAAAACGAGGCAGTCATCGCTAAGGTACGCGGCGAGGTGAATGAGACAATGAAGAGTTACCCCCTCTTTGCTTGGTAAACAAGTCCGCGCATTGGGTGAATCTCACCATGCGGACAACACAATTTGTAAATGACGAAGACCCCACTATTAGGAATGACATTGGAAGAGTTGCAGGACGTGTGCCTGCAACTCTCCATGCCTAAATTCACGGCGAAGCAAATAGCGCAGTGGATGTATGACAAGCATGTACATTCTATCGACGAAATGACCAACCTCTCAAAAGCAAACCGTGAGAAGTTGGATTCGCTGTTTTGTGTGGGAAGCGCAGCACCGATAGAGACAAACCGCAGTAAGGACGGCACAATGAAATACCTCTTCCCTACGGAAGACGGTCAGTTTGTGGAGACGGTTTATATCCCTGATAGTGACCGTGCTACGCTGTGTGTGAGTTGCCAAGTGGGCTGCAAGATGAATTGCCAGTTTTGCCAGACAGGCAAGCAAGGTTGGCACGGCAACCTGACCGTGAGGGACATCCTCAACCAAATCTACACGGTGAATCAGCTTGGGGCAGAAGAAGGCCTAACACCGCTGAGTAACATTGTCTATATGGGGCAAGGAGAACCGCTCGACAACTTTGACAATGTACTGAAATCTATACAGATTCTGACGGCTGATTACGGTTGGGCTTGGAGTCCGCGGCGCATCACCGTATCGACCGTGGGACTGAAAACGACGATGAGGAGACTGCTTGATGAGAGTGAATGCCATGTAGCCGTCTCGCTCCACTCTCCTATCCCCGAACAGCGTCTGCAACTGATGCCAGCTGAGAAACAATTCACCATCAGCGACATTGTGGCTTTGCTGAAGGAATACGACTGGAGTCATCAGCGACGCATCACCTTTGAATACACGATGTTTGGCGGCACAAACGATTCGACGCTCCATGCCAAGGAATTGTTGAAACTACTGCAAGGATTAGATTGCAGAGTCAATCTGATTCGTTGGCATCGAGTACCTGACGTACCTCTAAAAGAAGTAAGCATGACAACGATGGAACACTTCCGCGACTATCTGAACAATCACGGAATCACTACCACGATTAGAGCATCAAGGGGGCAGGACATCTGGGCGGCATGCGGCTTGCTATCTACCAGTTCACGCACAGAGCGAATCTCGGAGAATAAAAAAACATCATCACAGACACTATAACGCCTAATCGTAACCATGTAAACAATATGAAATTCAAACTAATCGCAATACTTTTACTGACCGCATTGGTCTTTTCCGCTTGTGACGAACCCACAAAGAATGGTCGCCACCGCAGAAGCACAAGCCTGTTGACTCCAGCGTCGTCAGGCAACCCTTATGAGGTGATGGTAGTGGCAGACGACAGCGTGTGGACGGGCTATGCAGGCAAAGCCATCCAAAACATCTTAGACAAGCCATTGAGAGGGCTTCCTCAAGATGAACCACAATTCCATAAGAGCCACATCACGGAAGAGCACTACGACAAGATTACACATCTGTTCCGCAATATCTTCCGTATCCGCATTGGCAACGAATACACGAAGGCGAAGATGACGGTGGAGAAGGATGTGCATTCCACTCCCCAGCTCATCATGACGCTCAATGCACCGAACCAAGTGGAGGCTTCCATCTACATCACAGAGCACGCCAAGGGCATCGAGAGCTTGATTACCAGCGAGGAAATCAACCGAGAGGCTAACGACCTATATTTCAAGCATAACGTGAAGTTTGCCAAGCAAGTGAAGGAAATGTTTGACTGCGAGTTCTACATCCCCATCGATATAAAGAAGGTGAAAGTGGGCGACAATTTCATTTGGGCCAGCGACGACGGTTTGTCGTCCATTCAGAACATCTGCATCTACTCGCTGCCTTATGTAAGCGAGAAGATGTTTACGAAAAAGCCTTACATCGCTCTACGCGACACCATCATGAAACGCAACATCCCAGGAGGACATCCAGGCATGTGGATGCAGACCCCCGCTGAGTGTGTGTGGACCGAGAACATCAGCGGGAGCGGCATGTATGCG
>CAMWJL010000136.1 GCA_947174565.1 uncultured Prevotellaceae bacterium | reverse complement strand
AAATACAAGAAGCATGTGGAGGAACTCTACTCCACTCCCGAAATGAAGCAGAAGACACACGCTTTCTTGAAAGAGGTGTTTGACTATCTGCGTTCCTTCACCAAAGGCATCTTTACGATGTTCGAGGAGAAAATTATTGTGGCTCAGGGAGAGATTCTCTCTACCAACATGGTGACGAACTATCTTGTGGAACAAGGTTACAATGCAGTACTGATTCCAGCACTGGAGTTCATGCGCACTGACAAAAATTCGGAGCCTGACCTTGAGTACATTCGTGAGAAAATCAAGGCACAACTCGAAGAGAATCCAGGCAAGGAAATCTATATCACACAAGGATTTATCTGTCGCAATGCCTATGGCGAGGTGGATAATCTCCAGCGTGGCGGTAGCGACTACACAGCATCACTCATCGGTGCGGCAGTAGGTGCTTCTGAAATCCAAATTTGGACAGACATCGACGGTATGCATAACAACGACCCACGTTTCGTAGAGCACACCTCACCTGTCAATCACCTGCATTTCGAGGAAGCTGCTGAACTTGCCTACTTCGGAGCCAAGATTCTGCATCCCACCTGCGTACAGCCAGCCAAATATGCTGGCATCCCTGTGAAGTTGCTGAACACGATGGACCCAACGGCTCCTGGTACAGTCATCAGCAACGAGACTGAGCACGGGAAAATCAAGGCTGTTGCTGCAAAGGACAACATCACTGCCATCAAGATTACTTCATCGCGTATGTTGCTGGCATACGGATTCTTGCGCAAGGTTTTTGAAATCTTTGAATCATATAAGACTTCCATCGACATGATTGCCACTTCCGAAGTAGGCGTAAGCGTATCCATTGATAATGTCACGCACCTTGATGCCATCGTGAACGAATTGAAGAAGTTTGGTCACGTACATGTTGACAAAGACATGTGCATCATCTGTGTGGTAGGTGATCTCGATGCTGAAAATGTCGGTTTTGAGAGCAAAGCAACCGAAGCATTAAAGGACATCCCTGTCCGCATGATTTCCTATGGCGGTTCAAACCACAACATATCCTTCCTCATCTCCGCTGATGACAAGAAGAAGGCACTCCAATCACTCTCTGACCATCTATTTAATGAATAAAATTATGAGTATTGAACTGAATGTAGAAAGGTTTGCGGGTATCCGCACACCTTTCTATTATTATGATACAACCATCTTGCGCCAAACCCTTGACGCAATCAACACAGAGACAAAGAAACACGACAACTATTTCGTTCACTATGCGGTAAAGGCAAACGCCAACATCAAAGTGCTCAAAGTCATTAACAAGGCAGGTTTGGGCATTGACTGCGTATCAGGTGGCGAGATAGAACAAGTACTCAAGGCTGGTTTCCCTGCCAACAAAATTGTTTTTGCAGGTGTAGGCAAAAGCGATTGGGAGATTGAATTGGGGTTAGACAAGGAAATCTTCTGCTTCAACGTTGAGAGCATCCCTGAACTGGAGGTTATCAACGAGATTGCCGCCCGTAAAAATAAGGTGGCTACAATCTGTTTCCGTATCAATCCAAACGTAGGTGCTCACACTCACGCACACATCACTACTGGCTTGGCTGAAAACAAGTTTGGCATCGCAATGGAAGACATGGAAAAGGTCATCCGCTTGGCACAAAGCATGAAGAATGTACAGTTCAAAGGACTTCACTTCCATATTGGTTCACAGATTTTGGAGATGGACGACTTCATCGCGCTCGCCAACCGCATTAACGAATTGCAAGATCGTCTGGAAGCACAAGGTATCCATCTGGACATCATCAATGTAGGTGGTGGTCTTGGCGTTGATTATGAAGACCCACAGGGCACGCCCGTCCCTAATTTCAAGGACTACTTCGCTGTTTATGAGAAGTACCTGAAAGTTCGTCCTGGACAGACGGTGCATTTCGAGCTTGGTCGTGCTGTCGTTGCCCAATGTGGAGCACTCATCACCAAAGTCAACTATGTAAAACAAGTCTCCGTCAAGCAATTTGCCATTGTTGATGCTGGTTTCACCGACCTCATCCGTCCTGCACTTTACGATGCCCACCATCGTATTATCAATCTTTGTAGCAACGAAGCAGAAGAGACTTACGATGTGGTTGGACCTATCTGTGAATCAAGCGACACTTTTGACAAGGGGATTCGTTTGCCAAAGACTCATCGTGGCGACTTACTCGCTATCCTTTCCGCAGGTGCTTATGGTGAAATCATGGCCTCCAGCTACAACTGCCGCCGTCTGCCCGAAGGATACACAAGCGATGAACTTCGGTAACGATACATACAAATGACTCTGTAAGGGAACAAGTCGTTCCCTTACAGAATACGTCCTTTTTTAGACAGACATCGACGAACCATGAAACCACTGCGGATATATAAAGCGTCAGCTGGTTCAGGCAAGACGTTTACGCTGGCAGTCGAGTATATTGCACTGCTGGCTATCAATCCGTTAGAGTATCAGAATATTTTGGCTGTCACCTTTACGAACAAGGCGACAACCGAGATGAAGCAACGTATTTTGAGTACGCTGTATGTTATCGCCCATGGGCTACCAAGTGCTGATAGCTATGTAGAAAACATTCTTGCGAATCTGAAAGCGAGACAAGATTCACCACTGTATCAGGAAGAGCCATGGCACTCGGTTTTAGCAGAAATGAATCGTGCTACTCTGCAAGCAAGAGCCAAGGAAGCACTGGAAAATATCATTCATGATTATAGTCGTTTCCATATTGAAACGATTGATTCTTTTTTTCAAGGCATTGTACGCGAGATAGCTAACGAGTTGGAACTCTCGGTGAAGATGAAAGTGGAGCTGGATGAAACAGAAGTGCTCAGCGATGCTGTTGACCAGATTGTCAGCAACTTAAAAGAGGGTTCAAGCGAGTTCCGTACCATCATTGGGTTTATTGAAGAGAAGATTCGGGAGAATCGTTCTTGGCAAGTAGAGGAAACGGTAAAGGAATTTGGGCGTAACATCTTCAAAGAGAACTACCTAATTCACGGTGAGGACGTAAGAAAGAAGATTACAGATTTTGGGGTCATCTCCCAATATCGTTCCATCATCAACGCGTTTCTCGTCCAAAAGAAGGAGGCGGTCATCTCATTAGGGAAAAGATTGAGAACCGCATACAACGATAGCGGCATGACAGAGAAGGATGGAGGCAAAACCATTGTGAGTTTCATCGACAAAGTATGCAGCTACACAATCACCGAACCATCCAACCAAAGCCGTGGCACTTTTTCGGACACCATCAAAGAGTACACGACAAATGCAGACAAATGGTTCAAGAAGACATCAAAGAACCGCTCTTCTCTGCAATCTTCGGTGGAGAACCAGTTGATGCCTATGTTGCGCCAACTATTTGAACTACACGATGAATATGTGACCCACCTCCACACAGTTACCGCAATAGGTCAACATCTATATTCGCTCATGTTGCTGAATAAAATCAGCAGTACCATTAAAACACTTAACGAAAGCGGAAATCGCTTCTTGCTGCCAGAAACCGCAAACTTCTTACGCAACGTCATCAACAACCAAGACATCCCTTTCATCTATGAAAAGACAGGATCTGTCATCAAACATATCATGATTGATGAGTTCCAAGACACATCTGTTTTGCAATGGGGCAATTTCAAACCACTCATCCTTAACAGCTTAGCGATGGATGGCTCGTGCCTGATTGTTGGCGATGTAAAGCAAAGCATTTACCGCTTTCGCAACTCCGATTGGCAGATTCTGAACAACATCGAACACGATACCGAGTTGCGAAACCACATGGAGCAGATTCCTGCAAAATTCAACTACCGTTCCTCCAAGCGTGTGGTGGAGTTCAACAACGCCCTCTTCACCCGTGCCGTCAACATCCTAAAAGAGGAATGTCCAGCCCTGCTCACTGCCTATGGCGATGTGGCACAAAGTGCTAAGAAAGATGAAGATGCAGGCTATGTTTGTGTGGAAAACATCGATTACCACGACATTGACCCGAATGAGTTACCTGATGCATGGGAAAAAGGAACATCTGCTGACTATGGAGAGGCAACTTTACAGCGCATCCAAGTTGCGGTTAAGGAACTGATGGAGCATGGTGTCCCCCTCCATGATATCACCATTTTAGTGAGAACCAACAAAGAAGTTCCTCTCATCAGTGACTACTTCGATGCACATCAAGACATGCTACCCGTAAAAGTTGTATCAGACGAAGCTTTCAGCATAGGGGCATCGCCAGCCATTAACTTGATTATCTGTGTTCTACGGGTATTAGCGAATCCCGATAATAAGCTACACATGACTGCGCTCAAACACCATGTTAAAGAACTTCCTTCTGCATTCAGCGAACAAGCGTGTGAGGAACTGCGCTTCAAACCTCTTCCTGAACAGGTGGAAGACATCTGCCAAATCTTCCATTTGGACACGATGCCTGGTCAGGATGCCTATCTCCTCTTCTTCTGCGATATGGTGGCGCAATTCATGGAAGACCATCACTCTGACCTCGATACCTTTTTGCAAGCATGGGATGAGAAACTCTGCAATAAGACCATCCCCAACGGAACATCAGACGGAGTGCGCATCATGACCATGCACAAATCAAAAGGTTTGGAGTTCCACTCCGTTATCATTCCTTCGTGCTCTTGGCCCATTAAGCCGAAAGACAAAGAGGTGATGTGGTGCATTCCCCATCATGCCCCCTACAACCAAGTTCCGCTACTGCCCATCAGTGTCAATAAAGCCAAAGATGACAGCATCTTTGCCGATGACAGACGCGAGGAGGAGTTGCGCACGCTGGTAGATAACATCAATGTTCTCTACGTTGCATTTACGCGTGCCAAACATAACCTTATCATTCTGACTGGCAACAAGATAGACGCACCATTGGATGCAACTACCGATGGATACTCTTCAATAGACAGCGCACAGTCGTTCCTCATGAAAGCCATGCCCCCACAAATGAAACAGCACGATGTGGAGGGTGTCATCACCGTTTATCACTATGGATACATTGTTCCTGCCATTGAGAAGAAAGAGACAAAGGAGAAGAACCCAATGCAGGGAGATTTCTCACCCATATCCGTTGCTTACACCTCCCTTCCCTCGGTGGCACAGTTCCGCCAAAGCTACGAGTCAGACCTCTTCATGACCGAAGACTCCCCCTCTATGCAACGGCATGCCCAACGTATTCGCCTCATCAGCATAGGAAATCTCTACCACAGCATTTTCGAGAACATTCATACCATAGATGATATACCCCACGCCATTCAGTTGCTCGAGTCGAAAGGATGTTTCACTACCCTATTGGACGCAAGGGAAGCAGAAACGACTGTGACCAAACTCATAGGAAACATTTCCCATGAACACCCCCAATGGTTCTCGCCTGATTGGCAAGTGCTTAACGAGCGCGCCATCCTCTTCCTCGAACAACGGCAACCCACCATTCGGCGTCCTGACCGCGTAGTGGTGAACGGGCAACAAGCCATCATTATTGACTACAAAACCACTCGTGGGGCTGTGAACAAAACGATTGATGGCACGCTTGTCCCACCAACCAAAAATCTTCAACAGATAGAAGAGTACAAGCAGTTGCTGACTCAAATCGGCTACACCAACATCAAGGCTTATCTGTGGTACATCTTCGATGATGCCGTCATAGAACTACCTCATTCATCTTAACCCTGTCACACCGACAAAATGTCAGTCATTCTCATGGCTGGCATTTTTTTTGCCATATATGAGCATTCAGAAACAACAAACAACTACTATACAAACATTTACAATATGGCTCAACAAGGTAACATCGGGGTTACAACAGAGAACATCTTCCCCGTCATCAAAAAGTTTCTCTACAGCGACCATGACATCTTTATCCGCGAAATCGTGAGCAACGCTGTCGATGCCACTCAGAAGTTGAAAACCCTTGCCAGCAAGGGTGAGTTGAAAGAGGAGGCAGGAGACCTGACCGTACATGTGAGCGTCGATAAGGACAAGGGCACACTCACTGTGAGCGACCGTGGTATCGGCATGACCGAAGAGGAGATAGACAAGTACATCAACCAAATAGCCTTCTCGGGTGCCAACGACTTCCTCGACAAGTATAAAGAAGATGCCAATGCCATCATCGGTCACTTCGGCTTGGGTTTCTACTCTTCCTTCATGGTGAGCAAGAAAGTGGAAATCATCACTAAGAGCTGGCAGGAAGGAAGCAAAGCGGTGAAATGGAGTTGCGATGGCAGCCCTTCGTTCACCATCGAAGATGCTGAAAAGACTGACCGCGGTACAGACATCGTGATGTACATAGACGATGACTGCAAGGACTTCCTCGAAAAGTACAAAATCAGCGAGCTGCTGAACAAGTACTGCAAGTTCCTGCCTGTTCCTGTCGCTTTCGGCAAGAAAACCAAGTGGGATGACAAGGAGAAGAAGAGCGTAGAGACCGACGAGGACGATGTCATCAACGACACCACCCCACTT
>CAMWJL010000135.1 GCA_947174565.1 uncultured Prevotellaceae bacterium | reverse complement strand
GGCTTCTGCGTGTGGTGTGCTTCCACAGCCTCAAAATCGGAGTCCCCGACATCGGTCAACCGATGTCGGGGACTCCGATTGGTCGATGTCGGGGACATCGATTTAGAGGGGATATTTAGGGGTAAGGAGTGGGAGGCTCAGAGAAGTGTCGGAGTTGGTGTTTTGCCCTCATAGGTTTGGTAGATGATGTACTCGCCATCGGAGTGGATGGTGAAGGTGTCGCCAGTGGCTTCGTTGAGTGTGCCTTGCCACCAGTCGGTGTAGGGGTAGGCGTTCCAGCGGAGTCCCTCGGAGGTGAGTTCGTTGCAGTGGATGCGGAAGATGCTGACTTGCTGGCGAGGGAAGCTGGGGAAGGTCTGTGTGCCGTATGCGGGGATGAAGAAGCCGTGGTCGGTGTACATGGTGGGCTGTATGTGGAACTCGCGTAGATAGAAAGCCATGAGCGAGACGTTGCCAAGGGTGTGGTCCTCGCGTTTGCCTGTGCAGCCAATGTAGGCGATGGACTTTTGCGCTGGGCGGATGTTGTTGATTACGAAGCGTGTGGCTTTGGTCAGGTCGTTGTATTCCTGCTCTTGGACGGTGTGGATGAGGTGGGGGTACTGCTGCCTGATGTGGGAGGGGAGCGAATCGCCGTCGCCCACGATGGCGTAGGGGATGTGTCCGTGGGAGAGCAGCGTCTGTGCGGCTTCGTCACAGCAGACTATGCGTTGGGCGTGTTTCAGGATGCCGAGTGCTATGGGGTGGGTGGGGTAGTCTCCTGCGGCGAGGATGACGGTGTCATGAGTCGTTTCCATTTGAAATATCCGAGTATTGCGATGATGAAATACAATCCGTAGAGACCTGATTTGAAGGGGAGTCCTTTCTGTGCGTAGAGGATGCAGCTCACGACTTCGACCACAATCCAGAACAGCCAGTGTTCGACGTGCTTATGTGCCAGTGCCCACATGCCGACGATGGAGAGGGCGTTGGTGAAGGAGTCGAGCACGGGGACGGTGGAGTCGGTCCAAGTGGTGAGCACATAATAGGTGGCTGCCCATGCAAGGAGGAAACCTACCGCGATGGGGAGGTAATACCGCTGGGGCAGGTGGTTGATGGGCTTCTCGTGCTTCCCGTTCTTGCCCCATTTCCACACGCAGTATCCGTAGAGGGCTGCGAGGGTGTAGTATATCGCCATGCCAGCGTCGCCGTAAAGCCCGTGCTGCCAGTAGAGGATGATGTCGAGGGCTGGCAGCACGATGCCGATGAACCACAGGGCGATGCTGGCACGATACTCGAACCAGATGTAGAAGAGTCCGAGTATCGTGGTCAGCATGTCGAGCCAGTGTGTGGAGAGGAATGTTTGCATTGTTTAGAAGTTTAACGACAGGTGTGCCATGAAGTGGAAGGGAGCCTGTGGGGCGAAACCGCTCTCGTAGAGGTCGGTCGTCCATGCGTAGGCTTTGCCGTTGGCATCCTTGCCGATTTCGCAGTATGCCCAGCCGTTGTTGTCGTACTTGAGCGAAGTGAGGTTGTAGAAGGTGACACCGATCGTGCCGCTTTTTAGTGCGCCCATCTTGAACGTGTAGGAGAGGTCGAGGTTCTGCGTGAAGTAGTCGCTGAGCGTCATCTTGATGCGGTCGTCGCCCACTTGGGCATAGCGGAAGCCCGTGTTGGTCATGTACTGCTCGCCTGTGTATTGGCTGATGAGTTGTGCCTTGAATCCGCGGTGCTGGAACGTGAAGATGTTGTTGAAGATGCACTCGGGCGAGAAGGCAGTCTTCGTCTCGCCGAGGTTGAGCACGCCTTGGTCGTTCCACGTGTTGTCCTCCACAGCGTTCACCGTCCAGTCTTTGTTGCGGTTTTTGCTGAAGGTGGCGTTGGCGTCCCAGCGGAACCACTTCACGGGTTGCCATGCGGCTTCCAGCTCAATGCCAGCACGATAGGACTTGCCGCTGTTGTCGTTGGAGGCTATCATTTCGCCGATTTCGTTGAGCTGTCCCGTCAGCACAAACTGGTTGGTGTAGTTCATCAGGTAGAGGTTCACTCCTGCTGTGAACTTGGGGCTTTGGAAGCGGTATCCCACCTCCCAATCGACCAGTTTCTCGGCTTTCAGGTTCGAGCCGATGTTGTCTTCATAGTCGTTTCGGGTGGGTTCTTTGTGGGCAATGGAGAAAGAGCCATACACATTATTATATTTGTTGATTTGATAGAAGAGGCCAAACTTGGGGTTGAAGAAGTCGTAGGTGAAGTGCTGACCGAAACTGATTTGCTGGTTCTGCTGGTCGTAGTCGTCCGTAGGACCATTCATGCGAGTGCCTGTGTGGCGGTATTGAAGGTCAACAAAGGCGTTGAGTCCTTTCAGAAACTCATAATTCACTTTGCCATAGATGTTGCCGTCGGTCTTGCGGGCGTTGTTGTCGTAGTAGGTGAAGTTGGCGGGCACAGGTGTGTTCTTCGCCCAAATGACCTTGCCGAAGTGGTCTCCGTCATACGCATTCCACCCACCGCCGATGGAAGCCGTCAACCCATGTTTGTTGTCGTAGTTGAGCGAACCGATGAATCCATAGAAGTCGTTGTCCATCTTCTTTTGGTTGATGAGGTCGTCCTTGGTGGAATAGTCGCCCAGTGGAGCTAAGTTGAACGTATAGAGCTTCTTGCCCAACTTGTACTGCTCGTAGTAGCCCTTGCCCTTGGTGTAGTGCAGGGCGACGTTGAGGGTGAGTTGAGGCGTGATGGTTTGGTCCCACAGCAACTGGTAGTGCTGCTGATGGTAGTTGTCTGTCTGGTTGTCGTAGAAACCTATTGGGTTGCTGTTGTCGTCATAGCCTTTGATGCCGCACGAGTTGTAGGTGCGTCCGTAGAGGCTCTGTTCATACTTGGAGGCATAGTTCCACGCATGATATGTCTTCTCCCATCCATTGAAAGTGATGAACTTCAAGATGGTGTTTTGGCCATAATACCCTCCTTGCACAAAGTAAGAGTTCAGTTTTGCCCATGCGCGGTCGAGATAGCCGTCGGAGGCGATGTTCGACACACGACCCTGCACCGACCAGTGTCCGCCCATCATCCCTGTGTCGAAGCGGAAGGTCTCTTTGTGTGTGCCGTATGAACCTGCCGACACGTCTAATCCGAGAGAAGGCTTGAGGTTGGGCTTGATTGTCAAGATATTCACCGTGGCACCGAATGCGCCTGCACCATTGGTGGAAGTGCCTGCACCGCGTTGAATCTGAATGTTTTCCGCACTTGAAGCGAAGTCGGCGATGTTGACCCAAAACACCGTGGCACTCTCTGCCTCGTTTAGGGGAATGCCATTGGCGGTGATGTTGATGCGGCTGGGGTCGATGCCACGCACTCGCAAGCTGGTGTAACCCACACCGTTGCCAGCATCGCTGGAGGTGGTCACGCTGGGCGACAGCGACAGCAGAAACGGCAAGTCCTTGCCGCTGTTGAGGTCGGCAATCTGCTCTTTGCTCACGTCGGTGTGGGCAATAGGCGATTTCTCATTCGCTCGGGTGGAAATCACGTTCACTTCATCGAGGTTAATCACTTTCTCAGCGTCAGCTTGTTGACGCTGAGCCATCATGCCCATAGAATACAGGAAGAGGCATGCGGTAACTGTTCTTTTTACCATAAGATAATTTAACTAAAGATTAAACAATGAAAAGGGGAAGAAGGATTGAAGAATGAAAGATTTGAAGGACCGAGGTCTTTCAATATCCCTGTTTTTCAACTTTTCAATGAGAATCATTCCTACGGCAGCATTACCTGCATCAGGTTCATGGGTATCATCTCAGCCCGCCACAGCGAGCACCCCTTTAGTTAAAATCGGGCACAAAGGTAAAGACTTCTATTCATAATTCACAATTTTGACAGGATTATTTGCTATTTGAGTGTTAATTTCCCTTTATCCGTTCGTCATTGTTCGGCTAAATATGTACCTTTGTGGTTCAATTTGTACATATTGTTATAATAATGGAACTTAAAAACTTTTTGATGACGATGACAATGGCAGCATCGACAATGGCGAATGCTCAGACAATGGGCATCAGACAGGAGAATATGGACATGACAGCCAAGCCAGGCACGGATTTCTATCAGTATGCCTGTGGCGGTTGGATTGCGAACAACCCTCTCAAACCCGAGTATTCACGCTTTGGCAGTTTCGATGTGGTGGCAGAGGAAAACCAAAAGCGCATCCGCGAGATTATCGAAGGACTGGCTGCCCAGCCACAGGAGCGTGGTTCGTTGGGGCAGAAGATTGGCGACCTCTATGCGCTGCGCATGGATTCTGTGCGTCAGAACAAGGAAGGCGTGAAGCCCGTGCTTGCCGACATGAAGCGAGTTGCCAAGGTGAAGAGCACGCCTGGGCTTATTGCCTTGATGAGTCAGATGGACAAGGAAGGTGTGGGCTTCGGCGAGCTGTGGGGCAGCTACATTGGGGCAGACATGATGAACTCCACGGAGAACCTGCTGGAGATTTCGCAGGGTGGATACTCCATCGAGCGCGACTACTATGTGAAGGACGACGAAGCCAACAAGAAGATTTTGGAGGCGTATAAGGCACACATTGTGAAGATGTTCCAGCTGGTGGGCGAGAAGCCTGCCGCTGCACAGAAGAAGATGGAGAACATCGTGGCATTGGAAACTCGCATGGCGAAAGCTGGGCGCGACAAGGTGGCATTGCGTGACCCTGCATCGAACTACAACAAGATGTCGTTTGCCGACTTTGTGAAGGAATATGCAGGTTTCGACTGGAAAACCTACTTCGACATGCAGGGAATCACCGACATTGATTCCCTGTCGGTGGGTCAACCCGAAGCTTTGAAAGAGGCAATGACGGTGTTGGCAGACACGCCTGTCGATGTGCTGAAGGATTGGGTGCAGTGGCAGATGCTGGATGCCGCAGGCTCCATGCTGGGCGACAAGGTGTATGAGGAGTACTTCGATTTCAATGGTCGCATCATGACAGGAGCACAAGAACCCCGTCCACGCTGGAAACGCAGTGTAAGCATCGTGAACAGTATCTTGGGCGATGCCGTGGGACAGATTTATGTGGAGAAGTACTTCCCACCAGCCAACAAGGTGCGTATGGAACAGCTTATCAAGAACTTGCAGATAGCCCTTGGTGAGCGCATTGATGCACAGGAGTGGATGAGCGAATCGACCAAGAAAGCTGCCCATGAGAAGCTGGACGCCTTCTATGTGAAGGTGGGTTATCCCAGCAAGTGGCGTGACTACTCACAGCTGGACATCGACCCCGAGAAGTCGCTCTACGAGAACATGAAGGAAGTGTCGAAGTGGGCGCATGCCGACATGCTGGCACGCAAGTGGAAGCAGCCTGTTGACCGCGATGAGTGGTACATGAACCCACAGACGGTGAATGCCTATTACAACCCCACCACCAACGAGATTTGCTTCCCTGCGGGCATTCTGCAATATCCGTTCTTCGACATGGATGCCGACGATGCTTTCAACTACGGTGCTATCGGTGTGGTCATCGGTCACGAAATGTCACACGGTTTCGACGACCAAGGTCGTCAGTTCGACAAGGACGGTAACTTCCGCGACTGGTGGGCAGAAGGCGATGGCGACAAGTACAACGAGCGTGCGCAAGTCATCAAGGATTTCTTCTCTGCCATCAAGGTTCTGCCCGACCTCAATGCCAACGGCGACCTTTGCTGTGGTGAGAACCTCGGCGACCACGGAGGCTTGAAGTTTGCCTACACAGCCTTTAAGAATGCCACCAAGGACAACCCACTGCCCGTGAAGAACGGCTTCACGCCCGAACAGCGTTTCTTCCTTTCCTATGCAGGTGTGTGGGCAGGCAACATTACCGAAGAGGGAATCCGCAACCTCACTACCAGCGACCCTCATTCACTGGGCAAATGGCGTGTGAATGGTGCTCTGCCACTCATTGATGCCTGGTACGACGCTTTCGGCATCACCGAGAACGACCCCATGTTTGTGCCAAAAGAAAAGCGTGTGAAGATTTGGTAAGCGAACTCAAAAACAATTGAAATTCGTTGAACTCACGTTTATAAAATCCACTCCAGTACTTCTTCGGAAGTACTGGAGTATTTTATTAGCAGTACTGGAGTACTTCCGAAGGAGTACTGGCGGCGTTGTGGATGTCTGTTCTTGGGACGTTCGGGGCGTTTCAATCTTGGTTGCCATTGGCGAAACTTTGTGGCTTTGGAAGAAGAAACACGATAGCCAACCGCAATAATCATATCAAGATTATAGAAATCGACCGATTTTTCAACTTCATGGTTTCGTCTTTTTATAATGACCTATACCTTTCCTTCTTCATTCGGGAGGTTGTATAGCAAGAATTACGTCAGTTCGGGATAAGAAAAGTTCTCATGAAAGTTGGTAATCTCGCAAATATTTTGTAACCTTACATGTGATTTACAATGACTTACAAGGATATAAGCGATGATTACTGAGGACGAAGTTATAGAAATTTTCTGTGTGATGGATGAGTTTTGCAAGAATTTTGCATCTGA
>CAMWJL010000134.1 GCA_947174565.1 uncultured Prevotellaceae bacterium | reverse complement strand
CAACACTCACTTCATTGTTACCAGAGATGCGAAAGGTCATCATATTGCCTTTACCACCAATGCTGAACTCTTGACCCCATCCTGCAACATAGAAAGCGGCTATCAATAGAAAACTTATTGCTCTTTTCATCATCTGTTCGTCCACCAATAATTTATTCATTCACAAATCCTTCTTTCACAAATTCAGAAACCTTTTCTGCGTACTTCTGTGCCATTTCCGTCTCTCGTGCCGCATTCTCCATTGCACGAATACGAGCCTTGGAAGCTGCACTCTCACTGATGATGAAAAAAGTCTGCATTTCGAAAGTGCCATCACCATTGTCGTGAATAACGCTGTACGACTCCTGCATCTCACCTTTAATCTCCTTTTCCACAAGACGCTCATAGGCAGCATAGAGATGGTCCATTTCTCCTTCGCCATCAACACCGTCGCCTTTCATACTGCTGAGAACGCGTCCTTGCAGATGACTGCCTGCTTGCTGTGCATAAGTAACACAAGCACTGTTGATAGCCATTTGGTGTCCCACATTCTTTGACTTGAACTGTGTGGCAACACCAAGGACTTCTCGACCGTCATCCCCCAGATTGTTCAGTTTCTCATAATGTGTTAGCAAAGCTACTTCGAGAGAGCGAGAGGAGCCAAACAATTTCCAGTTGTCTGTCTTGTACTCCTTCATCTTAGTTTTGTACTCTTTTTCTCTCATCTTCTCCAACTGCTTGTTTTGAGCACTAACAGCTGAAACCATCAGGCATAAAGCCATCCAAAATACAATAAACTTTTTCATAAGTCTTGAGTTGTTTTATAATTTATTAAATACTAATTGGTTATCTTGATGTGCATAATCTTCACTCCCATTTTCGGATCACGCTTGCGACACTTGCTAAGCCATTGAGAAAAATCCCTGTATAACAACTGGCGTGGTAGTGTGTCATCAAGGTGATTATCCAAGGCCTTGTGAAAAACATTCGGAGAAAAGATGACATATATTTGATTGTGTTCGATTGTTCCATTGACACAATTCATGGTCAATTCATCCACCTCATCATCGCCCTGTCGGTTGGGGGCAAAAAATACATATTCCTTATTGCGGCGCACAGGCATCTGACCATCTGCGTTGTTTTGATAGGGAAGCAGACAGAACGCAGTCTGATGCTCATCTATCAAATAGACAGCCACATAACCATCTACTGGCGCACGAAACAGCATGAACAAATCGTCACCATCACGAAAATGAGCATCGGCAAAACGCGCTTCTGTTCCGTTTCGCAACACCAGGGCCTCAAAGTCCACAGCCTCATTCGACACAGCTCGTGCCTTGCCACTTATTTTAGCCTTCAGCACAATCATGTCAGTCAGTATCTCAACCACTTCACATTGTGGTTCCATAGTATCTTCCAGCCATTCACCTTTCACTTCTGATGAATTGAGCTGCATGAAGAAACTGCTTTCTTGTCCATCTGCTGACCGCTCTATCTGTTCTGTACTTTGAGAAACATGTGTTCCAAATTCGTTTGCAAGAGCTTGCAAACGAGCATTTTCGATGGCAGACCGCTTAGCGTCGTTCAGCGACATCGATGCTTCAGCATAATAGGTAAATTCCCCGCTTACGCTCTTCACTTTCTGAGCACAACAAGCAATCGGCAGGAACAAAAACACGACGGATAAAATAACAGGTCTCATGTCGTTCTTACGATGTAAGCCGATAGCCTCCCCGATTCGGCAGTTTGTATGATTGGGTTATGAAAACGAAAGACGTGGGAGTACTCTACGGTGTCCGCTTATCCCCGTGTGTGGGCTCTCGCATTGCCTTGTACCAGGATAAGCAACTCGAGTTAGCCCACGCCGTGATATATTATATAACAATCCACACCTTCTTATAATATAAAGATGTGAACAGGATACAATACATCCCACGTGGACGTTACGGTTGCGCATCTTTCGGTACATAGAATTTGCGAGATTCACACACAAAAGATAACGTTCGTAAACGTCCTTTACCAAAATGTCATGACCAGTCACCCCTTGGGACTAACCGAGTCGGTGGCAAATGTACGAAAGTTTTATGAGAGCCAAAGGATTTTTAGCGAAAAATCATTCATAATGCTGGTAAAATAGAACGGAAGGAGAAATTTTGTCGTATCTTTGCAAGCACAACAAAGAATGAGAAGGAAAGATGTACGACGGAAACGATAAAGAAGAATGAAGAAAGTACTATTTGTATGTCTTGGAAACATTTGCCGTTCGCCAATGGCGGAAGCCATAATGCGAAAGCTGGTGAAGGACAGGGGGCTGGAGACGGAGTTTGAACTTGACTCGGCGGGGCTTATCAGCTACCACGAGGGAGAGGGGGCTGACCCACGGATGAAGTCGCATGCGTATCGGCATGGGTATAACATCACGCACATCTCACGCCCAGTGAAGGAGTTGGACTTTGAGGTGTTTGACCTCATTGTCTGCATGGACGACAGCAACTGGGACAGGCTGCATCAACTGGCTCCGACGGTGGAGGCGGAAGAGAAGATTGTGCGGATGACGGATTACTGCCGAACGCACGTCATCGACCATGTGCCTGACCCTTATTATGGCGGTGCGCAGGGATTTGAGAATGTGATTGAGATACTGGAAGATGCGTGTGAGGGGCTGTTGGAATCGCTAACCGTTGTACACGAAAAAGAATAAAGACATTGATTTATCCGAATACATACGAACAGAAGATTGGGTTTGACCAAATCAGGGAACGACTCACGGCATTGTGCCTCTGCACGTTGGGTGAGGAGTTGGTGCGCAAGATGGCGTTCTCTGTACAGTTTGAGGACATCCGCCGACAGATGAAGCAGACGATGGAGTTTGTGCGTATCGTGCAGGAAGAGGATTTCCCCGACCAAAACTTCTTCGATGTGCGCCCGTCGCTGAAGCGCATCCGCATTCAGAACGCGTGTCTGGAGGTGGAGGAGTTGTTCAACTTACAGCGGTCGCTATCGACGATTCACAACATCGTGACGTTCCTCCATCGCTGTTCAGATGAGGAGGACAGCGTCCCGACGTTCCCCTACCTCTATGCCTTGACCACCGACGTGAAGACGTATCCGCAGATGGTGAAACGCATTGACCAAATCTTGGACAAGTACGGGCATGTGAAGGACACGGCATCGCCCACTTTGCTGATGATTCGCAGGGAGTTAGCATCCACGGCTGGCAGCGTGTCGCGTGCTTTGCAGAACATCCTCAAGTCAGCGAAAGGCGAAGGGCTTATCGACAAGGACGTGTCCCCCACCCTTCGCGACGGTCGTCTGGTCATCCCCGTGGCTCCTGCCATGAAGCGAAAGATACGCGGCATCGTGCATGACGAGTCGGACACGGGACGCACCGTGTTTGTCGAGCCTGCCGAAGTGGTGGAGGCGAACAACAAGATTCGCGAGCTGGAAAGTGAGGAAAGGAAGGAGATTAACCGCATCTTGATGGAGTTTACGCAGACGGTGCGCCCCGAGGTGGAGGAGATGCTACAGAGCTACGAGTTCTTGGCACAAATCGACTTCATCCGTGCGAAGGCGAAATTTGCCCTCGCCACGAACAGCACCGAGCCGCGCATGGAGAACAAGCAGGTGATTGACTGGTCGATAGCCGTGCATCCGCTGTTGGAACTGAAATTCAGCAAATACAATATGGAGCATCGGGAGGAGGAGCCAAGGAAGGTCGTGCCTCTCGACATCACACTCACACAGAAGCAACGCATTCTGCTCATCTCTGGTCCGAATGCAGGCGGAAAGTCTGTCTGCCTGAAAACCACGGGATTGCTTCAATATATGTTCCAATGCGGCATGCCTGTGCCCGTGGCGAAAAGCAGCGTGTTCGGCATCTTCCGCAGCATCTTCATCGACATCGGTGACGAGCAGAGTTTGGAGAACGACCTCTCCACCTACTCTTCCCACCTGCTCAACATGAAGAACATGATGAAGCACTGCGACGGGGCGAGCCTCATCCTCATCGACGAGTTCGGCGGCGGCACAGAGCCTCAGATTGGCGGTGCGATGGCGGAGGCGATGTTGAAGATTTTCAACAAGAAACGTACCTTCGGTGTCATCACCACCCACTATCAGAACCTGAAACACTATGCCCAAGAAACAGCAGGCATAGTGAACGGCGCAATGCTCTACGACCGCCAGTTGATGCAGCCGCTTTTCCAGCTTTCCATCGGAAATCCTGGCAGTTCGTTTGCCATCGAGATAGCCCGTAAGACGGGCATCCCCGACGAGGTAATCCGCGATGCCAGCGAAATCGTGGGCAAGGACTACATCAACTCCGACAAGTACCTGCAAGACATCGTGCGCGACAAGCGTTATTGGGAGCAGAAGCGGCAGAGCATCCACCAGCACGAGAAGCAGATGGAGCAAACCATCCAGCGATACGAAGAGGACATCCAAAGGGTACATGACGAGCGCAAAGCCATCATCGCCCGTGCCAAGGAGGAGGCTGAGCAGATGCTCAAGAAGTCAAACGCAAAGATTGAACAAACCATCAAGGACATCAAGGAGGCACAGGCGGAGAAGGAACGCACTCGCATGATTCGACAGAACCTCGCCGACTTCAAGCAAGACATCCGCGAGATTGACCCCAACATTGCCGACGAGAAAATCAGACGGCAGATGGAGAAGCTGGTGGCACGCAGAAAGAGGAAGGAAGAGAAGAAAAGCAGGGAAACAGAACCAACGAACAGCCGCAATACGCTGGGTCTCAGCCAAGCAGCCGCCCCCGTTCGACCGCTGGAGGAGAACGCCTTTGTCCGCCTGAAAGGTCAGAGTGCCGTCGGTCAAATTCAGCGAATCAGCGGACACGAAGCCACCGTCATCTTTGGGCAAATCACCACCAACGTGAAGCTGAACCGCCTCGAACCTGCGGAAGCCCCCAAGAAAGAGAAGAACGTGGCTGCCACCTTCGTCAGCGTGCAGACACGCGACGAGATACGCCAAACCACGCTCAACTTCAAGGAGCAGATCGACGTGCGCGGCATGAGGGGCGACGAGGCCGTCCAAGCCGTCACCTACTTCATCGACGACGCACTCGTGGCGCGTGCTTCCCGTGTCAAAATCCTGCACGGAACAGGCACGGGTGCTCTCAAAACCGTCATTCGCCAATACCTCAACACCATGCCCCCCGTGGCTGACTTCTACGATGAAGACATCCGTTTCGGAGGGGCTGGCATCACCATCGTAGAACTTGTATAGCCAACATAGAAACAGAAGAATGCGCATGAAAAAGATACTGACATTCATGATTGCCTGTGCTGCCTTAACAACCCATGCACAGACCGACAGCCTCACACAGCAGGCATTGCCAGCCTTCCCTCGCCTCACCCCGATTTCTTCCTATGAAGAACTGAATCAGGACGTAATGCAGCTTCAGTTCGACAAGGTGGATGCCGCTGTCAAGAAACTCGTCCAAGCCGCCAAGCGCAAACGGCAACCGACAGCTGAATACGACGACATCCTCGCCATCTGCCGCAAGGGCGAAAGCGGTTTGCGTGGCGTTGACCGTGTAGTCATCGTCGATAGTGTGGTGGTTGATAAGAAGAGCTTCCTCAAAGGCTATCCCCTCTCAGCCGACCTCGGCACGCTGACCCTCTCCGAACAGGGCGACATCGTGCAGTACCAGACCCAACTCAACGGCATCGTGCTCCGTCCCGAACGCACAGACAGCACCGACCTTCAGATTGCGCGCCACTACATCGAGGACCATCGCCTCAGCGAGGGCGAAGCCATCAAAGGACTCGGCATCGAAGGTGACATCAACTATCCTTTCCTCATGCCCGACGGACAGACCTTCTACTTCGCCGCACGCAGCGACGACGGCTATGGCAACTACGACCTCTACGCCACTCGCTACGACACCGACTCCAAGCGTTTTTATCAAGCTGAGAACATAGGTTTCCCCTACAACTCCTACGCCAATGACTACATGCTGGTCATCGACGAAACTGCCAACCTCGGATGGTTTGCCAGCGACCGCTACCAACCCGCTGGCAAGGTGTGCATCTACACCTTCATTCCCAACGAGTCGCGCCAAACCATCGAGTACGAGACCACCGACCTCAACCAGCTTCGTACCGCCGCCTCACTCCAATCCCTTGCCGCCATCCCTATGACCGATGCGCAGAAGCAAGCCAAAGCCCAAGCCCTCCAACGCATCAAGCAACTCTCCGCCACAGCCACCACCACACGCCGTCAAGACTTCGAGTTCGTCCTCAACGACAGCAAGACCTGCTACACCCTCGATGACTTCACCTCGCCCGAAGCCAAGAAGGCATGCAAGGAATGGCATCAGAAGACCAAGAACCTCGCCACCCTCCGCGAGCAGCTACAACAGACACGAGACACCTCACCCACAGCTCGCCAGCAGCTGCTCAACCTCGAAACCCGTGTGATGGAACTCCAAGCCGAGGTACACCACCTCGCCAAAAGCATCCGACGGCTCGAACTCACACAATAAACAGATACAATCAAATGT
>CAMWJL010000133.1 GCA_947174565.1 uncultured Prevotellaceae bacterium | reverse complement strand
CGAAACGCTTTTTTAAGACAAGACATGAGATATACACATCTGTTTGTATGGGTCATGGCACTGGCTGCGCTCGTATCATGCGATGACGAGACATCCACGTTTGGGGTTGACATGATGCCAGCCACCGACATCGTTACCAAGAAATACCAAACATACGATGTCACCACAGAGTCGTATGCGGTAGGCGATGCCGTCTTGGCACGCACCAACCTTTCTTATCTGGGTCGTTTCACTGACCCTGAAACAGGCACAACAATCAAGAGTGACTTCTTGGCTCAATTCCATTGCGATGAAGCATTTGAGTTGCCTGACATCATCAACGATGAGTGCATACAGATGGATCTTCGCCTATTCGTCAAAGATTTTGTGGGCGATTCATTGGCTACATTTAAGCTTTGTGTCTATGAACTGAATAAGCAGCTTGACCCCAATGCCAACTATTACACGAACATTGTTCCTGAAGAGTATTACAATGCTGATGAACAGCCGATTGCGACCAAATGGTTCACGCTGAGCGACCGCACTATCACGGATTCTGCACGATGGTCAAATAACTATAATCGCAACATTCGTGTAAGCCTCCCTGTTGAGTTGGGCACAAAGATTCTCCGCGACTATCGGGAGAATCCCAACCACTTTGCAAATACTGTCACTTGGCTTAACAGCGGCAACCCTTGCAGCAAAGGTCTGTACTTCAAGTTAGAGCAGGGGGACGGAGCTATGGCATACATAGACATTGTACAGCTTAACCTGACGTTTAGGTATTACGATGTTGATTACAAGAAGGATACGACAGGTGTATGTTCTTTTGCTGCCACAGATGCAGTGGTGGAAGCAACCCATTTTGAGAACTCGAACTTGGATAAACTGCTTGATGACCATAGCGCCACCTATTTGAAGAGTCCTGCTGGAATCTTCACGATGGCAACTATTCCTGCGAATCAACTGAATATGGCAGATACTATCAATTCTGCAAAACTCACTCTCACACGATACAACGACTTGGTGGAGAGTCCTTTCAAACTTAGCATCCCCAAGACCGTATTGCTCGTGCGGTTAGATGACTACTTGAACGGCTTCTTTGAGAACTATCAAGTGAATGACGGCAAAGAATCCTATTTAGCGACATTCAATAGTTCCACGAACTCGTATGTATTCTCTAACATTTCACGCCTTGTCACCATCATGGCGCACGAAAAGGCAGAAGGTAAAGCAACAGAGAACTGGAACAAAGTCCTTATTATTCCAGTGGAGACAACCAGCGATTCAAGTGGAAAAATCGTGAAACTGAACCATGACTTCAGCATGAGCAGTGCTCGTTTGGTGGGTGGTGAAGCTAATAAACTTCAGCTGGAAGTGATATACTCCGCTTTCCAATAAAAAACGTCCCCTTTTGTTTTGGTCACGATTCTGCAGAAGACGTTCAAGCTTGTCTCAACTGTTCAATAAACGGTATCAGCACTTTCTTAATAACTTTATCGTTTAATTGATGTTCGCCATCAAAGCGAATCACGTGATTTGCCAGATAATTCTTTTTGAAGAGCGACTCTGCATTCGTGACAGACGTGTCATGTAAACCAACCAAACACCAGCATGTCTCTTTCTCTTCAGGAGTGATATTCTTAAATTGCTGGCGTTCCATTTGGTTATGATGCTGAATGATGTCCTTTGTTATCTTAAAGGTCTTCGCCCCATCATAACGACCGTTAAAGAACTGGTACTCCCCTGTACGCAACACTTTCGACATCGTTGACATCGTGAAGGCGGGATTCACCAAAATACGCTTGAATGAACGCATCTGCTGGGCATACATGCCTCCCATACTCGTGCCGATAATCAGGTCAGGACATTCTTGTTTACACAGTTCCTTCAAGTAGGGCAAGGCTTCGACTGGGTCAATGGGAATGTCGGGGGCAACTACTTCGTCCTCTGTCAGTTCTCTTCTCAACGTCTCTACGGTTCCACTGGCATGCGAGGAAGCGAACCCATGGAAATAGATAATCTTCATTGCTGCTTTTTTAGAAAAATTTCGTGGTCGATGTTATTGGGAAGTTCCTCCCTATAGTGTGTCACCATCAGTAGCGTCTTGTCTTTACGTTGGCAAAACACTTCGATGATGTCCTTTACCAAACGGCGATTCTTCAAATCAAGTCCATGCAAGGGTTCATCCAAGATTAGCAATGAGGGGTCTTTCACAAATGCCCTGGCTAACAATACTAATCGCTGCTCGCCACTACTCAATTTCAGAAAGGTCGTGTCAGCCTTTTCTCGAATGCCAAACACATCCATCCAAAACTCGCACACAGCTCGCTGCTCAGGCTTAGGCTTTCGATAGAGTCCCGACACATCGCTGAGTCCGCTTGCCACAATATCTACCGCAGGAATGTCTCTCATATAAGCGCGGTGCATCTCAGGGGATATATAACCAATGTGTTTCTTGATGTCCCAAATGCTCTCTCCCTTACCACGCTGATGCCCAAAGAGTACAATGTCATTTGCATAACTCTGCGGATTATCTGCGCACACGATGCTTAACAATGTTGATTTACCAGCTCCGTTTTCTCCGCTCAGTGCCCAGTGCTCACCATTCATCACCGTGAAAATCAAGTCCTTCAAGATGTGACGTTCACCATAACGGATATTCACTTTACGGAAGTCTATCACCTGCCGCGTGCCTGATGCCATATCCAACTCTGCATCTTCTGCATACGGCAATGCAATGATGGCTTGCTCTTTTTCAACAGAAAGCATCCGTGCAGGAACAGAAACACGATGCTCGCGATAAAAGTCCAAGGTCACTTTCTGTTCCACCTTCATGTCTTTCACTTCCACCACATGTGTGATAAAGTCAGGGATATCATCTGTTTTCGACAGCACCAATACCACTGTCACATTCGTTTCACGAGTCAGTAATGTCAAGAACTCTGCCAACTGAGCACGAGCTGTCACATCCAAACCAATAAAAGGATTGTCCATGATGAGCACCCGTGGATTTGTCAACAAAGTCTTCGTCAACTGAAACTTCCGTAACTCACCACTACTCAACAAAATCACGTGCTTGTCCACCAATTGTTCCAAATGGAAAATCTCATATAGATGTTTTCTCATCTTCTCCAGTTCGACATGCATCTCTCGCTTGTTGGCTTCCTCCTGCGCCATACGCACAGCCTCTTCTTCAGGCGATTCATCGCGTACCACAAACTTGTCAAACACTGTTTTCCTTGTCAATCCTTCCTCTGCTATACGGAACGACTCTGCCAACAAGTCTCTCACCAGCGGTGTCTCTTCTATATCGTTCTGATTCCAACGCTGTTGATAGTAATACACTCCCTCATTCGTCCCATAAGAGTCACGAAACGATAGATACTTCACATTGTCACTGACCAACTTAGCCTTGCTGGGAGCAAAGTCGTAGCGCACCCCATTCATCGGCATCAATGCACATTTCCCCGTGATGATATCCACCAAACGTGTTTTCCCACTGCCATTGTCACCCACGATTGCCAGTTGTTCACCAGCCAGCAACTCAAAGTCTATAGGTGCATTCATCCGATAGAGAGGATGGCGTACTTCCCCACCCTTTATTTCAATCAACTTTTGCATATTCCTTTCTAAGTCTTTTTACACCACAAAATTACGATATAAAAGCCACACGGACAAACAAACCCACAAAAAAATAGCTCCATCTCTGTTATGAGACGGAGCTACCTGTTTCTTTCGTGAACAAAAGTATTCCTTACTTGATGTCGCTCACCTTGATAACATCCTTGTCGTTGTAGTCAAGATTCTCTCCAGCCATGCCCCAAATGAAGGTGTAGTAGTAAGTAGCGGAAGCTGCATGAATTGACCATTCGGGCGACATGATGGCTTGCTCGTTGTGAAGCCATACAACACGGCTCTCTTGTGGTTCACCCATAATGTGGCTGATTGTCTGACCATCGGGCAGATTAAAGTAGTAGTAGGCTTCGATGCGACGACCATGAGTATGAGGTGGCATCGTGTTCCACACACTACCCTCTTGCAGCTGTGTCAAACCCATCTGCAACTGGCAAGGACCTTCTTCAAGGGTGGTATTGACAATGAGCTGGTAGATGGTGCGCTGGTTAGATTCGGCCAGTGTTCCAAGAGGACCAAGTACAGTAGCTTTCAAAGACTGCACCTTGCCATTCTTGCGACCGTCAAGGGTAATCCACTGGGTCTTGTAGTGCTGATGTGCCGTGGCTGAGTTGATATAGAACTTTGCAGGATTTTTAGGGTCTTTGGAACGGAAAACAACCTCCTGATTAGACTCGATACCATTCCCCTTCTTATCCTTACCGAGATTGCCACGACCGATGTAAAGAGCTTCCTTCTCTCCCAAAGGATATTCCACACCATCCACAATTACCACACCTGCACCCGCTGTATTGATGATGCCAATCTCACGATTGTGAAGGAAGTACGGAGCACGTAACTCAGGGAAGGTTTCCAGTTTCAAGTCTTTGGTGACAGGCATCGCACCACCGAAAATGAAACGATCGTACATAGAATACGTGAGGTTTATCTCATCGGGAGACATAACCTTCTCCATCACAAAGCGGTCACGGAGCGTCTGTGTGTCATAGTGTTTCACATCATCAGGATGGCAAGCCTTTTGGAAGCTTACCTTCATTTGGGCGTTCATGCCCAATGTACCCATCAGCAGGGCAAAACTTACAAATACTTTTTTCATAGGTCTTTTGTTATATTAGTTAATATAATCATTCTGATTTTTCTTCCTTCACAATGCGCATACGGTTCCATACCACCATGCCTACAGTAATCAAAGTCAGTACTCCTGCACCAATCCACTCTAATGAAGCCACACACTTATAGATGACCCAACCAAAGAGGCTTGATGCAAAATCGAGTGCGCCAGCTTCAAAGCCATCGGGGATTTTAGCGGCATCGTTCTTTGTGGCAGCATAGACCTCATGAGCGGCCTGTGTGAATGCTGGTGCCATATCTGTAACAAAGTAGAGACCTGCTACCAAAGCGATGAAGCCAACAATCAGGCTCTTCACCACATTGCCTTTCGTAAATGGCAGGATGAGAGGGAACAAATAGAACATGCCCGCCAACGACGCCAGTGGCAAAAATTGATTGCCAGGCAACACAACTGCCACTGCCAAAATGACGGGGATAAGGATGACTGAGCACACCAATGTTGTTGGATGACCAATCACCAATGCAGGTGACATACCAATATAAATTTTCTTGCCCTTAAACTTCCGCTTCACCACCTCTTGTGTCTTCTCCGCAATAGGCTTCAAACCATCAATAAACAAACTCGTGATACGTGGAATCAGCTCCATTACTGCACCCATTGTAACACCCAGTGCCAAAATCTGTTTGATGTCAAGTTGAGCTGCTATACCAATCAATGCACCCACGATAACACCCAGCACAAGAGGTTCGCCCAACACACCGAACTTACGTTTCAACCCTTCTGCATCCACATCAAGTTTGGAAAAGCCTGGAATCATATTCAGCCCCTTGTTAATCAGTACGGCAAACGGAGTGAAGCTCTGGCAGAAAGGCTGAGGAATTGAGATACCTGGCAGGGCATAATGCTTTTGGAACTTTTCCGCAGTAAAATCAGCCATCACCAATGTCAGCACATAACAAACAATGGCAGCGAAATATCCCCACGCCAACGATTGCCCCATCACAAAATAAACCACAGCACCAATAAAAGCAAAATGCCAATAATTCCACAAATCAATATTTACAGTACGCGTACATTTAGTTATTAGGAGCAGAAAGTTTACACCCAGCAAAATTGGAATGATGAGTGCTCCTACAGCCGTGTTGTAAGCCACAGCGGCAGCAGCTGGCCACCCCATGTCAAAAACCTTCAATGCCAATTGATACAGGTCTGATATACTCTCCAACGGAGACGTGAAATTGTCAGTCAGCAACTTAGTTACCACGTTAAGACCAATGAACCCCACACCCACAAATAGCCCACTTTTCAAGGCTTTTCCAAATTTCATGCCGATGCACAAACCGATAATCGTAAACAGAATTGGCATCATCACAGCAGCACCAAGGCTGATAATGTAAGCAAATACATGTTCCATAAAGTTAGTTAGTTATTGATTGAAATTTTGACAAAGTTACAACTATTTTCTCAAACCATAGGTTCTTTTTCTTTCTTTTTGCAAAAAAGGTCACATATATTCACTAAAATGTAGAGAAAAATTCGTATATTTGCACCGTTTTTTAGCGTAAAAAGATTATCATTAAACAAACTCAATATGATTACAAATGACATTTATGGAGCTTTACAGCTCCTCGTTGTCGGTATGGTCACGGTGTTCCTCGTACTGCTCATTGTGATTTATCTCGGCAAATCACTCATTTGGGCCGTGAACAAATGGGCTCCAGAAGAGACTGTGGCAAAGAAAGCTGCTTCTGTGGCTAAAGCAGTCGGAACGATTGACGCAAACACAAAAGCAATTATCGATGCGACCATCAGCCAAATCACAGGCGGAAAGGGTCGTGCAAGCAAAATCACAAAATTGTAGGATAAAATTTTAAGGATAAAAAGAATATGGCAAAAGAAGTTAAGTTCTCACTGGTCTTCCGCGATATGTGGCAGAGTGCTGGCA
>CAMWJL010000132.1 GCA_947174565.1 uncultured Prevotellaceae bacterium | reverse complement strand
CGTTACATCATTATTCTTCTATAAAACCTAATTTATCTTTACAATTTATAATTTATACAATGAAAAAAGTCATTTATTTGTTTTCGCTGGTGACAGCTCTGATAGCAGCATCACCAGCACTGGCTCAAAACACTCGCGGTACATTCGAGGCGGGTGAAGGCTCATTCTTGCTCAACGGCAAGCCCTTTGTGGTAAAAGCAGCCGAAATCCATTACCCACGCATCCCCAAGGCTTATTGGGAACATCGTATCCAAATGTGCAAAGCACTGGGTATGAATACGGTGTGCATCTACATCTTCTGGAATATCCACGAGCAGCAGGAGGGCAAGTTCGACTGGACAGGCAACAACAACGTGGCAGAGTTCTGCCGTCTGGCACAGAAGAACGGCATGTATGTCATCGTGCGTCCTGGCCCTTATGTATGCGCAGAGTGGGAAATGGGCGGTCTTCCCTGGTGGTTGCTTAAAAAGAAAGACATCAAACTTCGCGAACGAGACCCTTATTTCATGGAACGTGTCAGAATCTTCGAGACAGAAGTGGGCAAGCAACTCGCACCCCTCACCATTCAGAATGGCGGTCCTATCATCATGGTGCAGGTTGAGAACGAGTACGGCTCCTATGGTGTTGACAAGGCTTATGTGAGCGAGATTCGCGATTGTCTCCGTTCCGTTGGCTTCGACAAAGTGGCTCTTTTCCAGTGCGACTGGTCAAGCAACTTCCTCAACAACGGACTTGACGACCTCGTATGGACCATGAACTTCGGTACTGGTGCTAACATCGATGACCAGTTCCGTCGTCTCAAGGAAGTACGTCCCAATGCTCCCCTCATGTGCTCCGAGTTTTGGAGTGGATGGTTTGACAAGTGGGGAGGCAAGCACGAGACCCGTTCTTCAAAGGACATGGTTGATGGCTTGCGCGAAATGCTCGACAAGAACATTTCCTTCTCCCTCTACATGACCCACGGAGGTACTTCGTTCGGGCATTGGGCAGGTGCGAACTCACCAGGTTTCGCTCCAGACGTGACCAGCTACGACTATGACGCCCCCATCAACGAGTACGGACAAGCAACGCCCAAGTTTGACGAGCTGCGTGCCATGTTGCAGAATTACTCCGACAAGAAGCTCCCCGCCGCTCCCAAACCACTACCCATCATCACTGTGCCTGCTTTCCAATTCACGGAATATGCGCCTCTCTTTGAGAACCTTCCTAAGGCGATCTTGTCTGAGCAGGTTAAGACGATGGAAGAGTTTGACCAAGGATGGGGTTCTATCATGTACAGCACTATCCTGCCTAAAATTGATGGACAAAGCAAGCTCCATATTGCAGGTGGGCATGATTATGTACAAATCTTCCTTGATGGCAAGTACATCGGTGCGCTTGACCGCCGCAATGGCGACAAGGACATTACCCTGCCATCCACTCGTAAAGATGCTCGCCTCGACATCCTCGTCGAAGCCATGGGGCGTATCAACTTCGGTCGTGCCATCAAGGATTTCAAAGGCATTGAAGGCACTGTTGACCTTACCATCAATATCGATGGAAATGACTTTACCGCCCATCTCAAGCGTTGGACAAACCGCCTCTTCCCCGACACATACGAGTATTGCAAGCAACAGGTTTATAAACCACTTACCAATGTCAGTCCTCGCCACAATGGCGACCGCATCCCTGGTTACTACCGTGCCACTTTCAATCTGAAAAAGACAGGAGACACTTTCCTCAACTTCACCACTTTCGGCAAGGGTCTCGTGTATGTGAATGGACATGGCATCGGCCGCATTTGGGAAATCGGCCCACAGCAAACTCTCTACTGCCCAGGCTGTTGGCTCAAAAAGGGACAGAACGAAATCATTGTCCTCGACATCATTGGTCCTAATGAAGCCAAGAGCGAAGGTCTCTCCAAACCCATCATCGACCAACTACAAAAAGCAGAGCCACCTATCCATCGTACCGAAGGACAGAACCTCGACCTCAATGGCGAAAGCCCCGTGGCTACAGGCTCATTCAAGGCTGGTAACGGCTGGCAAGAGGTCAAGTTCTCTGTTCCACAGACTGGTCGATATATATGCGTTGAAGGTCTGAACAACCACAACGGAGACGAATACGCTTGCATCGCCGAGCTTTACATACTTGACGAAAATGGTGAGCGTCTCTCACGCGAACCTTGGCGCATCTCTTATGCTGATAGTGAAGACATCGTTACAGGCAACCGTGCTGGCGACAAGATTTACGACCTTCAGGAATCCACCTTCTGGTCCACGGTCAAAGGCGTTAAGTTCCCTCACCAAATCATCATCGACCTTGGCAAGGAACACACGATTACCGCTGTCCAATACCTCCCACGCATGGAGAGCAACGTGCCTGGCGGCATCAAAGATTATAAAATCTATGTGAAAACTAAGCCATTCAAATACTGAACAAAGACTTAAAACCAATGCGCAATCCAGAACAGACCATCGGCAACATGGCTGACAAACAGAAAATCGCATTCATCGCTTCCGTTGACGAGCAAGGCTATCCTAACATCAAAGCCATGCTTCAGTCACGAAAAAGGGAGGGCATCAAAGTGTTCTATTTCTCTACCAACACATCCTCCATGCGTGTTCGTCAGTATATGAACGACTCCAAAGCCTGTGTTTACTTTTGCGACAGCCGTTTTTTCCGAGGGGCGATGCTTCGTGGCACAATGGAAGTCCTCACCGATGCGGAAAGCAAGGAAATGATTTGGCAAGAGGGCGATACGGTATATTATCCAGGAGGAGTGACAGACCCCGATTACTGCGTTCTCAAATTCACCGCCTCTTCTGGTCGTTTTTACAGCAACTACCGCTCCGAAGAGTTCACAATAGATTGACAACTCACAACCCGTTGACATGATTCACCCACATAAACTCATTGCCGTTGATTTGGACGGAACGCTGGTGAGGAGCGACCAAAGCCTCTCGCAGCGGACGGTAGATACGATTGTCCGTGTGCAAGAGATGGGCGTGAAGGTGGCTGTGGCATCGGGGCGACCCACTTATGGGACGGCGTATGTGGCGGACACCCTTCGATTGCAGGACTTTGGCGGTTATGTAATCAGCTATAACGGAGGGGAAATCTATGACTGGAGAACAAAGGAGCGGTTGCACGCACAGACGTTGGACAAGGACGTGATACCTTATATATATACATACGCGAGAGAGCACGAAACGCCCATCATGACGTATGTCGGACAAGAAGTGGTGAGCGAGGTGGAGGATAATGAGTACATCCAGTATTCCTCCATGCGCAATGGAATGTCCATCAGAAAGGTAAACGACTTTGTGAAAGTGGCACAAGAAGCCGATGTGGTGAAGTGCATCATTGTGGGTACTCCCACCCTGCTGCCAGCATTGGAAGCAGAACTGCAAGACACCTTAACAGGCGTGGCAGGTGCTTTCCGCAGCGAGCCGTTCTTTCTGGAAATTGTGCCCGAGGGCATCGACAAAAGGAAGGGTCTTGCCATTCTGCTTGACAAAATCGGCATGAACCGAAAAGACCTGCTTGCCTTTGGCGATGGCTACAACGACATCCCCATGCTGCAATTCGCAGGCACAGGCGTGGCGATGGGCAATGCCGCAGCGGAGATAAAACAAGCCGCCGACATGGTTACACGGAGCAACGATGACGACGGAATTGCGGAGCTTCTTGAGAAGATATACCTCGGCTCGGAATAAGCAAGTCGCAGTATGCTCAGACGGGAAGGTCTGACATCAATGATTGGTCACTTTCGTGTGGAGTGTATCCACAGCCTATAAATCGGAGTCCCCGACATCGGTTAACCGATGTCGGGGACTCCGATTTGTCGATGTCGGGGACATCGTTTTTATAGGGCTTTCAGAGGGTACGATTCTGTGACCTTTATTTGTTCACTTTACAGCCCCGTCTGAATAAGATTTGAACCTTACTCGTCCTCGGGATATGCCTTGTTTACAGCCGTGAGGGCATTGAGTGTCTTCGGGAAGCCGATGTATGGAAGCATTCCTGTGAGCACTGCCACCATTTCCGTTTTGCTAATCTTCATTTTTTTGCAACCGATACCATGGCTCTCAAGCTGTGGCTGTGCAACACCCATCGAGGCGAGGAGACAGAAAGTGACGAGTTCACGGTGCTGCATATCGATGCCATTGCGAGTGTAGAAGTCGCCAAAGCAGTAACTCTCAAGGAACTCTACAATGTGTTCCTGCCCTTTGGGTGCGTCCTTTTCCATCTGTGCAGCTGTTCCAGCACCGAAGATACCATCAATGTACTCACGACCTTTCTCACGGCGATTCTCAGGCGTAGTAGTTCCCTGATTGTCAAGCGGAAGTTTGATGTCGTTGTCCTCAAACACCTCGTTCATCTCGAGGAGGAAATCAATCATCTTGGAGAAGCCCACATAGGGAACGGTCTGATAGATGACTTCACGAATCTCGCGAGGCTTCACGCCCACATTGAGGCAGACATCCACATACACCTTGAACTGGTGCATGGCATTGCAACCGATGGTGCTGGCAAGGATGCACATACAACGTGTCTTTTCCAACACAGGCTCTTCGGTCAGCTTGAGTGCCTCGTCGAAGGCGAAGTTATCAAATATCTGTGTCAGTTCAGGATCACGCTTCAGCGTATTGACCGAATTGCGCTGCGAGAAGAGCTTGCGTATCTGCTGGCGCGCATGTTCACTAATCTTCAATTCTTTCATGGCTATTGTTCTTGATTTTTTAATGTTTATATGGGCAAAGATAGGGCTTTTTTCTAATAGCACGAACATTTTTCCACTTTTTTTGGATTCGTCACCTGCAAAAGTGCCTTTTTCGGGTAAAAGCATAATCCCTTTTAGAAAAATCGTGTAACTTTGCAACCATTTAGAATATTACGCTAAAAAGATTGTATCATGGACGAAGTCAAGGAGAAAGATACGATGACGACGGTGAATAAGGTGCTCAAACTCTGCTGGGGCATCACGGGTGTCATCATTGTTCTAATGTTTTTCTGCGTGTTTGCCATCTCGCAGGGATGGTTTGGCAAACTGCCTCCAGTGAGCGACTTACAGAATCCTATCAACAAATATGCGTCACGCATCTATTCGGATGATGACCAGTTGATTGGCACGTGGAGCTACGCCAGCGAGAACCGTCTGATGGTGTCTTACGACTCATTGCCAAAGCATCTTGTCAATGCACTGGTAGCCACGGAGGATGTACGCTTCTACGACCATTCGGGCATTGATGCAAAGGCCATTATCCGTGCGGTTGTCAAGCGTCTGATGATGGGTCAGAAGAGTGCAGGAGGTGGCTCGACAGTGACACAACAGTTAGCAAAGCAACTCTATTCGGATGTGGCTAAGACTGACGGGAAACGCATGATGCAGAAGCCCATCGAATGGTTCATTGCCGTGCAGTTGGAACGCTACTACACCAAAGAGGAAATCATCACGATGTATCTCAACTACTTCGACTTCCTCTATATGGGTGTGGGCGTGAAGAATGCCAGCCGTACTTACTTTGGGAAAGACCCTATTGACCTCGACCTCAACCAATGTGCCACCCTTGTGGGCATGTGCAAAAATCCATCGCTCTACAACCCGTATAAGCGTGGCGAGAATGGCGAGTATCTGCAAAGCGAACGGTGCATGGCGCGTCGCAATGTGGTATTGGGACAGATGGTGAAAGCTGGCTACATCACACAAGCAGAAATGGATGAGCTGAAGGAGCAACCTCTTGCGTTGTTGCCCAAACCGAAAATCACGTCCCATAAAGAGGGAGTAGCCCCCTACTTCCGTATGTATCTGCAACGCATCATGATGGCAAAGCGTCCAGAACGCAGCCAATATGCTTCGTGGCAAGGACAGCAATATCAGGATGATTCCATCGCATGGGATAACGACCCACTCTATGGGTGGTGCAACAAGAACACAAAGAAGGATGGCTCACATTACAACATCTACACTGACGGATTGAAGATATACACCACCATCGACACCCGTATGCAGAAGATGGCGGAGGAGGCGTTGTTTGAGCATGTAGCCAAGTACCTGCAACCTGCCTTTGAGAACGAAATAAAGTATTCAAAGACAGGACCCTACAAAGAGATGACGGTGGAGAAGATGAATCAGGTCATCGACCGCTATGTGCGTCAAAGCGAACGGTATCGTGTAATGAAAGAGAGCGGTTTGGGCGACGAGGAAATCATGGAGGCATTCAATGTGCCAGTGGATATGCGTGTGTTCAAATATGGCAAATCCTATGACACTCCCGAAGAGGTGGAAGTACGCATGTCGCCCCGTGATTCCATCATCTATTACAAGAAGTTCCTGCGTGCCTCTGTATGCGCCATCGACCCACGCAACGGGCAAGTGAAAGCGTATGTTCCAGGATTGGACTTTGACCACTTCCAGTGGGACAATGTGCTGGGAGGCGGACACCGACAAGTGGGTTCAACCATCAAGCCTCTACTCTACTCGCTGGCACTCTCCAGTCAGGACTTCACCCCTTGCGACATCGTAGATGCCAGCCCCAGAGCCTATGGCAGCTGGACCCCCAAGGGAAGCGACATGGGTATGGTTTCGTTGCAGACAGCATTGGCAAACTCCAACAACCACGCTTCGGTATATTTACTGAATCTGCTTAAACCACAAACATTTATAGACTTCTTGGGCAACCAGCTAAAGATATCCACCTACAC
>CAMWJL010000131.1 GCA_947174565.1 uncultured Prevotellaceae bacterium | reverse complement strand
AAGAGACTGTTTGTATGCTGACGGGCAACTATTGGCGTTATGAAGACAATGTAGGTGTGGCTGTGGCGACGGATAGTGCTGTTTGTTATGAGTTTTCAGGGGCTGACACGCTCTATGTGCATGGTGACACGTTGAAGATGATTACTTATCATCAGAAGACGGATTCTGCTTATAGGGATTTGTTTGCTTATCATAAGGTGAGGATGTTCCGCAGGGACATTCAGGGTGTGTGCGACTCGCTGGTATCGCACGAACGAGACTCTTGTACATACCTGTATGGACAGCCAATCCTGTGGAATGAAGGGCAACAGGTGTTTGGTGAGGAAATCCGAGTGTATAACAATGACAGCACCATTGATTGGATACATATTATCAATCAAGCCATGACGATAGAGCGACTGGATTCGATCTCGTACAATCAGGTGGCGTCGAAGGAAATGTTCTGCTATTTTGTGAATGGTACGATAGAGCGTAACAATGCGAAGGGCAATGTGTATGTGACATACTTTATGGAGGAAAGTGATGGCAGTCGCATTGGCATGAACTATACCGAGACACCTGAATTGACGCTGTATATGCATGATAAAAAGGTAGATAAGATATGGATGGCAACGGCATCGGGTGTGATGTATCCACCTATTGGTATCCCCGAGGAGAAACGGTATTTGACGGGATTCGCGTGGTTTGACTACATTCGCCCTCAGAGCAAGGAGGACATCTTTGAATGGAGGTCGAAAAACAATGACCAAGTGCTGAAGACAACGCAGAAGCGTGTGATTCCGAAGCAGAAACTGGAGGATTTGTAGGAAACGAAAGTGTAACCTTTTAAGAACGATTGACAGGTATGGGCATGTTTTCAGTCAGAAAGCCAAGGGGCTTTCATCACAATTACATCTATTATGACCCTCGCAAGGAAAAGCTGAAGGAAATTGATGAGCGAGCTAAGCGTGAGCTGGGCTTGCTTCCTCCAAAAGAGTTCACCTCAGAAGATATACGTGGCAAGTTTGTGCAGGCAACCAAACATTTGAAGCGTCGGAAAGAGAGTGGGCGCAAGCCTGTTTCGTATGGAGTGTTGATAACTGCCATTGTTTTGTTGTTGCTACTCATGCGCTACCTCGCTTCGGGGCATCTATGGTTTTAATTCTTTAATAGAATAATTGTGAACGATATCATACATCTTTTGCCAGACGCTGTTGCTAATCAGATTGCAGCAGGTGAGGTGGTGCAACGTCCTTCTTCTATTGTGAAGGAGATGATGGAGAACTCGATTGATGCAGGGGCGGAGAACATCAGAGTTCTGATTGTTGATGGCGGAAAGACGAACGTGCAGGTGATTGACGATGGTAAAGGAATGTCAGAAACGGATGCACGGCTCTCTTTCGAGCGTCATGCTACATCGAAGATTCATGAGGCATCCGATCTCTTTAATCTGACGACGATGGGTTTCCGTGGAGAGGCTTTGGCGAGCATTGCTGCGGTTGCCCAAATCGAACTGAAAACCAGGAGGAAGGAAGATGAACTCGGCACGATGCTTCAGCTTGCTGGTTCGAGGATAGAAAAGCAAGAGCCTGTCATGTGTCCTGTGGGGAGTAACTTCTCCGTGCAGAATTTGTTTTTCAATGTTCCTGCCAGACGCAAATTCCTTAAATCGAACCAGACGGAGTTAGCCAATGTGGTGGCAGACTTCCAACGGATTGTTTTGGTACACCCTGATATTGCTTTCTCATTATATAATAATGGTGTGGAAATGCACCATTTACCACAAACATCGGTTAGGCAGCGCATTGTTGATGTGTTCGGAAAGAAAATCAATGCGGAGTTGTTGCCTGTGGATGTGGAGACATCATTGGTGCGTATTTCTGGATATGTGGGAAAGCCTGAATCGTCGAAGAAAAAAGGGGCGCATCAATACTTCTTTGTCAATGGGCGTTACATGCGGCATCCATACTTCCATAGTGCGGTGATGAAAGCCTATGAAAACATGATACCCGTTGGTGAACATGTCTCTTATTTCCTTTATTTTTCGGTGGAACCGTCGGCGGTGGATGTGAATGTCCATCCGACTAAAACCGAAATCAAGTTTGATAATGAGCAGCCCATTTGGCAAGTGCTGTCGGCTGCCGTGAAAGAAACCATTGGACGTTTTTGCAATGTTCCAATGATAGACTTTGATGTAGAAGGTCGTCCCGATATCCCTGTGATGGGGACTGATGCGACTGTGCCTCGCCAACCGAAACTTTCTGTCTCAACTTATAATCCGTTCAAGGAGAGTGGGGCGCGTTCATCCTCTGCCCCTACTGGATGGGAAAGTCTGTATGACGAGAGTCGGTTGCCTGATATGGGTGTGGAATCTACTAAGATGAGTGATGAAACTCTTATGTCGTCGCCATTTGAACAGGACATGATGGGACATAAGCTTGAAGCAATTCCCGAAGAGCGTGTGTTGCAGGGTTCTATTTGGAACGATGTCATTGTGGAGCATGGCACTTCTTCTCTTACTGTTGACGCATCCGTTCCCAAATTTCAATATAAGGGGCGATACATCGTTCTACCCTGTAGTGAAGGTGTCATGGTGGTCAATCAGCACCGCGCTCATGTCAGAGTCTTGTTCGACCACAACATGCAATGTATCAATACGGGAAATCGTCCGTCGCAGAAGGAGTTGTTTCCCAATGTCATTCAGTTCGATAAGGAAGATGCGCTGACCGTGGAAGATATGATGGATGACATTTGTAGCTTAGGGTTTGAGTTGTCCAATTTGGGCGGAGGAGCCTATTCCATAAACGGGATTCCGTCAGGTATTGAAGGCGTGGACATTGATAGCTTGCTGCACGACATGGTTGTGGCGGCAAGAGAAAACACGAACAACATCAAGAAAGATGCTCAGGAGGCCATGGCATTGACCATGGCGGAAAACGCAGCTATTGTGTATGGTCAGGTGCTGTCTATCGCAGAGATGGAACATCTTTTGCAGGATTTGTTTGCCACCAAGACCCCTGCACGCACGCCTGATGGCAAATTGGTATATATGATATGGGACGATAAAATGCTCAATGATGCGTTCTAAGTTTGCCTAAAAGCGTTTTTAATGGCTTCCAAAGCACTCTCTATGAAGTTTTTTCGATTTTTTTAATATATTTTTAATGAAGGAATCGATGAAATGTGTACCTTTGCACTCACGAATGATGTAGTTTGTCTAAACGTGATGCGTGAACGGCAAATATGACATTCTCAAATGTATCATCTACATAGGATGGTTGGGGATAAAGTTAAGAACTTAAATATTGTTTTATTAAATAAAAGTAATTATGAAAAAGTTAATGATGGCGTTGGCCTTTGTAGGCCTTGGTACTGTTGCTGCTAACGCACAGTGCGATGAATTTGCAACACCAACTACTAACAAGTACAGTGTGGCCACGAACTCTTTTTGGTCAAATTGGTTCGTACAGGTTGGCGTTGACATGAATGTTACGAGTCAGTATGGCTATGGTAGCCTCTTGACAAAGGACTGGCATGATGGTCGTTCTTATGGTATCGACCTTGCTCTTGGCAAGTGGTTTACTCCTGGTATCGGTACTCGTCTGAAACTTAACTGGGAAAATGGTGCATTCGCACATGCTTTCCGTAATACTGACCATGTATGGGAAACTCCTGATTTCCACAAGGGCGGTTTTGCTGCTGTTTATTTCGACACAGAGTTCAACCTCAGCAACATTTTCTGTGGTTACAACAGCTCTCGTGTTTGGAATCTGATTTTCTTCCCACGCATGGGTGTCATCCGTAACTTCGGTAGTGATTCTTATGCTCCTGCTCTTGGTCTTGGCTTTGAGTCAACTTGGAAGATTTCAAATCGTGTAGGTGTTTACATGGATGTTGCTTATTCATTCACATCTAGTGATTTCATTCCTTACCGTGATAATAAGTCTGCTGCTCTTCAGGCAAACAACCTCGCATCAGTTGACCTCGGTCTCACTTTCAACCTTGGTAAGACTGGTTGGTCAAAGGCAGTTTCTCTTGATGACTACGAGGCTCTCTCAGCAGAGGCTTGCTCAAAACTTGCTGCTCTCCGTTCTCAGCTGAAGTCTGAGCAGAACGAGAATGCACGTCTTCGTTCCGAGCTTGCAAAGTGGGCTAACCATAAGTGCCCAGGAGTTTCCAGCAATGTTGGTTCTGCTGCTACTTCAGTGTTCTTCAACATCAACTCTTCTAAGATTAACTCTAAGAAGGATATCATCAACCTCGAGGCTGTAGCAGTTGCTGCCAAGAACACTGGTGCCAAGGTTTCTGTGGTTGGTGCTGCTGATAGCAAGACTGGTTCTTCTGCTTACAACCAGAAGCTTTCTGAGGCTCGTGCTCAGGCTGTTGCCGACGAACTCGTAAGCCTCGGTGTTGATCGTGCGAAGATTGAAGTGAAGGGTATCGGTGGCGTTAATGACGTTGCTCCATTCAACCTCAACCGTCGTGCAATCATTACTCTGAAGTAATTGACGTAGATTAGATTGTGTAGGGTAGTGTCAATGTTGGGCTACTCTACACAATTAGACATAACACTTCGAGGACAAGAACACGTCCTTGCTTGTGAATAACGTCTGAATAAATCGGTGCATACCAAGATAACTGCTTGGATATGTGCCGATTTTTTTTTGTATCCTTATGGTGGTTCTGGTATGGACAGCGTATGGCTTCTTTCCTAAGAACCGTCCATTAGAGGCATTTATTACGACAGAAAGAGTTTGGGACAGGCAAGTCTCTGTATGCAGAGTTTGTTGAACTCATGTTGGTTCAGTATAAAGGCACAAAGTTTCTTGACTTTGTGCCTTTTTTTTGATGGCTTTCTTATTGTGGGGCTTGGGGTGGAATGGTGTGCTTCCACAGCCTCTAAATCGGAGTCCCCGACATCGGTCGGTCGATGTCGGGGACATCGATTTTGGTGGGATAATGATGGGGTGGAAAGTGTGAATGGTGGGCTTCATAGGATGCTATTCATTGTGGCCGTGAGAGGCTATTGGGAAAGAGGGTTGGTTTCTTGGGTATTACATGACCCGAACTGCACCTGTAAAGGAGGGCGGAAAGGTTGGTGTGTGGCGGATATTGCCTATAGGTTTGGCTGATTTCTTCTTTTTTTCGTGCTGTTGTTCAAAAAAAGTGGCTTTTGTTTGGTGGGGACGGAAGAAAGCTGTACCTTTGCAGTGCTTTTCGAGGGAGAACCTTTGAGAGTGTTGAAAATCGGGATGTAGTACAGTTGGTAGTATACTTGGTTTGGGACCAAGGGGTCGCACGTTCGAGTCGTGTCATCCCGACCAACAGGGGCGCTTAGCTCAGCTGGTTCAGAGCGTCTGCCTTACAAGCAGAGGGTCGGCGGTTCGAATCCGTCAGCGCCCACCACGAGGAGGAAGAGTTATGTCTTCCTTCTCTTTTTTGTTGTGTGCTGTCGTGAATGGTGGGGGAAAGGTTAAAAAAGCGGGAACTGGGGCATGTTCCACGTCTTTTTTGTTTCTGTTCCACATAAAAGTTGTAACTTTGCATGTGGAATTGAATGGTCGATGATAGGGTGGGTGGTGTCTGTGATGTGTCGGACCGCTTCCTGTGAACACCTTATTATTATAATGTATAAATTGTAGTTTGATATGGGAAAGATTATTGCATTGGCTAATCAGAAGGGTGGTGTCGGCAAGACAACGACGGCTATCAATCTTGCGGCAAGTGTTGCTGCGTTCGACAAGAAGGTGCTGGTTGTTGATGCTGATCCGCAGGCGAATGCGTCGTCGGGTTTGGGTGTTGATATTCAGCAGGTTGATTTGTCTATCTATGACTGTATCACCAGTGCTGCGGATCCTCATGAGGCTGTCTATACAACTGATATTGATGGTTTGGACATCATTCCAAGCCATATTGATTTGGTGGGTGCTGAAATTGAGATGCTGAATATTGATAAGCGCGAAATGGTCTTGAAGAAGATTTTGGCTCCTTTGCGTGCGGAGTACGACTATATTTTTATTGATTGTTCTCCTTCATTGGGCATCATTACGGTCAACTCGTTGACTGCGGCTGATTCTATTATTATTCCGGTGCAATGTGAGTATTTTGCGCTGGAGGGTATCAGCAAGTTGCTGAATACGATTAAGATTATTAAGTCGAAGCTGAATCCTCGGTTGGAGATAGAGGGCTTTTTGCTCACGATGTTCGACTCTCGCCTTCGTTTGGCTAATCAGATTTATGAGGAGGTGAAGCGGCATTTTCAGGAACTGGTGTTCAAGACGGTGATTCAGCGCAATGTGAAGTTGTCGGAAGCACCGAGTCATGGCATTCCTTGTATCTTGTATGATGCCATGTCGAATGGTGCCAAGAATTATATCTCTTTGGCAAAGGAGATTATGGTGCGTGAAGGCAAATGAATGTGAAACGCTCTCAACAGGAAAAGATTGTATGGCTGTTAGAAAAAAGTTTGGTTCCCCTCTGGGTCGCGGATTGAATGCGCTCATCTCGACTGAGGATGTGCGCACGGAGGGGTCTTCTACCATCAATGAGATTGACATCAACTTGATTGAACGTAACCCGAATCAGCCTCGTCATGAGTTTGACGAAGAGGCTTTGCAGGAGTTGGCTGACTCCATTTCGGAGATTGGCATCATCCAGCCAATCACGTTGCGCGAATTGGACAATGGTCGCTATCAGATTATTGCAGGCGAGCGCCGTTGGCGTGCTTCTCAGCGGGCTGGTTTGACTTCCATCCCTGCTTATATACGCACGGCAAGCGATGAGAACGTGATGGAGATGGCACTGATAGAGAAC
>CAMWJL010000130.1 GCA_947174565.1 uncultured Prevotellaceae bacterium | reverse complement strand
ATTAACTAACTAACTACCTCATTATTACCCTATTTATGCGTTACTAACTTTCTTGTTCCTGAGTGGCGGCTCTGTCGAAACCTGCCGCCTGTGTGTAACTCAGTCGTTGCCGAGTTTCTTAATCACGGTACAAAGGTACGCACTATTCTTGACTGCCTCTTTCTCTTCTGTTTCATTTTCTTTCACCTTTTGTACATGTGTCTCATTTCCTGCCGTTTGTATCATAATTTGAAACGAATGTATCGCCATTAGTGTCTCCTGCCCTTTGGGTTCGGGCATTCATCCCGTGGCGATGTCTGTAATGGCTTCGTGTTTCATTTTATGTAGTATTTGTTTCGCTTGGGGTATGTGTATTGCGAGAATTGTTGTACCTTTGCAAGGATGAAGGGGATGGTTCTTTTTGTGTGAAAGGAAAATCCGAGATACGACCATTCAATCAGGCAAATAAAAACAAGTAATAATATGAAGAATTTATTGAAGATGGCTTTGGTGCTGATGGTGTGTGGAACGACACAGGCATTGGCTCAGGTGAAAAGTCCGAACGGGGCTTTGGAAATGAAGGTGGAACAGACGGGCGGACAGGTGTTCCTGCGCCTCTTGGGGCAACGCTCCCAAGAACTTTCTCAAGGAAAGGGGCAAGAAATGGGGCAGGATGCGCTGACCACGGTGCGTCTGGGATTGACCACGTGTTACGATTATTGGGCTGATGGCGTGAAGCTGTTGGGCGTGTCGAAAGCGAAACGGCATTCGGAGACTTACACGAACATTCATGGCAAGGCACGCAAGGTGGCATGTCGGTGGAACGAGGCGGTGGCTACGCTGCAAGACGGCAATGGCAAGCCGCTGAAAGTGGAACTGAGGGTGTATGATGACGGTGTGGCGTTCCGCTATGTGCTGGACGAGGCGGCGGCGCGTCGTTTCGTCGATGAACAGACGGCGTGGACGATGCCTCGGGGTGCTCGCCGCTGGTTGCAGCAGTTCGTGACGAGCTATGAGGGTGACTTCCCCTTGCAGCAGGGTGCGGAGAAGCAGGGCGCATGGAACTATCCTGCGCTGTTTGAGGCTGATGGCACGTTTGTGTTGCTGACGGAGGCAAACCTCTCGCACATGTATTGCGCTACGCACTTGGACAATGGTGCGGAGGCGAACACATATAAGGTGTCATTCCCCTTTGCTTGGGAAGGTTGCGGACAAGGCGAGGTCAGCCCAGTGTGGGATGGTGCGTGGAAGTCTCCTTGGCGTGTGGCTATCGTGGGCGAACTGAAAGACGTGGTGGCTTCTACGTTGGTGGATAATGTGAGCGATGCCCCTGCTAAGGCTAAGCGTGACTGGGTGAAGCCGGGACGTGCGGCTTGGGTGTATTGGGCTTATAACCACGGCACGAAGGATTTCCAGATTTGTAAGCAGTATGTGGATTTGGCTGTCGAGATGGGTTGGGAGTATGTGCTGTTTGACTGGGAATGGGACGCTATGACGAATGGCGGCAAGCTGGAGGATGCCGTGGCTTATGCACGTTCAAAGGGCGTGATGCCTTGGATGTGGTATAATTCGGGTGGCACGCACACGGGTGTGAGGGCTACACCGCTTGACCGCATGCTGACGCATGAGAACCGCATGGAGGAGTTTGCTTGGCTGAAACGCCTTGGTGTGGTGGGCGTGAAGGTGGATTTCTTCGAGAGTGACAAGCAGGACATCATTAACTATTACTTGGGCATTTTGGAGGATGCGGAGACGATGGAGATGATGGTGAACTTTCACGGTTGCACCGTGCCCCGAGGATGGAGCAGGACGTATCCGCACTTGATGTCGCAGGAGGCTGTGTATGGCGCGGAGCAGTATAACAACTCGCCTTACATGACCTCGAACGGTGCTCGCATCAACTGCCTGTTGCCTTACACGCGCAATGTCGTGGGACCGATGGATTACACGCCTGTGGCTTTCACGAACTCGCAGCATCCGCATGAGACGTCTTGGGTACACGAACTGGCACTCTCGGTGGCTTTTGAGAGCGGCGTGCAGCACTGGGCTGACCGTCCCGCTGGCTTCTTGAACCTGCCAGCTGAGGCGAAGGCGCACATGCAGGAGGTGCCTGTGGTGTGGGACGAGACTCGTTTGCTGGACGGCTATCCTGGTGAGTATGTAGTGATGGCTCGTCGAAGTGGCAAGACGTGGTATGTGGCAGTGCTGAACGGCACGAAGCAACCGAAGGAAATCAAGGTGAAGCTGGATTTCCTGAAGGGTAAGTACAATATGACCATGTTTGTGGATGGCAATCAGCAGGAGCAGATGGACATCAGGCAAGCAGGCGTTGTGAATGCCACAAGGGATGTGTCTGTGGCGTGTCTGCCTCAGGGTGGCGCGTTGCTGGTGCTGAAGAAATGAAGCTAACCTTTCACCACGCTGGTGCCGAGGGCGAATGACTTCTCAAGGTTGCCCGTGGTGCTGAAGATGTCGGCCTTGGCGGAGATATTGTCCAAATAGGTGATGAGCTGTGCCTCTGGAATGCAGGGGAGCACGGGGCTGCCGAACTCGAGTTGACCGTGATGAGCCAGCACGCAGTGGACAATGAAGTTGATTTCTCGTTTCTCGATGCCAAGGTCGCGCAGAAGGGTGTTCAGATAGTTGGCTGACATATAGATGTGTCCCAACAGGTAGCCGTTCTCCAGCCGTTCGCCTTCTACGTTGTACTCGCAGAGCTTTCCCCAATCGTGGAAGAGAACGCCGATGATGATGCGCTCTATCTTGATGTCGTCGGGGTATGGATAGACGGGATAGACACCTTCGAGCAGGTGGAGCATCTGATAGGTGTGGTTGAGCAGTCCCCCTGGGAATGCGTGGTGTACACTGGTGGCGGCAGGGTATTTGCTGTAAGGAGTGAAAAGGGCATCTGCCTGTTCATGGATGAAGCCCGCAAGAACTTCATCGGTGCAGTAGGTGAGGAGTTGCTTGACGCAGCGGTCCCATTCCTCACGCTTGATAGGGCGCGGCACGAGGGCGTAGAGCGGATGCTTTTCGCTGGGGAATGAGCCTACAATCATGTCCATGTTGGAGGCTGACTTCTTGCCTTGGTTGTCACGAATGGTGATGAATGTGACGAGCTGTCCCACCTTGGGACCGCTCGTTTTTGGTACATCAAATACGCAGATGGTTTCGTTGCCTTGTGTGTTGGCAATCTTTAGGTTGACGTAGGGGGAGTTGTTGCGTGCCACTGCGTCTTGGCGGCTGAGTACGATATATTCTTTAGTCATTTGTAGGATGTTAAGTTTGTCTGTGTTAGTTGTATGGAAGGACATGGGTTAGTCCTGTCGAAAGGCGCACAAAGGTAACGGAAAAAAGCGACGTGTGTTTCTCTGTGTGGCGTTATTTTATGTAAAAAGGCTTGAACTTGTTCCATATACGAAGAAAAAGGCTTATCTTTGTGGCACTCAATACAAACATGACATGACTAATTTGACTAACTCATTTTTGATGGGTGCTTTGCTGTTCTGTGCGGCAGGACAGATGACGGCACAGAAAGCGACAAAGTTCCGAGTGACGAATCATCCGCAACAAACCATCGACGGCTTTGGAGCCAGCGATGCGTGGAGCATGTGGCAGATAGGGGAGTGGGAGGACTCTTTGCAGACGAAGGTGGCTGACTGGCTTTTCTCGTCCGAGAACTTTCCCGATGGCTCTCCCAAGGGTATCGGTCTCTCCATTTGGCGGTTCAATGCAGGTGCTGGCAGTGCTACACAGGGCGATTCGGCACAAATCAATCGGGATACACGCACTGAGTATTTCGAGAAGCAGACAGGACAACGGCGTTTCCTCCGATTGGCAAAGGAACGGGGTGTGCCTACGTTCTTGGCGTTCTATAACTCGCCCCCTATCTTCTTGACACAGAATGGGCTTGCTACCAACACGGGGCGTGGCGGTACGTTCAATCTGCGTGAAGATGCCTACGATGACTTTGCCGCTTACATTGCCGACATGCTCCAAAAGGCGGAGCGAGAGGATGGTATCCGTTTCGGCTATGTGTGTCCTGTGAACGAGCCTGATGGACACTGGAACTGGTTGGGACCGAAGCAGGAAGGCACACCTGCAACGAACCGTGAGGTGGCAAGGCTTGTGCGTGAGATGAACCGCGAGTTTCAGCAGCGTGGCATCACGACGAAGATTTTGGTGAATGAGTCGAGTGACTACCGTTGCATGTTCTCTACCCACGAGACCGACTGGCAGCGTGGCTATGAGATTCAGGGCTTTTGGAATCCTGATTCGACCGACACCTATGTGGGCAACCTTCCCTGTGTCGCTCGTGTGATGGCAGGACATTCCTATTGGACAAACACGCCTGTGCTGAAACCTACTGACCCTGGCTATGAACGGAAAGGGCTTTATGGCTATCGCAAAAGGCTAAAAGATGCGTTCGATCAGGTTGATGCCGACTTTTGGATGACGGAACTCTGCATCATGTCCAACGACGAGGAGATTCATGGAGGTGGAGGCTTTGACTTCTCAATGGAGGAAGCCCTCTATGTGGCACGCGTGATGCACTACGACTTGACCGTGGCGAATGCTCGTTCGTGGCAGTGGTGGCGTGCTGCTGGTGGCAACTACAAGGACGGGTTGATTCGTATGTATGTGAAAGGCGAGCGGTTAGGCGGTCGAGGCCAAAGGCGTGGTGCGGTGCAGGAAAACATGGTGCGCGATTCTAAACTGATGTGGACACTCGGCAACTTCTCCCGTTTCGTTCGTCCTGACGCTGTGCGCCTCGATGTGCAAGGTGAGATGGCTGCTGATGGACTCATGCTCTCTGCCTACCGCAATGCTGACGGCACTCTTGCCATCGTCGCCATTAACTACGGGACACAAGACCGCTCCGTCTGTATTGACACCCACGAGGGTAAGTCCGCCATCGCTTACCGCACATCCGATGTGGCAGGCGAGAACCTAAAAAATGTCGGCAAAGTGAATCTGAAGAAATCCACCTTGCCGGCACGTTCGGTCACTACTTATATTGTGTTGTAGTGCCTTTTTCTGTCTTCTTTATGCTGCCTGTTATTCAAAGACGAAGTTGTGGAGCGTGCAGAGCGACTCCCCCTTCGTCTTTGATTTGAATTTGAAGAAGATAGCCTGTTTGCCAGTGTATTTGCCGAGGTCAGGCAAGGCAACGCTCAGCTCTGTGGGTTGTTGCGGCATGTCAGCTCGCAACTCAATCGTGCCCAATAGTTGTCCGCCCTGTGAGGTCCACGGACGCGCAACCATTATCTCAATCGTGCCGTCAATGCCCTTGGGGGTAAGGTTCAGATGCAATTTTGTATCCTTGCGGTTAGCCGTTGCGTCGAAGTTGAAATACTTATAGCCGACGATGCTGCCGTCGGTGTTGTTCACCACGTCATTCGTATTGTTTTCCAAGTCGTAAGGCTTCTCGAAGTTGCTGTCCGTTCCGTAGCCAGCAGCCACGTATGAACCATAGAACGTGTTGTTGGGCCACTCGTGGACAGCGGGTTTCGGACCTGTGTACCAGCAAGCGATGCCAGCAGAGTGCCGTTCCATGGGGTTCAAGCCGTTGAGCGCAAAGCCCTCGGAGGTGTATTCGCCTTCGCTGATTTCCACTTTGCCACCTTTGCCCTCTTCCACCTTCACATTGATAGGAGCCACCATCGCCTGACGTGCGTATTCGTTGGTGCCTGTCTGGCGGTGATAGACCACATACCACTGCCCGTTAATCTCGCAGATAGAGCCGTGTGTGTTGCCGTCGGGAGTAGCCGAAGCAATCACATTGCCCTGCTCGTCCTTCTCACGGGCACGACCGTCAATGATGGTGCCGCCATACGTCCAAGGTCCTAACGGGTGGTCACTATAAGCATAAGCCAAGGTGTAGTTCGACATGGGCAACCCGAACTCGCCTTCCTCGGTGAAGCGGCTGTAAATGAACACATACTTGTCCTTGATTTTGCGGATGGAAGACGCCTCAAAGAAACGGAATACCCCCTCTTGATTGCGTCCTGAAACCATGTCCTCAACAATCGGCGTGCCAGCTTTCACGGTCGCCATCGTCGCAGGGGCGAACTCGGTGGCATAGGAGCGTTCAAAGCCCCAGTATCCATACACGCGCCCGTCGTCATCCACAAACACGGCAGGGTCGAACTGCAAAACGCCATCCACCAGATTGGGATTCTCCGCGCTCCAGTTGCACACCTCGAAAGGCCCGTCAGGGCGGTCACTCTTCGCAATCAGACCGTTACGACCGCCTGTCTGGTCGTTGGGGAACAGATAGTAGGTCTTCCTGCCCATGCTGTCAGTCACCAGCGTCACATCGGGCGCATAGAGCACGTCGGCAGTGCCAGCCGCATCGAAAGAATCTCCATTGGCATTCTTATCGACCACGAGAATCACGCCGTCGTAACGCCAGTTGTTCAAGCTATCGACCGAAGCCGACCACACCACTTGGTCGCGTCCGCAGTATTCCGTAATCAGGTTGTCGTGCGAACCATACACATAGACACGATACTTCCCCGGTTGGTCAGGGTCTTCAAACACGTATGGTTCACCATCGGGAATATGCTCCCAAAGGGGCATGAAAGGGTTGCCGACAGTGCTAAGTTCCGCAGGTGACATTCCGATTGATTTGTTTGAACAAGCCGTTACCAATGCTGTACAGCAAGTGGCAGCGATGAGGGTCTTAATGGATGTATTCATTGTTGATGGACATGATTGTTATAATCTTACCGAGGCAAAGTTACTGAATTTATCTGTCTTTCTGATGACTTCTACGAGTTTTTTTTGATGTTCAGACGGCAAAATATGTAGTGAAAAACCTTCCCAAGGGGAATTGCCGTTCCTTTTTCCCTCTTCTGAATGAAAGTCGCCTCCCGTTCGGGTTTTAGCAC
>CAMWJL010000129.1 GCA_947174565.1 uncultured Prevotellaceae bacterium | reverse complement strand
ACTGGACACCGCGCCAAGGAGTTGTTCATAAGTTGCGAACAATTATTCATAAGTTTGGAATAATAATTCATAAGTTATAAACAATTATTCATAAGTTATGAATAAGCAGAGGTGGCAGAACAGGATAATCCTTTTCGGTACAAAGGTAAAGCGTCTTTCCATAACTTCCAAACAATGGCGAGAAAAGTTTACCGTGAAGCCGTCATGTACAAATAATAAACCACGGCATAGCCAATGGTTTGGCTATGCCGTGGTCAGTATGTCAGAAATGTTGTTCCCGTCGGGAAGATTTGAGAAAGGGTTATTTCGTGATGGGCTTATACTTCGGCACAAGCATCTTCATGAGTGCCCAGGCGATGAGATAAGCAACGGCGCAGTAGCAGAAGACAATCATGTAACCAGCAGGTTTGCCTGTCACACCGAAGAATTGGAAAGCCTCGCCCTGCTGCTCGGCATGGGTGAAGAGGAGGCCTGAACCCCAGTTGATGGCAAAGGAGCAGAGACCGCCAAACATCGTGCCGATGCCAGTAATGGAAGCGATGGCAGACTTGGGGAACATGTCTCCAATGGTGGAGTAGAGGTTGGCTGACCATGACTGATGTCCTGCACCAGCCAATCCGATGATGATGCAGGGCCACCACACAGAAGTGCCTGCCAGTGGCTGCGCAAACATGGCGAAGATGGGGAAGAAGGCAAAGATGAGCATGGCTATCATGCGACCTGAATAGGGTTCCATGCCTCGTTTCTCAACAAAGTATTTGGGAAGATACCCGCCACCGATGCTGACTACGGTGACGATGAGGTAGAGCACGAAGATGAGTGCCTGTCCCATAGGGTCGGACGATTTGTAGCCGAGTTCGGAGAAGTAGGCTGGTGCCCAAAAGAGGAAGAACCACCACACGCCATCGGTGAGGAGTTTGCCCACGATGAATGCCCATGTCTGGCGGTAGGTGAAGCACTTTATGAAAGGAATCTCCAGATTGTCGTTGGCTTGCTCACGGGTGGAAGCGGTAGTCTTCGCCTCGGTAACAGGGGCGTTGTTGTCTTGCTGGATGTAGGCAAGCTCAGTAGCGTTCACATGGCTGCTCTCAGAGGGCTTGTTGTAAAGTACTGCCCAAAAGATTGCCCAAATGAAACCGATGCCGCCGATGATGATGAATGCCATTTCCCAACCCATTGCTTCTGCCAAGATGGGGATGGTGAGGGGGGCGGCAAGAGCACCTACGCTGGCACCTGCATTGAAGATGGAGGTGGCAAGGGCGCGGTCCTTCTTGGGGAAGTATTCTGCTGTCACCTTGATGGCGGCTGGGAAGTTGCCTGCTTCGCCAGTGGCGAGCACGATGCGGCAGGCGAGGAAGAGCCACACACTGATGGTGGAGATGGTGAGTGCAAGGTCAGTGCCAGCCTTGACGGCTCGCAGTGTCTCCTCATCAGGAATGTTGGTGAGCGACATGGTGAGGATGCCGCATCCTGCATGAAGACAGGCACCGATGGACCAAATGACGATGGCCCAAATGTAGCCTTTCTTCGTGCCCGTCCAGTCGATGAACTTGCCTGCGAAGAGTGAAATGAAGGCGTAGAAAATGGAGAATGCGGCTGTGATGAAGCCATAGTCGGCATCGCTCCAGTGGAAGTCGAGTGCGATGAAGTCTTTCCATGTGAGTGAAAGCACTTGGCGGTCCATGTAATTGACCGTGGTGGCGAGGAAGAGCATCGCACAGATAATCCAACGGTAGTTGGTCATTTTGTTAGTTTTCGTACTCATTGTTTTGGTTTTTATAGATTTAGTTCATGATTTCTATACAGGGTGATATCCACGCCAGCCCCTTGGCAGTCGGCTCCCATGGGAGGATTCTCCTTGAGCAGTTGCAGATGGACGGACGTGGCGGCAGGGTGTTCTGTCAGGATAGCGTGGGCAATGCGTCCAGCTACGTGTTCGAGCAACTGGGACGATATCGCCATTTCGCGTTGGATGATAGTAAAGAGGTTGGCATAGGAGATTGTTCCGTGGAGGTCGTCGTGCTGGAGGGCATGGGTGAAGTCAGTGCCCACTTCGAGGTCGATGGTGAAGTAGGCTCCTATCTTTCGCTCCTGTTCCATCACGCCGTGATAGGCATAGAGCCGTAATTGGCGGATGATGACTTTATGGCTCATCAATCAGTTCGTCTGTTTCGTCAATGGCTTCGGATGTGTCGGTGGAGACGGTGTATTTTTTGAGCGCACGCGCCACACCGTTCGTCCATGTGTTGATGTTCTCGTCATCGAGTTGCAAGGAACTGATGAGCTTGATGACATGGGTGAGGGGCATTCGGTAGCGAAGTACGCCGCTGATGAGTTTGGCGTAGTTCCAATACTCCTTGTTGAAGCGTTCGGAGAGACCTTCAACCGTGGTTTTGTATCCTCTGCGATTGACGAAGGTGAAGTCATAGCGTTTGTTGCCGTCTTCGTCGATGTGCTTGATGATGTAACCTTTCGTGACAGTCTTGGGCAGGGCGATGCCATCCTCGTCGTCGAGCACACCTGTGAAGATTTCGTAGGGGTAGCCGTCGAGCAGTCCGACGAATGCCACCCACTTCTCTTTCTTGTTTTGGAATTTTACCACGTCGCACTCAAGGCTGACAGGACGTTTCTCGGTGATTTCAAATTGTGGACGGTAGGAGTAAATCTCGCCTTCGAGCAGGGAGAGCAGTTCCTGACGGTCAGTATTGTTTTGGAAGTCATTATCAGCTTGTTCAGCGGTGGCATTGGCTGCGAGCGCATTCTTCAGACGGTCTTCGCCGAAGTCGGTCAACAGGCGCAGAATAGCCGTGGATAACGTAGGAATGGATGGCATGTTAGGCGTTGTTTTGTTGCAACAGAATCGTTAAGTATGGGCAAAGGTAGGCAAAAAAAGTGAAAAGTGGGGCATGACAAGGAAAAAAACGCTGAAAATGCTTATCTTTGCCAAGTTGTAGATTATAATAAATAGAAAAGGACATGAAGACATCTATCGTGACAAGACGGACCATCCGTAAGTATAAGCAGGAGGATATTCCTGCGGAGAAGTTGGAGACCATGCTGTATCAGGCTTCGCGTGCGGCCACCATGGGCAATATGCAGTTGTATAGTGTGGTGGTGACGCGTTCAGACGAGATGAAGGAGAAGCTCTCGCCATTGCACTTCAATCAGCCTATGGTGAAGGGAGCACCCGTGGTACTCACGTTTTGTGCTGACTTTAACCGCTTTACGAAGTGGTGTGAGGTGCGCAATGCACAAGCAGGATATGATAATCTGTTGTCGTGGATGAATGCGGTGAGCGACACGCTCTTGTATGTGCAGGCTTTCTGCTCATTGGCCGAGGAAGCGGGCTATGGCACTTGTTATTTGGGTACGACGCTGTATAATCCTCAGGGAATCATTGATGTGCTGAAACTGCCTCGTCTCACTTTCCCTGTAGCCACTATCACAGTGGGCGTTCCCGATGAATGCCCCGAACAACCTGACCGTTTGCCGCATTTGGCGTATATCCATGAGGAAACGTATCAAGACTACACGCCAAACCAGCTGGACATCATCTACTATTTCAAAGAGCAGTTGGAGGAGAACCAAAAGTTTGTGGAACTGAACAAGAAGGAGAACTTGGCGCAGGTATATACAGATTGCCGATATACGAAGAAAGACAATGAAGCTATGTCAGAGGGATTGCTGGCCGCATTGAAAGGGCAAGGTTTCTTGTAGGAAGACAAGGTCCGTTGCAAAGAGACCTGCTTTGCAAGGAAGTGCAGTCTTGATTCTTGACGAAAAAGCGAGGGGGTAGGTGTCGTCGCGACACCGCCCCCTCTTATTTGAGCATAAGGTAAAAAGTAAAATTATAGGTTAAGTCAGTATTATTCGTATGTTTAATTTCTGCAAGAGGCTTGCAGCGTGTTCTGTAACTCTGTCACGTCTTGGCGCGTCTGCTCATCGACTTCCATCATGTCCTTGATTTGCCTGATGGCATGGATGACGGTGGCATGGTTGCGGTTGCCGATGTTGACACCAATCTGTACATGCGATTTGCCAGTGAGTTGATTCGAGAGGAACATGGCAAGTTGTCGAGCATAAGCAATCTTCTGAGTGCGTGTGCGTGAGTCTAATTGGTTCATCTTCAGATTGAAGTAGTTGCACACGCATTGCTTCACATCGTCGATGGTGATAGGGTGTTCGGTCTTCTCCACAAATCGTGGCATGATTTTCTGCATCAGGCTCATGTTAATGCTGCAGTTATACACCACGGAGTAAGCCATGAGCGAATTGATGATGCCTTCGAGGTCACGCACGCTGTCATCCACATTCTCAGAGATGAATCTGAGCACGTTAGCAGGAATCTTGAGACCTTCCTTTTCCACCTTGGCAGAGAGGATGTCGAGTCGCAGGTTTTGGGTAGGCTTCTCAATCTCCGCCTGCATACCCCATTTGAAACGGGTGAGCAGTCGGTCTTCCAAACCTTGGATAGCAATAGGCGGACGGTCTGCTGCAAGAATAATCTGCTTTCCGTTGATATGCAGATGGTTGAAGATGTGGAAGAAGGTGTTTTGAGTCTTATCCTTGCCCGATAGCTCTTGTACGTCATCGAGAATCAGCACATCAATGCTCTGATAGAAGCGAATGAACTCGTTGGTCTTGTTCTGACGAACAGCGTCGGTGAACTGCACCGTAAAGAGGTGGGCAGACAAGTAGAGCACACGCATTTTGGGATGCAACTCCTTGATACGAAGACCAATGGCATTGATAAGGTGGGTCTTGCCACATCCTGAAGGACCAAAGACAAAGAAAGGATTGAATGTCTTGGCTGGATTAGTAGCTATGGATTCACCCACGGAACGTGCCAAAAGGTTGCTCTCACCTTTGATATAGTTCTCAAATGTGTAGTTGGGAATCAGTTGAGAATCGAGGTCTTGCACTTGTGGAGCAGTCACGTCGCCTGGTGCCTTGCGGACATCTGGACGAGAAGGACCGCTGATGACCTTAGTGGGTATGTCGCCTTTCTCTTGGATGTCACCGCCCCGTTTGGACTTGACTACCGCTACATTATAGAACAAAGATGTGAAGTTAGAGCCGAAGACACGCTTGAAGGTAGCAACCATGAGTGGCAAGAAGTTTTTTTCCAACAACTCCTTCACAAATGCGCTGGGCACATTAAGTGTCAATTTGCCATCTTCAAAGCTGTCCAACTCAACGAAAGCAAACGATGCCGCGAATTGTTGGGGGGAGATATTGTTGCGAATGATGTTGAGGCATTTCTCCCACCAGAGTTTTGGATTTTCTTCTATTTCCACTATGATGTTAGATCCGAAAACACGCTTGAAGGTAGCGGCCATGAGTGGCAAGAAGTTCTCTTCCAACAACTTCTTCACAAATTCGCTGGGCACATTGAGTATCAGCTTGCCATCTTCAAAGCTATGCAGCTCTACGAAGGCAAACGATGCCGCGAATTGTTGAGGGGAGATGTTGTCGCGAATGATGTCGAGACATTTCTCCCACAAGAGTTTTGGATTTTCTTCTATTTCTACCATTTTAGTTTCAGAGGATAACTCTAACGAGTGCAAAGTTCGTTCTTTTTTTTGAGATGGCAAAATCTCTTTCTTAGGGCGTTTTTCACGGATGCCTAAATACGCTTTCTTTCAGCCACTTATGTTTGTCAAGTCTTGAATCCTCTTGTTTTGTGATGTTTTGCCTTTATGTGCTGATAGATAGCACGTTGTGGAATTGTTTCATGTGTGAAACAATGGGGCTGTCAGTTTTCTTTAGTGTACCTAAATCGCTGTCTTTTATACGATTCCTTGGTCTTGTCGGAAGCCTTTGAAAGGCGATGGTGTTGTTTGAATGAAATTCAAATAGGAGCGTCTTTCACCTTTTCTTGAATGCTCACTTTCTATTTGTCTTTCTTTCCGAAGAGAGAGAAATGGACGTAGCGTTTGGGGTGCAGGCGGACATCCTCCAGCAGACGCGAAGAGTTCATCATTGTGGAGTCAAGATGCAGGGCGATGGCGTTGTCGTTCATCAACATGCCAAGGGAGCTGTTCTTGCTGTTCATGGCAGTGTTGAGTTTGAAAGTCATGTCTTGTAGGTTTCCTAATGTGGCATCTGCTTTGTTCGCCATCCCTGTCAAATCCATTTGGTTGAATTGAGCCGTGGTGGTCTCCAAGTTGGTGCAGATGTTGTTGGTCTTGGCAATAAGTTGCGGCACGTCCTTCTGCAACAGCCCGTTGATGCGAGTGGTGGTCACTTTCAGCTCCTCGGAGACAGCCGCCATGTTGTGAACGGATGTAGCCAAAGCAGGGTCGTTGGACAGGGTATTGAGTGCCGACAGGATGGAATCTATCTTGGGCAGCAATGCTTGCACTTGCGGCACCATGTCGCCAGCGGCTGACATGAGGTCGGTCATGGGCGAGCCGTACAGGGTGTCGCCCGGTTGCAGAATGTCGTCAGGGTTGGGACCCAACTTGAGGTTCATCATGGCACTGCCGAGCATCTCCTTGGTCATATAGACACTGGTGCCCTTGGGCAGGTGGAAGTTTGGGTTGATGGTGATTTCCACCAGCATGTCCTGTCGGGCAGCATTGAAAGAGATTGTCTTGACTGTGCCCACTTTTAGACCGTTGGCACGCACGTCGGATGCCGTTGGCATGCCTTGCACGTCGGCTATCTCGACGAAGTAAGACACCTCGTCGTTAAACAGTTTCAGCCCTTTGAGGAAGATGATGCCTACATAGATGATAATGGCGGAAAGTACCGCCACGACGGCTATCTTGATTTCTTTACTGATGTTCATAGGATTATTGTTCAAATGTTACGATGAATGCTTGTGGAAATTTGTCGATGATGGATTGTCGCAGGCGTTTTGCCTCCTGCAAGGTTGCGGCAGAGCCGTAGGTGTAAGTGTAACGCCCGTTTTGTTGGTGCATTTCGCAGGGCAAACCCTTGAATTGCTTATCGTTAGGGGACAGCTTGACACTGCCAGCCAACACTTGTACTTTGTACATGGTCTGCTTCTGTGTGGTGGCAGG
>CAMWJL010000128.1 GCA_947174565.1 uncultured Prevotellaceae bacterium | reverse complement strand
CTTCGACACCTCATTTTTGGGAGTAGGTGAATTGGCATTTTTGTACATTGGATCCTCACCATAAAAGAGCCATGCAGGGTTGATGTCAGGGAAAGCTTGCGAAATACTTCGCAAGATATTTAGGGTCGGATCTGTGCGACCACTCCGAATATGGGAGAGAGTGCCAGGCGCAATACATACTTCATTACAAAATTGGGTGCTGTTGAGGTGCTTGTCTTGAATAATCAGCTCTATTTTCTCTTTATCGGTCATATTTCTAAAGTTTTTACAAAGGTAAGCACTATTTTTCAATTAGCAAAATGCTTTTGTTCCTTTTTTGTAAAGCAAAACTTTCGGTTTACAAACATGCAAATTTTATTTTGTAAACATTTCACATGTTCATTTGTAAGGACTATCCATGTCAATGACTTCAATCCTGTAAAATATACTTGATTTTACACTTTTCTATATATCATTTATCTACTGATTTTTATTCTATTATACCATACATAAGATGAGTGTTTAGGGCAGAAAATAGGCGTAAACAATAAAAATACTATAATTATAGGGAAATCTTGTTTCTTTTTAGTTGAGAAAAACTTTATAAGAAACATTATTTCAGTTAATTAAAGACAATATTCAAAGATTGAATCTTTTAAGCACTTGTACAAGTGCCACTTTATGGATATAAATGTAAAGAAAGGGCGAAGCGACACGCAACAATGCTTGTCTTTAACGCATCTGCTGTTTTGTTTTGTAAACCCGAATCGGTTTGTAAACACTTTTGTTTTGTAAAACAAAAGTGTTGTACCATTAAAGAAAGTTAACGTAAAATTGAAAGAGGGAATGATGAGGAAAAATGGGCACGATTTTGCGAGAATTGAACAGAGGATTTGGATTCGATTTCAGGATGAAAAAAGGGCTGTTTTTTAAGCTCTTTTTAGAGGTTAAGATGCTGATTCTCCGAATAAATGAGCCTCATTTTTTTGTTCACTTTTGGAGACGAAAGAGATTTTGTTTGCGATTATTGGGCTAAAAAACGGACGGAATGGAAGTGGAAAATAAGGACAAAAGAGAAATGGACGGCGCGTTTTCGACCTCCTTCATGAGGTTAAAAACGCGCCGTCCATTTTTTGATAAGTTTTTGCAAACAAGAATCTGCAAACAAGAATCAGTGAAGGATAAAATAAATGAGTTCGTGCATGATGTCCTCATCAGTCAGATTACCCCGTTCGATACCCTTCAAACGTGCATCGGCCTCACGCAACTTCCCAATGATTTGCATGGTCTTCAATGCCGAGAAATTGCGCATGGCGGCAGTGTATGAATTGAGTTGCCATGCTTTTTGAAGTTCCAAATGGCGCAAGAGTCCTTGCTCTGAACAATCAGGTGCATAAAAAGCCACCATGACAGTGGAGAAGAAGTTAAAGAGGTTGGCTACCGTCATCACGGGTGGATTGGTCTTTGCGTTCTGCTCCATATAGTGTAGAATCTTGTTCGCTTTCGCCACATTCTTAGCAATCAGCGCATCACGTAACTCCCATATATTGAACTCTTTAGACACTCCAACGTGTTGTTCAACGAGGTCGGTGCTGATGCGCAGTTGCCCCGTAGGCAAAGCCAGTACCAGCTTATCCAGTTCCCCAGCCAAGCGATTGAGGTCCGCACCAACGCTCTCCGCCATCATTTGGCATGCACGTTCGTCAATCGTAACCCGTTTGCGCTGCAAATACTCTGTGATGAAGTGAGGCAGCATTCCCTCTTTCACTTTGGGACTTTCGTAAACAATGCCCACCTTTTCGACTGCCGACAGCAATTTCTTCCTTCCGTCCAGTTTGCCATTTTTGTAGCAAATAACCAAAATTGTGGTCTGTAACGGATTCAGTGCATATACCGCAAGCTCGTCCATTTTTAACAAATTCTGCGCCTCTTTAACAATTACCACTTGGTATTTTGCCATCATAGGGTAACGACGCGCACAATTGATTACATCAGCAACCGCTGTCTCTCGCGTACAATAGATGATAGTTTGGTTAAAATCCTGTTCATCTTTGGTCAGCACATGGTCAGCGATATAGTCAGAGAGACGGTCGATATAATAAGCCTCCTCTCCCATCAGGAGATAGATTGGCGCATACTCTTGTCGCCGAATCTTCTCCACAATCACCTTGTGTGTGATGTTTGCTTTTGCCATTTAGTCGTTCTTTGATGCAAAAGTAAGGATTTTAATCCACAATTCATTACTCATCATTCATAATCAACCAAAACACAGAGAATAGTTACCATTCGGAGTGCTTTTTTGTGCCGATACCCTGCTGGAGAGCTAATTATGAACGATGAGTAATGAATTGTGGATTAAAATCCTTACTTTTGTTCCCAAATCAGCAAAGTTATGATGCAACCACTCAACTTGCCTCCCTTTGAGGCGAACATCAAGAAGACGAACGGGATGGTGCAGATACAGGATGTGCTTCGCCACAAGTTTGTCGCCCTCACCCCCGAAGAATGGGTGCGTCAGCACTTTGTGCATTTCTTGATTGCGCAGAAAGGGTATCCATCCACACTGATGGCAAACGAAGTGGCAGTGACACTCAACGGAATGAGCCGCCGATGCGATACGGTAGTGTATCGCCAAGCAGGCTTAAAGCCCCTGATGATTGTCGAGTACAAACGTCCCAATGTGGAGATTACCCAAAAGGTCTTCAACCAAATTAGCCGTTACAACATCGTGTTAGAAGTAGCCTACCTCGTCGTAAGCAATGGCTTGAAGCACTACTGCTGCAAGGTCGATATTTCCAGCGGCACATACACCTTTCTGAAAGACATTCCTGCTTACACAGACCTGTAACGGCGCATGGCACGATGCTACATCAGACCGCCAAATACCCTTGCTCAAACACCCATGGATAGGGAAACCTTGACTCCTTGTGTTCAAAAGCGACGATGAGGAAGCGACCATCCATCGACTTCACGATACCTTTGCCAAAAGACTTGTGCATCACTGTATTGCCCACCTGCAAGTGTTCCCACGCAGGTTCAGAGCGTTCCGATGGGGCAGTTTCTTCTTGTCCCCTCCCCATTTCCTTCTCTTGTATGGCTGTACCTGCCGAGCACGACACCGACTCAGCAGGTACAGCCATCGTTTTTTCAGGGAAAAGCACAGCCCTATCTATGGCAGTGTCCCAGCCGCCAACCACTGCACACTTGTGCGTGTCGATACCCATATAACTAAGGCTGCTATCCTCATATCGCTTGAACTTATACACCGCATCATTCATCAGTTCGCTGTTGAACACATTGAGGCTCACCAGCAGCTCGAAGTCGCTGATGTTCAGTCCCGTCACCTTACGAAACAGCTCAGGCTCCAGATTGACAATCACATCCTTCAACGAATACTCACGGAAGTCCGTCAAGTACATAAACACAGGGATGCGCGTGGCAAACTTGATGAGCTTCTGCTGAATCTCCCTGCGCTTGCTCTTATACTCCTTCTCCGCCTCCGTCAGCTCCTTCTTCTGGTGGGCAGAAAGCCCCTCACCTCGCTCACGTTTCGCCTTCTTCACCTGTTCGCTCTTGTTGATGATGGTCTCAATGTCCTGATTGAGCGAACGGAAACCCTCAATGTTCATCAGTGCCTTCATGGCATCAGGCGAGTTCATCAAGCGTCCCAAAGTAGCATTATCCACATTCACCAACACCGCACTCTCCCATCGCCTCGCCAGCAGTGTCGCCGTCGTGCCGCTCATCGCCATGTCGAGGATGCCAGCCGCATCAATCTCCTTCATCGAACTGCCATCATAGGCCAGCACAGGCAAGAATCGGATGAACTCCTCCACCTTCTTCTCTGGGTTCGACTCGTGCAGATTCAGCTGACAGCTATACTCCTCCACCTGCCTCAAGGCACGATTAGGCGCAAAGTCAAACACATAGCAGTAAGGCTTCAAGACCACCTCATTGCTCCACTCGTCGCGCGTTGTCCACGGCGACTGCACACGAAACGCCGCCTGAAAATACGTCTCGGGAGAACGGGCATTACGCAGCATCAAGATGCCTGTCCACGGGCGCACCGTCACACCCGTCGAAAGCTTGCCACACGACAGCGTGATGGTCTTCGTCCACCTCGGACCTCCCTCCTGCCCCTCACCCCTCCATCGGTTCATCGCCTCATACACAGGCCGCACCGCATCAGCCCCCATGCCTGCTCCACTGCCAGCCGCCACCACCACCTCATAGTCGTGGTAGAAGCGGTTGATGGGCTTTGCCATCAGCCCCTCCATAGCCTTGCAAGCCGCTACCGAAGGCAGAAACCAGTAAGTGTGTTGCAGATACCCGTGCAGACGCACATCGCTGAACGGCATGGGCGGACGTTCCGTACCCTGTTTCAGTTCCGTAATGATGTTCTCCTTATAAGCCCCCCGAATCAAGTCGAGCCACTTCTGCACATGCTCCTCATGCACAAAGCCCCTTTCATCAGCACGGAAAAACTCATTCAAATCGAACTCGTCAAACTCACCTTGGTCAGCCACCTCCTTGATGCCGTCGGGCAGTTGATAGGTCATCATCACCATCTTAGGCAGCGACCGATAAGGGTTGCCCTCCCCCTTCCATGCCTCCTTCGCCTGTTGCTCGTCCGAGTATGTCCAGTTGTAAATCTGTTCCTCAATAAACTCACCCGTGCTGATGGCACGGAAGGGAGTGCCTGACAGATAGAGATAAGCACGGGTCGAAAGCGGCATCAGTTCCTCATCGTAGAGTTCACGGCTATCCAGCTCCTTGCGGCTGTCAGCATCCTCCGCCATCAGTTCGCCCACCTCGGCGGCACGCGCCAATTGCTCCACATCCAACTTGTTATAGAACTCCTTGGCATGCTTGCCCCATGCGCCATAGTGATACTCGTCCAGCACGATGCAGTCCCACTCCACCTGCTGAATCCATTCGTTAGTCGCTTTGATGCCCCCAGCCGCATTGCGCCCCAACACATCTTGGAACGAGGCGAAGCACACAAACGGGTGGCATTCATCCACATGGTTGAACTGCGCATTCTCCTGTTTCTCACAGAACTGCCAATCCTCAAAATCCCGATGCGTCAGCAGGTCCTCCTTCCATGCCGTCTTCACCGCCGGCTTGAAGGTGAGCACCAACAGCCGTCGCCACTTCATGCGCAGTGCCAACTGATAAGTGGTGAACGTCTTGCCAAAGCGCATCTTGGCATTCCACAGGAAGTGCGGCACCAACTGAGGCGACCCAGCCCCTCCCGTCCGTCCAGCAGCCAGTTCCTCCCGATAGAACGACTCGAAATAAGCAGCCGTCTTCTCCACGGCAGCCCTCTGTTCAGGCCGCATGGCGAAAGCCTCCGTGCGTTCCAGCATCGTCTCGCTTCCAGCCCTCACCGCCTCTATAGCTCGTTCCACATCCCTCACCGTGCAGCGAAACCACTCGCCCTCAGGATGATAGAAACCAGCCCCACACAGCACACGATGCACCGCATGGTCATCAAACGAAGTGCCATCCGCCCTCATAGCCGAGCGCACCAGCACAATCCTGTACCGCAGACGAGCAGTCCTGCACTGCTCTGCCACCCGTTCCTCAGCTGTTCTCACCGTGTAACCCACCTTCAGCATCCCACGATGCGAAGGCACTTCGGGCAGCTCATAAGCGTAGATGGAGGGCTGACCCTCCACTCTGCCCTGTAATAGTTCTGTTGTTGCCATAACTTTGAGTTCGTGTTATGGCGCTCTTGCTTATGTGGGATGTTGCCTGTGTGGGGGTAGTCTGCCTAGCCTTTCTAGTATTTCTAGCCAGACTATATTGGCTAGAAAGGCTATCAAAACTAAAAAACTATCCCCCCAACTCCTTCACCCTCCTCTCCAACTCAACAATCCTCCGATTTGCCGCCTCCAGCTCCCGTTTCAGCCGCGCAATCTCCTCCCTCTGATTAGTCCGATAGCCCAATCTTGCAGCAGTCATGCGCTCCTTGATGCCGCCCTCAGTGACAAACTCATGCTCCAGCTGCTTCTGATAAGTGACCATCATCTTATCCACCATGTGACAGAGAGTCAAAGCGATGTTCGCCATTTCCTCAGCCGTCCATTTCTCAAAATAAGGCTGATAATCATCGATGCAGTTGTGATAGCGACAAAACTTGAGCATACCGTCATAACGAATATGCCCCACAACCCAGCGCAACAGATGGCGCGAGGTGAGATAGTCCTCATAATCCTCTTTCAGTTCCTTGATACTGCTTCGCGCCACATTCAGGAGTTTCAACTCCATCTCCATCGAAGTAACGCCATCGGCAGAACCCTCCACAATGTTCTGTTTGCCAGAACGAGCCGCCTGCACCATTTGGTCAATAGTACGGTCGCCACGCACAAGGAATCGTCGAGTGAAGGAATAAGTCAACTGGTAAAGCACATTCGACTTCTGATAGAAATAGAGTCCTTCCCAATTGCTCTGTTTGCGCAACACTTGTCCCTCGGCCACACAGCCCTTGGATGGGGAAGTCACATTGTTCATTCTTTCATCGTTTTGCAGACAAAGATACAATGTTTCTCCGAGACAGACAACGAAAATCCCACAAAATGCCAAAGAGCGCCTTTTTATGTTTTATTATCTGTATGATGTTCTCTTTCCTCAATCGCAGAAGCCACTCAAACCGCTCTTCTAAAACAGGCGTGAAAAGCCTCAAAAGGGGTCTGAGTCACACCCTGTTTGGGGTCTGAGTCACTCCCCATTTAGGGTCTGACTCACTCCCCTTTAGAGGGTATAAACAAGCCTCATTTCCACCACCTACTCCATCGGACGAATCATGCCCTCAATAAAGGCAGTCTCTTCGTCGGTTAAGCCATACTTCTTGTAAAGCATTTCGTCTGTCCACGGGTGGGAAAAGTCTTGGAGGGGGACAAACTGAAACTTATCTTTTGCGATATTCTGTGTCAGCAAGATTGTGGACAAAAGGAAACGAAAGAAATTTGTTTTCACATAATCACGCAAGTTTATTGCCTCCTCTTCATTATTAAAAGTAGCGAGCAACAGATAAGACTCGGAACAGATTGTATTGGGCGGAAGAACTTCCACTCTTGACACTATCCTTTTCCGTCCATCCTTATCTGTTT
>CAMWJL010000127.1 GCA_947174565.1 uncultured Prevotellaceae bacterium | reverse complement strand
GGTGCAGTTAGGACGCGCGGAACTCGATGCCATCAAGGGCAAAGAAGAAGTGGTGGGTTGGAAACGCCTCTTCTCCTTCGGCAAGAAGACAACCAAGCAAAGTTTGCGCGGCAAGAAGAAGATAGGTCCCGACTTTGACAAGAAAAAAGCCATCATTCTCACTGAGGACAGCATCCAGAACCAATACACCTTGTGCGACTGCTGCAAGCCGATTCCTGGCGATACGGTCATGGGCTACATCGACGATGACAAGCACATCATCGTGCATAAGCTGCAATGCCCTATTGCCGAGAAGCTGAAAGCCAGTCGTGGCAATCGTGTTTTGGCAGCCCAATGGCAGATGGACGGCACGACGCTCTTCCCCGTTTCCATGCACCTGAAAGGCTTTGACAAGTTGGGTCTTTTGCACGAAATGACGCAGGTGATTTCCATGCTGCATGGCATCAACATCCGTAAGGTGGAAATCGAGTGTGACAAGGGCATCTTTGAGTGCAACATTCAGATGTATGTACACGACACCAAGGAGGTGGATGAACTCTTGACCAGCTTGCGAAAGATTGCCAACCTGAAAGAAGCGTCGCGCGTATAACCCATTCCCCAGCGATTTCAAAGAAGTTCTGAAAGCGGATTTAATACCTTGCTTCGGTAGCAGTATGCCTCTTCTTTCCTCTCACGGAAAGAAGAGGCATTTGTTTTTGTGTGTGGTGTCATTTCACAGCCTCTAAATCGGAGTCCCCGACATCGGTCGGTCGGAGTCGGGGACTCCGATTGACCGATGTCGGGGACATCGATTTTAGGGGGTATTTTAGGGGCATGGTTCAGTGACCTCTATTTGTTCTCAGAGAGCCTCCGTTTGGAATGGGATAGGGGTAAAATAACAGCAGGGGCAGTGTCAACACTGCCCCTGCTGTTATATATAGTTAATGTGGTTTATACCAGTCCGCCCAAATCTTTGCCGATGGCTTGTAGTTCCGAACGGATGGCCTTGAGTCTGTCAATCACTTCCGCATTGCGGTTGACGCTGCCGCTTTTGTCTATTTTAATCATGTTGCGTGCGCCTTGTAGCGTCATGCCGCGTTCTTTCACGAGGTGATAGACCAACCTGACCTGCTCAATGTCCGCCTTGGTGTATTGGCGTATGCCGCGACCTGCCTTTTGGGGGTTGATGGTGGGGAACTCCTTCTCCCAGAAGCGGAGGAGGGTTTCCGATACATTGAAGAGTTTGGCTACCTCGCTGATGCTGTAAAACAACTTCAGGTCCTTGTTCTTGTTGAGTGCCATGGGCTTATCCATTGTTCAGTTACTTCTTGGGGATGTTCTTTAAGATTTCGAGTGTGAAGTCGTAGAACTTCGCTACCGTCGGGATGAGGCACGCCTCGTTGGGAGTGTGAGGGCTTACCAGTGTCGGGCCATAGCTTGCCATGTCCATCTCGGGGTAGTTGACACCAATGATGCCGCATTCCAGACCTGCATGGCATGCACCGACCACAGGACGTGTGCCGTACATCTTTTCATAAATGTCTGACATCATTTCCACGAGTGGACTCTTGGGGTTAGGCTGCCAGCCGCTGTAGCCGCCCTCTAACTTCACCTGCATGCCAGCCATTGAGAAGCAGGCGATGTATTGGTTGCAGAGATATTGCTTCATGCTGTCTTGCGATGAGCGTGCCAGTGTGATGACCTCTGCCTTACCGTCGGCAATGTTGATGATGGCGAGGTTACAGGATGTCTCCACCAGTTCAGGCATGGAGGGAGTGTAGCGCAACACGCCGTCGTGGGCAGCCAAAATGGCGTTGATGAGATTCTCCTGCACTTCTTGTGGCACAGCCTTGGCTGGGATGCTCTCTACGGGATTGGCTGTCAGTTGGATGCCGTTGGTCTCGATGTCTTTGTACTCTTCGGTGAAGGTCTTTTTACACTTCTCGATGAGTGCGAGGAAGTTCTCCTTCTCTCGCTGTGGCACCAGCACGATGGCTTCACATTCGCGTGGGATGGCGTTGCGCATATTGCCTCCATGCCAGCTGCACAGCCATGCAGCCTTTGTGTTGACGGCGGCAAACAGAATGCGTGCCATCAGTTTGTTGGCATTCGCACGACCCTTGTTGATTTCGATGCCCGAGTGACCGCCCAGCAAGCCCTTGATAACGATGTTGTAGCACAGCATGTTGTCAGGGTTTACGTTCAGTTCCTGATACTCCATTTGGCAGAGGATGTCCATGCCACCAGCGCAGCCAATGGTGATTTCCCCTTCTTCCTCCGAGTCGAGGTTGAGCAGGAACTTACCTTCCAATTCGCCTGCTTTCAGACCGAAAGCACCGTCCATGCCCGTCTCTTCGTCGCGGGTAATCAGCACTTCGATAGGACCATGCGCCACCGAGTCGTCTTCGATGATTGCCATTGCGGCAGCCACGCCCATGCCGTTGTCGGCACCGAGGGTGGTGTTGCGTGCCTTCACCCAATCGCCGTCTATGTACACGTCAAGTGGGTCAGTCTCAAAGTTATGCGCACTCTCCTTCGTCTTCTGTGGCACCATGTCCATGTGAGCTTGCAGCACGGTGGTCTGCCTGTCTTCATAACCAGGCGTAGCACCCTTCTTCATCACCACATTGCCAGCCTCGTCCAAATAGGCCTCAGCACCGTTCGCTTTGGCAAAGTCAATCAAGAATGCGGCCACCTTCTCCGTATGTCCCGATGGACGTGGAATCTGTGTCAGCGCATAAAAGTTTTTCCAAACAATTTTGGGAGTTAATTCTTCAATAGGATTCATGATATTCTGTTTTAGTGTAATAATTAGTGTGTTGAAGTCTTTGGGTTGACAGCTGACCGCATGCCCAGGGCGATGAGCGAGAAGATGCCGAGCACGGGCACGAGTGCTGTCTGTATCGTGTGTACGATGAGCACGAAGGTGACTGCCTCCGTGTCTGCTAATCCGTAGAGAATCAAGATGGTTTTGACGGCAAAGTGCCACGGTCCTGCCCCATTGGGGGTGGGGACAATCACCGAGATGCTGCCCACGATGAAACTTACAATCGCAGCCGTGAAGCCCAAACCCTCCATGAAGGAGAAGCAACGGAATGTCATCCAGTAGTGCAGGAAGTAGCTTGCCCAAATAGCCACCGTGTAGAAAGCGAATAAGCCTTTGTTTTCCACGCCCTTGAGCGATAGTGCCCCTTCCTTGATGTTGGCTATCATTGTGTGGATTTTCTGCATGAAGGAAAATCGTTTCATTGCCAGCCAAATGAAGAGCAGTGTGATGATGAGGCACAGAGCCGTGACGAGATAGCCCGTTGTGGTGAATCCTCGCAGGATGTCGTTCACGCTTGTGCCAGTGTTGTTGAAAAACGAGTGGAAGACAGCCAGTTGCGTCATCATCACAATGGCTGTGATGGCGAGCAGCAGTAACGAATCGATGATGCGTTCCGTCACCACGGTGCCAAGGGCTTTCAGGAAGGGAGTCTTGTCATATTTTGCCAAGATGCCGCATCGGCTCAATTCCCCACTGCGTGGTATAATCAGGCTGGATGCGTAGGATATGAATACGGCATGGATGCAATCGGCGGTGCGTGGATGCTCGCCCAATGGTGCCAACGTCTGTTTCCAGCGGATGCCCCGAAACAACTGTGCAGTTACGCCAAACACCAGCGAGAACAACATCCAACCCCAGTTCATTTGGTGCAGAACAATTTCCTCCATATCGCTGAAGTTGGTGTCTCGGTACATCCACCACAGAATAGTGCCGCCCAACAAGAAGGGGACGATGATGTTGAGTGTCTTTTTGAGCGTTTTTTTGTTGTTCATCGAGAAATATCGTACCTTTGCAACCACAAAGATACGATAAATTCATCATTCACCTTTCATCATTACGATTTTTTTTCGTGAAAAGCGTAAAACCAAAGAAATTTCTGGGTCAGCATTTCTTAACCGACCTCAGTGTGGCGCAACGCATCGCCGACACGGTTGATGCTTGTCCCGACATCCCTGTGCTGGAGGTCGGTCCAGGCATGGGCGTGCTCACGCAATACATTCTAAGAAAGAACCGCCCGTTTAAGGTGGTAGAAATTGACTTTGAGTCTGTTCCTTACCTTCATGAGCATTTCCCGCAGTTGGGTGACAATGTGATTGAGGGCGACTTTTTGAAGATGGATTTGCATGAGGTGTTTGGCGGCAGCCCCTTCGTTCTGACGGGCAATTATCCCTACAATATATCGTCACAGATTTTCTTCAAGATGGTGGAGAATCGCGACATCATTCCTTGTTGTACGGGCATGATTCAGAAGGAGGTGGCAGAGCGTATGGCGGCTCAGCCTGGCAATAAGGCATACGGTGTGTTGAGCGTGCTCATTCAGGCGTGGTACGATGTGGAGAATCTCTTCACGGTCGATGAGCATGTGTTTAATCCGCCTCCAAAGGTGAAGAGTGCGGTTATTCGCCTCACACGCAACGGGAAGGATGCGTTGGGATGCGATGAGCGACTGTTTCGCCGCATTGTGAAAACCGTGTTCACTATGCGACGAAAGATGATGCGCAACGGCATGAAGCAGATTCTCGGCAAAGAGCACCCGATGTTGGCTGACCCAATCTTCACCAAACGCCCAGAACAGCTTTCTGTACAAGACTATGTGGAGCTGACGAATCGGGTGGCTGAAGCAACCGTCACTTCTCCCCCGTCACTTTATTCTGTTTGATGAGTTCCTCGCGGATGCGGAACAGTTGTCTGATTTGTCCTGAGAATGTTTTGTTCTCATAATGCTGCATCGCTGTCATGAACATGGGAATCAGTGTCTTGTCCACATCGGGGATGAAGATGCCGCCACCCATGTCAAGCTCTTTCTCGTATGTGTGCGTGTCGAACCAATGGCGGAGTTCGAGGATTTCCTCTTTGGTGTATGTTGGCTTGTATTCCATCGTCTGTTTCTTTTTGGAACTGAGGTTATTGTTGTAGTAGTCGTATCATCTCTTGGGCGGCTCGTTTGCTGGCACCGCTGCTTCCTAAAATGCGGTTCATTTCGGCATAGTCGTCCAGCATGTGTTGACGACCTGTTCCGCAGGGTAGGATGTCGCCCAGACACTTCACGATGTTCTCGTGGGTCATGCGGTCGGCTACCAGCTCCTGCACGATTTCTCGGTCGGCCACGAGGTTGACCAACGAGATGTATTTCACCTTCAAGACTCGCTTTCTGAGCCAAGAGATAAATTTGCCCACAGGTGTGGCGTAGCACACGACTTGTGGAGTGCCGATGATGGCGGTTTCCAGTGTCGCCGTGCCCGATGTGACAAGGGCGGCAACAGACTCATGCACAATCTGATAAGTCTCCCCGAAGCGCAGTTCTGCTTCAATATCTTTCGGGATGTATCGCTGGTAATAGGCGCGGTCGATGTTGGGCGCACCTGCTATCACTAATTTGTACGCTTTGTATGTTGCCGCAGCTTGCAGCATCATGCGCAGATTGTCCTTGATTTCCTGCTTCCGACTTCCTGCCACGATGGCAATCTGCTGTTTGGCTTCTGCTGAGGCTTCCTCTTTAGTGAGCGTCTTGCGGAAGGCTTCCACCGCATCCACGCAGGGATTCCCCACATAATGTATATTGTAGTTCCGTTCCTTGAACCACTGCACTTCAAAGGGCAGGATGGAAAACAGCTCATCGACATCCCGTCTGATGTTCTTGATGCGGTATTCCTTCCAAGCCCAAATCTTGGGGCTGATGTAGTAATACACCTTGCAGATGCCGTGCTTGTGTACATACTTGGCAATGTCGAGGTTGAAGCCTGGATAATCCACTAAAATGACCACATCAGGCTTCCACAGCGCAATGTCCGCTTTGCACTGCCTCATGTTCCTCAGAATGGTGGGCAGGTGCAGCAGCACAGGAATGAACCCCATGTAGGCCAATTCGCGATAGTGTTTCACCATCGTGCCCCCCACTGCCGCCATCTTGTCGCCGCCATAGAAGCGGAACTCAGCCTTGGGGTCTTCCTGCTTGAGGGCTGCCATCAGGTTCGATGCGTGCAGGTCGCCCGATGCCTCTCCTGCGATTAAATAGTACTTCATGATTGGCTGTTGCGTCGCGGCTTGTTGAGAACAGGACGCTGGCGAAATTATGAGTTATGAATTGTCAATTCCTTCAGTTTTTCCAACTCTCCGTAGGCGGTCATGTCCAGTTGCAGAGGTGTCACCGCCACATAGCCCTGTTTGTATGCCCATGTGTCCGTCTCCTCGTCGTGTGGGTCAAAAGGTGCGTAATAACCTGCAATCCAGTAGTATTTGCCGCCTCGTGGGTGGTCGCGTTCCTGCCACTCCTCGTGCCAGTCGCCAAGCCCCATCTTGCAGATTCTGATGCCTTTCGGCTTCTCCACGTCGGGCACATTCACGTTCAGGCAAACACCCGTAGGAAGCCCTTCCTCCAGCACGTTCTTGACAATCCTCATCACCCATTCCTTCATATAGCCGAAGTCTGCATCTTCAGCCGTTTTTCCGCTGGAGAAAGCGATGGATGGCACTTGCTTGATGCAACCCTCCAAAGCGATGGACATCGTGCCTGAGTAGTGGGCGTTCACAGCGCAGTTATCGCCATGGTTGATGCCGCCCAGCACCAAGTCGGGACGGCGAGGCAGCAATTTCTCGAATGCCATCTTGGTGCAGTCGTTCGGGGTGCCCGTACATGCCCATATTGTCAGACTTCCGTATCCTTCCGCCCCATCTTCTTGCTTGATGAGCGTGTTCCTCACAGGCATGTGGCTGCTGATGCTCATGCTCGCTCCGCTGCGCCCACCGTCAGGGGCAACGACAAACACATCTCCCAGCTCTCGCATCATCTCGGCTAACTGTTGAAGACCCGCTGCATCATATCCGTCATCGTTACTGATAAAGATAAGTCTATCCATGTTCTTAGAGTGTTTTCTGACCACAAAGGTACAGATTTCCTTGTTCTTTCTTACCTGCAACTTGGAAAAATCGCCCTCCTGTGAAAAAAAAACACAAAACCCTTGGTCGGTTTTCCGAAAAGCACTACCTTTGTATCGCAATTCTGAAAGGGAAGGGTTTTCCCGAGAGTTGCTACAACAAAATTGGGATATGGTGTAATTGGCAACACAACAGATTTTGGTC
>CAMWJL010000126.1 GCA_947174565.1 uncultured Prevotellaceae bacterium | reverse complement strand
GTTCCATCGGGAAACCTGCTTGGGGAAAGAGTTCATAGACTTCATCGCAGACCTCGAAACTGTCGGGACCGATGCCGGGGCCAATGATGGCATGGAGGTGTTGAGGGCGTGTTCCGTAGGTGGTGTAGAGCATGTCGATGTTGTTTTCGACGATGCGTTTCTGAGTGCCTTTCCAACCTGCGTGTATGGCAGAGACGACCTTGGTGGTGTCGTCCCAAAGGAGGACGGGGATGCAATCGGCGGTACGGACGCAGATGCAGACATCGGTGAGGTGGGTAGCCAAGGCATCCACACCATCGAGGACAAGTGCCTGTTCGAGTGGGTTCATGCAGAGAAAGGCCTCGTCAATCATGACTGTCTTGGTCTCATGCACTTGATGCAGTGGCATGAGGAGACGGGGGATGGGAATGGAGACGCTGCCATCTCGGGTGGTGGAGAAGGCTGTGATATGGGAGGGGGTGGGATAGAGGTGCATTTCAATTCTGGGAATTACTCTTCATACTCGAAATCTTCGAGGTCTTCAATCTCATCCTCGTCAAGGAACTCAATGTCCTCCTCTTCTGAGTCACTGTCATCACCCCAACCTTCATCATCGTCGTTGGGCAGTTCGTCTATGTAGGCGAAGGTCTTGGTGGCGTGGATGATGGACTCTTGGGTGTTGATGGCTGCGATTTTGTTGCTCTCGCTGTTCATCTCGTGCCAAAGGATGTCTTTGAGTTCTTGCAGTCCTTGTTGAGCGACGGAACTGATGAAGACGACGGGGATGTCGTCGGGCAGTCCTTCTTTCAGCATCTCTTTCAGTTCTTCATCCTGCTCGAGGAGGTCGCATTTGGTGATGGCGAGCACACGTCCCTTCGAGAGTAGTTCAGGGTTGAATTGCGCCAGTTCGTTGAGGAGCACATCGTATTCGTGGCGAATGTCCTCTGTATCGGCAGGCACCATGAAGAGCAGCAGGGAGTTGCGTTCTATATGGCGAAGGAAACGAAGACCAAGACCTTTGCCTTCGCTGGCTCCTTCGATGATGCCAGGAATGTCGGCGATGACAAAGGAACGACCATCGCGGTAAGATACGATGCCCAGCGATGGTTCCAAGGTGGTGAAAGGATAGTTGTCAATCTTGGGCTTGGCTGAAGAAACAGCGTTGACGAGGGTGGATTTGCCTGCATTGGGGAAGCCCACAAGGCCTACGTCTGCCAATAGTTTCAACTCAAGAATGATGGTACGCTCCTGCATTGGCTCGCCTGGTTGAGCGTAACGCGGTGCTTTGTTGGTGGGAGTGGCAAAGTTGAAGTTGCCCAAACCTCCACGACCACCATGCAGCAAGGTGACTTCCTGCCCGTGTTCTGTCACGTCGCAGATGTATTCGCCTGTCTCTGCATCATATACGGCTGTACCACAGGGCACTTCAATGTATGCATTAGCTCCTTGCTTGCCTGTTGATTTGTTCTTCGAGCCATTGCCGCCGTGCTCTGCCTGAATGTGTCGGTCGTAGCGAAGGTGGAGCAATGTCCAGTAGTTGCGGTTGCCACGCAAGATAACGTGACCTCCACGACCGCCATTGCCCCCATCAGGTCCTCCTTTGGGCAGATACTTGGCACGGTGCATGTGGGCAGAACCACGTCCGCCGCGCCCCGAACGACAATAGATTTTTACGTAATCAATGAAGTTTGATTCCATAAGAGAGAATTGTAAACATGAAAAGTTGAAGGATTGAAGTTCCCGTACAACGTCCAATGCGATGCTGCATTGCGTGAATCGTAAACTTCAATTCTTCAACTTTTCAATTCTTGTATTTTACTTTTGAGTGTCGAGGAAAGCGAAGATTTCACCTAACATGGTCTCTTTCGAGCCTTTCCACGTGAACGCATTGCGGATGCCTTCCTGCTCAAACCACTTGGAGAGGGGGGCAGTTTGCTTGTGATACACCTCGAAACGCTTCTTGATGGTCTCTTCGTTGTCATCGGCACGTCCCTGCTCTTTTGCGCGGTTGAGCAGACGAGCGAGAAGGGTTTCTTCGTCAACGATGAGTTCGAGCATGACACCCATGTCGTGCTTGCGGTCAGCCAGCATCTTCTTCAGAGCCTCGGCTTGGGTGATGGTGCGTGGGAATCCGTCGAAGATAACGCCTTTGCCAGCAGGGAGCGCATCGTAAGTTTTGGCGAGGATGTCAATCATCAACTCGTCAGGAATGAGTTGACCGTTGTCGATGTATCCTTGGGCAATCTTGCCAAGTTCTGTACCATTTTTGATTTCACTGCGGAGCACATCGCCAGTGGAGATGTGTCCCATGTCGTAACGTGCAACGATGTCGTCGCTGTAAGTGCCTTTGCCAGAGCCTGGGGCACCGAAGATGATGATATTCTTCATTTTGTTGTTTATGTTTGGTTGTTGTAAGTCGTATAAAAGGCTTCTCTTAGGTTTCTTTCACCACATAGATGTTTTTGTGGTTGCGCCCGATGCCGTCGTAGTCAAGACCATAGCCCACAATGAACTTGTTGGGAATCTCTATTGCGCAGTATTTCACGTTGAGGGGAGCTTTCAATTTGTCTGGCTTCATGAGCAGGGCGGCAATCTCTACAGATCTGATACCTTTTGCCTTCAACTGTGGCAGCAAGTGGTGCATGGTGGTTCCTGTGTCAATGATGTCTTCCACAATGATGACATCGCGGTTCGCAATGTCGATGTTGAGACCTATCAGTTCCTTCACCTTGCCCGTTGTGTCCATCTTTACATAAGAGGAGAACTTGGCAAATTGGATTTCGTGGTCGAAGGTGAGGTGGCGCACCAAATCTGCGGCAAACATGAAAGCACCATTCAAGATGGCGATAAGGATGGGGGTCTTCCCTTCGTAGTCAGCATTGAGTCTTTCTGCCAACGCAGCAACTCTGTCTGCAATTTGTTTGTGATGAATGAATAACTCAAATTGCCTGTCTTTTATCGTAATCATGCTTGTTTATTTAGTGCAAAGCTACAAAAAAATCCTTATTATAAGGTGAAAATGGTGATAATAAAGTGAAAAAACATACGATGAGGTGCTGTTTTAGGCTTTTTCCGTCTTTTTTTCAATGTGCATTCACTACTTTTGTGCATCAAAGCAACTCTCTACTTTTCAATCATTCCTGTACAATGAAGATATTATCCGCAGCTCAATTAAAGGTCATAGATGACTACACGATAGCGCATGAACCTGTCACTTCCATCGATTTAATGGAAAGAGCATCGCGCGCGGTGGCTAACAAGATCTGTAGTCGCTGGGCTGTTGACACTCCTGTTAAAGTCTTTGCTGGTCCTGGCAATAATGGTGGTGATGCTTTGGCGATTGCCAGAATGCTGTGCGAAGCCAAGTACCAAGTGACGGTCTATCTTTTCAATATATCTGATAGCCTTTCTCCTGATTGTGAGGTCAACAAACAGCGACTGATGACGTGTCAAATGGGTGGGGCGAATGCCCTGGGACAATCCAGCTTGACGTTCACAGAGGTGACTTCTGAGTTTCAGCCACCTGTGTTGGAAGAAGGGGATTTGGTCATCGACGGCTTGTTTGGTACAGGACTTTCCAGACCTTTGAATGGAGGATTTGCCTCTGTTGTGAAATACATCAATGCTTCTCCTGCTACGGTGGTGTCGATTGATGTTCCTTCGGGATTGATGTGCGAGGACAACACTTATAACGTGATGAGGCACATCGTGAAAGCTAATGTGACATACACCATTCAGAATCCGAAGTTAGCGTTCTTCTTCCCTGAGAACGAATGCTATGTAGGCGAGTGGGAAGTGTTGGACATTGGCATCATTGACCCATGCAATGAGGAGACACAGACACCCTACTTCTTGTCGGAGAAGACGGATTTCCAGACATTGTTGAAGAAACGGTCTCGCTTTGCTCATAAGAGCGTTGTAGGCAAAGCGTTGCTGATAGCAGGAAAGAAAGGCATGGCAGGTGCTGCTGTGCTGAGTGCAAAAGCTTGTCTGCGTAGTGGAGTGGGGAAATTGACTGTACGAACACCTGAATGCAATGTGCAGGTGCTTCAAACAGCAGTGCCAGAGGCTGTGTTGGATATTGATGTGGATTCCAATTGTTTCAGCCAGTCGTTTGATACGGATGCCTATGATGCGATGGGCATAGGTCCTGGCATCGGTACTTCTCCCTATACCGCGCAAGCGTTTATAGAACAGGTTAGTATGTCAAAGTGTCCAGCAGTGATTGATGCCGATGCGCTCAACATCTGTGGCTCACATCGTGGATGGATTTCTCAGTTGCCCAAACATTGCATCTTGACTCCTCATAAGAAGGAATTGTTCGGTCTTATAGGCATGACGCACAACTCATACGAGGAGTTGGAACATACACGCGATTTGGCGATGCGCCAGCAAATCTATATTGTCATCAAAGGGGCTTACTCAGCGGTTTGTACGCCTGATGGCAATGTCTATTTCAATTCGACGGGCAATCCTGGAATGGCAACAGCTGGTTCGGGCGATGTGCTGACAGGCATTATCTTGGCATTTTTAGCGCAATCGTATCCGCCAGAAGTGGCAGCTCGCATGGGTGTCTATATACATGGATTGGCTGGTGATATTGTCGCAGAAGAGTTGTGTCAGGAGAGTTTGATAGCCAGCGACTTAATCGAATACTTGCCTCGTGCTTTTCGTGCGGTAAGAGACGGACAAATTGTGAAGTGAACATGAAGAAAATAATGATAATGGCCTTTGCCGCCCTCATGGCATGGGAAGCAAAGGCGCAGACACAAGTAACGGAGTTCACCCCTGGCGTAGTTGCCAACGGAGTGAATTATGCGTTGCCCAAGACGCTCCTGAATGTGGATGCGTCCGCCATGAAGGTGACGTATGTGCCAGGCGAATACGCTAAATATGCCGAACGATACCTGCACATTCAAGGTGTTGGTACAGCTCCTTCGACTACTTGGGAGTTGACCACGCTGAATGTCTATCAGACAGGAGTGCCCGACACAACGAAGCTCTATACGGTGAAGCTGAAGGACAAGACGATTGCACCGATGGCGCAACTGACCGAGAGCGGTATCTTGTTGGCTATCAACACGCATACGGAGATAGAGGAACACGTTCTGCCTGTTTCTCGTTCTACACACCACCAGTTAGACGCGCGGCGATATTTGACCGAGGAAATCCTTTCTGCCACTTCTACGGCAAAGATGGCGGAACTGACGGCTCAGGAGATTTTGGATATTCGCGAGAGCAAGAATGCCATCAAACGGGGGCAAGTGGAATCTATGCCCAAGGACGGTGCATCACTCAAGATTGTGCTCAGCGAGTTGGACAGGCAGGAGGAGGCGTTGACACAACTGTTTGTGGGCTATGCCGATACGACATGGGTGACAAAGTCCTACAGCTATTTCCCTGCTGGCGATGTGGAGCAGGATGTGCTTTTCCGTTTCTCGCGAAAACAAGGATTTGTAGATGAGGACGACCTTGCTGGCGAACCTTATTTCCTCTCTGTGAAAGACCAGCATACTGTTGTGCTTCCGAATGAGAAGGATTTGATGAAGCGTAAGATTGGAGGGCTTGTTTATAATATGCCCAGCATGGCGAAGGTGCAGCTTTCCACGATGAATGGCGTTTTGTATGAACACGAACTCCCCTTCGCCCAATTTGGTACGATTGATTCATTGAGTCCCACATTATTTAATAAAGGGGCAACTACGAAACTGACGTTTAACCCGACTACGGGTGGAATCCTGCAGTTGGCACAATAGATTCTCAATACACCTTGTGGTAATGAAACAGGGTCTGCTGCTAACTGTTGTAGGATGGCAGGTTCGGATGGGTTTGTTTACATCTTTATATAATAGGATAGTATAGAATAAAGAAGGCGAGGTGCGTGGCGTGCCTCGTTTTTGTGAGAAGGTATGAAGGAAGAAGCAAGGCTGTGGAATGCTAATTATGTGAAGGTGTGGTGCGCCAACTTCATGATTTTCTTTTCGTTCATGATTGTCACACCGCTGTTGCCATTGTATCTGAGCGAGACTTATCATGTGGATAAAGACACCATTGGATTTGTTCTGTCAGGCTATACGCTGACAGCGTTGTTTGCTCGTCCTGTTGCAGGTTATCTGGTGGATAGTTTTCCGCGGCGTGTTGTTTTGCTCACCAGCTATTTCCTCTTTTTCATGTTCTTCGCAGGTTATCTGATAGCAGGCACAATGACGCTCTTTGCGGTCATCCGCACAATACATGGTGCGCCCATGGGAGCTGTCACTGTGGCAAACAGCACTTGTGCCATTGATGTGTTGCATCCGTCGCGACGCGCTGAAGGGATTGGCTATTATGGCTTGTCGAACAATCTTGCCACGAGTATCGCCCCTACAATCGGGCTGTTCATTTACAGCACTATCGGTAATTATAACATCATTTTTCTCATTGCTCTGTTGGCGGCAGGGGTAGGGTGTGCCATCAATGCTACGGTGCATTTCCCTGCTAAGTTGATGGTTCCCAACAAAGACCCGCTGTCCTTTGACCGTTTCTTCTTGGTGAAGGGATGGAGCGAAGGCGTGGTGATGGTGTGTGTGGGCGCATCGTATGGTGTGCTTGCCACCTATCTTGCCATCTATGGAAAAGAAGACTTGGGAATTACCGCAGGTACAGGCGTATGGTTTGCAGTGTTGAGTGGCGGGCTTATCCTTTCCCGTCTGATAGGGGCGCGTTCGCTCCGTAAGGGGAAGGTGGTGGAGAATGTCAATCATGGCATTCTCATCAGTCTCTTCGGCTACTTGCTTTTTGCTGCTCTCAAGAACGGGGTGGGGTATTATGGTGCAGCCCTTATCATCGGTCTTGGCAATGGGCATATTTGGCCAGGCATGCAGACAATGTTCATCAACCTGGCTCCTAACAACAAGCGCGGAACCGCCAACTCGTCTCAGCTGACTTGTTGGGACATCGGCATGGGCATCGGAGTCGTGATGGGTGGTGCGGTAATTCATCACACTTGCTACTCTGGAGCCTTTTGGTTCGCTTTCTTCATCAACCTTTTTGGTGTTCTGTTTTATTTCTTGTATGTGAAGCGGCACTTCGTGCGACAAGGTCACTCTACAACACCCCTCTGAAAACCCCTTAAAATCGATGTCCCCGACATCGACCAATCGGA
>CAMWJL010000125.1 GCA_947174565.1 uncultured Prevotellaceae bacterium | reverse complement strand
ATTCACGAACGTACAAGGATTGGGTACGCCGGCTCTTGAAGCAAGGTTGATGTATGCTTACCAACAATTAAATACGGATTTGCAGAAATATCTGAAAAAAGCATCGTCAGCTAACGATGAAGACGACGAAGAATAAAAGAGGGAGACGAAACGCTTGAAAGGGAGTAGTCAAAAAACAAAAACACTTAACTTTATTATGAAAAAGCTGATGGTGAGTGCACTCGCAGTTTGTGCAGTGCTCTTGATGCAATCGTGTTACACGACATCGACTTATGTGGGTAACGCCAAACCCAACAGACCCATGGTGAAGGTGCAGACCGTTCACAATTCTCATTACATCGGTGGCCTCATCGGGGATTCCAAGATGAGAGCCAAAGATTTGGTGGATGGTGAAAACGACTACATGGTGAAACACCAAGTTACATTCCTTGACTATGTGCTCAGTGGCGTGACTTTTGGTATTTATACACCGTCAACAACGACCTATTATGTTCCGTTCAATAAAGGGACAAAGCCTGCTTCTAAGAAGAAGGGAAAATGGGACGACGATGACGACGACGATGATTAACAAACTATTAACGAATCCTTCCTGCAAATTCAAAATGCAGGAAGGATTAAAAACTTTGAAGATTATGAAAAAGATAGAAAAGAACAAAGAACTTCAGACGAGAAGGGAGTTTTTCAAAAGTGCTGCGAAAGGGGCGTTGCCAATTTTGGGTATGGTAGTTTTGGGACCTACATTATTGGCAAGTTGTCAACGGGATGATGAAGAGGAAAATAGTAAGGGTAGTGGTGGTAGTACATGTGGTAGTAGTTGTAAAGGGAAATGTAAGGGTACTTGTACAGGACATTGTATGAGTACATGTAAAGGTCTTGCAATCAGTTCACCGTCATATAGTATGTGTAAGGGAACTTGCAAAGGAGAGTGTTATTCCGCATGTAGAGGAACTTGTATGGGGAGTTCAAAGGGGGGGAGATAGTTTTTTGATTAGAGTAATTCGTGGCTTATCGTTTTTTCAATGTGTTTTGTACATCTGTAACAACAGCATATTATGAATAGTCACGAATTATTACTTTTGTATAATAGCTTTGTTCATTTGATTATGTCGGGATTAAAAGGACTGCAAGGAGAATGGCATGAAGAGGCTTCTAAAAACATCACTTTTATAGTGACTAAGGATTGTCAATTAGCTTGCAAGTATTGTTATCTTGTAGGGAAGAACACAAAAGAAAGAATGTCTTGGAAAACAGCTAAACAGGCTGTTGATTATATCTTAAGTTGCGAAAAAGATATGACAGAAGATTCTGTCATATTTGATTTTATAGGTGGTGAACCTTTTTTGGAAATCAGTCTTATTGATAGAATTTGTGATTATCTTAAGATGCGTATGTATGAATTGAATCATCATTGGTTTAATTCATATCGATTTAGCTTTACAACGAATGGACTCAATTATGATAGTCCTAAGGTACAACAGTTTATAGCAAAGAATGACCATCATCTTAGCATTGTTATCACTATAGATGGGAATAAACTCAAACACAATTTGAATCGAATATATAAAAAAGATGGGAAGGGGTCTTATGACGATGTTGTCAAGAATATTCCTCTTTGGTTGGAACAATTCCCGGAATTTGGAACAAAAGTAACAATTAGCAGCGCAGATATTCCTTATATAAAAGAAAGTGTGCTCCATCTTTTTGGATTGGGAATCCATGAAGTGAACATCAATGTTGTGTTTGAGAATGTATGGAAAGAGGGGGATGACAAACGCTTTGAGGAGCAATTGATGCAGTTGGCGGACGCTATTATTGATGGTGGATTTTATGAGGACTATGTTTGTTCGTTCTACTCAGAGAATATAGGGAAGCCACTTGATTTGGTGTTAGAGAATCAAAACTGGTGCGGTGCAGGTATGATGTTGTCGATTGATGCATTGGGTAATTTCTATCCTTGTACTCGTTTTGCTGCCTACTCTCTTCGGTCAAAGAAGCCTATAATCATCGGCAATGTGCGTGACGGCATAGACAAGAACAAGTTGCGTCCGTTCTTGACACTTGACCGAACCACGCAGTCGCGGCAGGAATGTATTGATTGTGAGGTGGCAAGCGGTTGCGCATGGTGTCAAGGTGAGAATTACGATGCAGCTGATACGAACACCATCTATCAGAGGGCAACAGCCATCTGCAAGATGCACAAGGCTCGTGTGCGCGCCAACAACTACTACTGGAACAAGCTGTACAGAAAGCTGGAGTTGGAGGGCATGCGTGAAGAGTTTGAGAAGAGTAAACCGAAGTCAAACGATGTAATCTGTTGAGAGCCATGTTGCAATACCTTATTATATTATTGGACGAAACGAGCACTTCGTTTTGCCATTATGAGAATGCGAATCAGGAGCGTAAGCTGATGCCTCTTGACGTATTGAAGGAAGGTGTCCGTTTCGGCATGATGGAGAACTTGATGATTCAGTTTGTCTATCCCGATTACGAACTGCCGCAAGCGTATCAGGAGGTGGTGGAGAGCATTGACCACTCGAAGATAAAGCCATACGGACAGGAAGATGCGGACGTTCTGATTGTGAATGGCTTTCAGAAGGTGAAAGCTGATGTACCAGTCGTGCTGCGCATCACCAAGCAGGAACTCTTTGTCCATCAAGAGGAGATTGCTGTGATGTTGGGCGATGTGCCGAGGTTGAATGTCGTTTTGACCGATGTGGAAGCCTTTGCGGAAGCGGATTTTGAAACCTACAAGAAGGTGCTTGCCGGGCTTTCGTCGGAGGTAGAAAAGCTTTATGTGGATGGAAAATCGCCACAACTGAACCTGTTGACCGACCGCATGATGCTCTCGCAGATGAACAACTGTGGCGCAGGCGACACCAGTATCACGCTTGCCCCTAATGGCAAGTTCTATGTATGCCCTGCTTTCTACTATGAGAACGAGGCTGACAGCATCGGCGACTTGGAGCATGGGCTTGGCATCAAGAACAAGCAGTTGTACAAATTGGAGTATGCGCCTATCTGCCGCCATTGCGATGCTTGGCAGTGCAAGCGTTGCGTGTGGCTGAACTGCAAGACCACGTTGGAAGTGAACACACCAAGCCATGAGCAGTGTGTGGTGGCGCATTTGGAACGGAATGCCTCGCGCGAACTCTTGCGGAGCATCCGCCAGCATGGCACGTTCCTCCCCGAACGGGAAGAGATAAAAGAAATCGATTATTTAGACCCTTTTGACAAAAGAGACACATGGCAATGAAGAAATTAGTGGGGCAAGTGACACCCGAGGAGCGTTCGGAGATTCAGACGCTCTTTGAACGTCGCAACGGATTGAACGAGTTGGCAAAGATTCTCACGGCTGAGAACGCCGATTTGTATGAGAAATTAGTGAAGGACATGGGCGATACAGGCTCGAAGTTCCAAGGCTGGTGGGACAGAATGGCGGAGAAGTATCAGTGGGAATCTTCCGAGAACGGAAACTGGGAGATTAACTTCGACACATGTGAAATCTATCTTGTAACGGCATGATACAACCATTGTTCATAGGTACAACGGAGTTGCTGCTGATTGGCGGCATCGCCTTGCTGCTGTTCGGCGGAAAGAAACTGCCCGAAATGATGAAAGGCTTGGGACAGGGTGTGCAGAGCTTCAAGAAAGGCATGAGCGAACCCATGTTGGACGAGGACACGGAGGCTTCGGCTGATGAAAGTGGGAAAGCCCCGTCAAACGCAGAGGTGGATTCAGAATGAACCAACCGAATGACCTGCTGACATTTGGCGGACACCTTGAGGTGTTCCGCCGAATGTTGTTCCGTATTGCTGTCGTGGTTGGTGGCATTGCTGCGGTGGTATTTTGTCTGAAAGACGAAACTTTTGAGTTACTGTTAGCTCCCAGTGAATGGGACTTTGTGACTTATAGATGGATTGAGCGAATGGTGCAGGCGATGGGCTTTGAGTTCTGTTTTGAGGAGTATCACATAGACTTGATTGCCACGGACTTGTCGAGCCAATTCATGACGCACCTCACTACGGCGGTATATCTTGGATTGCTGGGAGCGTCGCCTTATATCTTGTACGAACTGTTTCGTTTCATTTCTCCTGCCTTGTATGAACGTGAACGAAGGTATTCGGTGCAGGTGGTGTTGACCATCTATCTGCTGTTTGTTGTAGGCGTGCTGATGAGCTACTTTGTGCTGTTTCCCATCTCGTTCCGTTTCTTGGGGACATATAGCGTGGCGGACAAGGTGCATAGCACCATCACGCTTGATTCATACATCAGCACTTTCACGTCGCTCACCCTCATGATGGGGGTGGTGTTCCAGTTGCCTGTCGTTGCTTTCTTCTTGGGAAAGATGGGCGTTGTGACCTCGGAGCTGCTTGCCACCTATCGCAAGCATGCCTTCATCGTCATCATGCTGGTGGCAGCTATTATCACGCCGCCTGACCTGATGACTTTGGTGTTAGTTGCCATCCCATTGTACCTCCTATATGAAGTGAGTGTCAGGGTTGTACGATGGACGGAATGACGAAATGCAAGGGGCAAAAGCATTGCATAAAGTGCTAAAGAACAAAAGAGAATGAAGATTTTCGGGCAAAGATGGTTCTTATGTGGGGAAAAAGAACTACCTTTGTCCGATTTTTAGCGGTTGCGCGAAAAGATGCGTGTCCAAACGGGGCACGACATAGATGTTTTTTTATATTTCAACAAACAAAGATGAACGTAATTACAAAGAAGGTTTCGTTGCCTGATGGAAGAGAAATCAGCATCGAAACAGGAAAGCTGGCAAAACAAGCCGATGGTTCCGTGATGCTTCGTATGAACGACACGATGCTCCTGGCCACTGTTTGCGCAGCGAAAGATGCAGTACCAGGAACAGATTTTATGCCACTCCAGGTAGAGTATCGTGAGAAGTATGCGGCTAACGGCCGTTTCCCTGGAGGTTTCACCAAGCGCGAAGGCAAGGCGAGCGACGAGGAAATCCTCACCTGCCGTCTTGTTGACCGAGCACTCCGTCCGTTGTTCCCATCGAACTATCACGCAGAGGTTTATGTGAATGTCATCGTCTTCTCGGCTGATGGCAAAGATATGCCAGACGCACTGGCTGGTTTCGCTGCTTCGGCGGCTTTGGCTGTGTCTGATATTCCTTTCGATGGTCCTATCTCTGAGGTGCGCGTGGCTCGTATCAATGGTGAGTTCGTAATTAACCCGACGTTCGAGCAGCTGAAGGAGGCTGACATGGACTTGATGGTGGGTGCTACTGAGGAGAACATCATGATGGTGGAAGGTGAGATGAAGGAGGTGCAGGAGACGGATTTGCTTGAGGCTTTGAAGGTTGCGCACGAGGCTATCAAGCCGCAGTGCCGCTTGCAGAAGGAACTGATGAAGGAGCTGGGCAAGGACGTGAAGCGTGAGTACTGCCACGAGGTGAACGACGACGAATTGAAGGCTGACCTTCAGGCAAAGTGCTACCAGCCCGCATACGACGTAACCAAGCAGGCCTTGGAGAAGCACGCTCGTGCGGAAGCATTTGAGAAGATTCGTGAGGACTACAAGGAGGCATACGCTGCTGCTCACACGGAGATGAGCGAAGAGGAGCTGCAAGAGAAGTATGCGCTGGTGGACCGCTACTATCACGATGTGGAGCGCGATGCTATGCGTCGTTGCATCCTCGACGAGGGCATCCGTTTGGATGGTCGTAAGACTACCGACATCCGTCCTATCTGGTGTGAGGTTTCTCCACTGCCTGGTCCTCACGGCAGTGCCATCTTTACACGCGGTGAAACACAGGCACTTACTTCATGTACACTCGGCACAAAGCTCGACGAGAAGCTCGTTGACGGTGCGATGGAACGCTACTATATGAAGTTCTTGCTGCACTACAACTTCCCTCCATTCTCAACGGGTGAGGCAAGACCTCAGCGTGGTGTGGGTCGCCGTGAGATTGGTCACGGTCATCTTGCATGGCGTGGCATCAAGGGACAGTTACCTGACGACTATCCTTACACGATTCGTGTGGTTTCTGATGTGTTGGAGTCGAATGGCTCTTCATCTATGGCCACCACTTGTGCTGGTACGCTTGCTCTGATGGACGCTGGTGTGCCCATCAAGAACCCCGTGGCTGGTATTGCCATGGGTCTCATCAAGAACCCAGGTGAGGACAAGTATGCTGTCCTTTCCGACATTCTCGGCGATGAGGACCACTTGGGCGATATGGACTTCAAGACCACGGGTACGAAGAATGGTCTGACTGCTACGCAGATGGACATCAAGTGCGACGGTCTCTCATACGAAATCTTGGAAAAGGCACTCATGCAGGCCAAGGCTGGTCGTGAGCACATCATGGGCGAGATGATGAAGACCATCGCTGAGCCACGTGCAGAACTGAAGCCACATGTGCCTCGCATTGAGCAAATTATCATTCCGAAGGAGTTCATCGGTGCTGTCATCGGTCCTGGTGGTAAGGTGATTCAGCAGATGCAGGAAGACACGCAGACGGTCATCACCATTGATGAAGAGGATGGTGTGGGCAAGGTGCAGATTTCTGCTCCTGGTCGCGATGCAATCGAGGCTGCTGTAGCCAAGATTAAGGCTATCGTTGCCCTCCCAGAGGTGGGTGAGGTTTATCACGGCACGGTTCGTTCAGTGATGCCTTATGGCTGCTTCGTAGAATTCCTGCCCAGCAAGGATGGTTTGCTCCACATCTCCGAGATTGACTGGAAGCGTCTCAACACAGTGGAAGAGGCTGGCATCAAGGAAGGTGACGAGATTGACGTGAAGCTCATCGACATCGACCAAAAGACGGGTAAGTTCAAGCTCTCTCGTCGTGTGCTTATCGAGAAGCCTGCTGACTATGTAGAGCGTCCACCTCGTGAACGTCGTCCTCGCCCTGAGCGTGGCGAACGCCGTCCACGTCCCGAGCGTGCTCCTCGTGACAATAACGAGTCGCACAGCGAGGCTCCTGCACAGGAGGGTGGCGACTTCAAGTCTGCTCTCGACGACCTGTTGAAGTAATTCTTCCTGTTGGAAGACATCAATATGAAAAGGAGGCCGTATCCTCATGAGGGATACGACCTCCTTTTTGTTGTGACGTTACCTCGTGCGGTATGCGGCATGGTGTTACAGCGAGGTGTCGATACAGGGCTTGTTTCACAGCCCCAAAATCGGAGTCCCCGACATCGGTCAGCCGACATCGGGGACTCCGATTGGTCGATG
>CAMWJL010000124.1 GCA_947174565.1 uncultured Prevotellaceae bacterium | reverse complement strand
ATCTACACTTATATGACGACCACTCACCTTCATCGTATCAGCCACTTTATCAACAGGCAAATCCAATTGTGCCGCCAATTCCTCAGGTGAAGGGCGACGCTCGTGCTCCTGCTCAAACTTAGAGAAAGCTTTGCCTATCTTGTTCAGTGAACCTACTTGATTCAATGGAAGACGCACAATACGGCTTTGTTCAGCCAATGCTTGAAGAATGCTCTGACGAATCCACCATACAGCATAAGAAATAAACTTAAAACCACGAGTTTCATCAAACTTCTCAGCAGCCTTGATAAGACCGAGATTTCCCTCGTTAATCAAATCAGGCAAACTAAGACCTTGATTCTGATATTGTTTCGCAACAGACACGACAAAACGGAGGTTGGCTCTCGTCAATTTTTCCAAAGCTCTCCGACCTTCCACACCACCCTTACGGATTTTAGCGGCAAGTTCAACTTCTTCTTCTACGGTGATTAACTCCTCACGACCAATTTCCTGCAAGTACTTATCTAACGAAGCACTTTCACGATTCGTGATTGACTTTGTGATTTTTAATTGTCTCATATTTTCATGCGCTAAAAAGCATGCAAAGATAGTGCCTTTCCCTTGAAAATTCAAACAAATCACACTTTTTTTTCAAAAAAAGCATTTTCTGCAAAGTCAAGTTTGCAGTTCTGAAATAAAAACATTACTTTTGCAGCAATTTTACATACGTGTACATTTTCCGTTCACGCGCAACAAACTAAGTGCCTTTATGTTCGTCCAGTAGGCGACAACCAAGGCAACACAAAGTCAATGATAGTCTAAAACAACATAGAAAATACATGGAATCCTTTTTCCGTACACATGCTTATTTAGTTGAGCATCTGAAAGCTCCCGTGCGTCGTGACTTGATGGACGAGATCAATTGGAAAGACCGAATGATTGGTATCAAGGGTGCTCGTGGTGTGGGTAAGACAACTTTCCTGCTACAGTATGCTAAAGAGCGTTTCTCTCCGTATGACCATTCGTGTCTGTACATTAACACTAACAACTTTTACGTCCAAAACGTCGGCATCACAGAGTTTGCTGGCGAGTTTTATCATTCAGGTGGCAAGGTGTTGCTCATCGACCAAGTGTTTAAGCAGCCCGACTGGAGTGCCCAATTGCGTGAATGTTATGACCGCTACCCAGGTTTGAAAATTGTATTTACAGGTTCTCCTGTCATGCGTCTAAAAGAAGAGAACCCCGAACTGAACGGCATTGTAAAATCTTATAATCTCAGAGGTTTCTCATTCCGTGAGTTTTTGAATCTGTCCACTGGTTTGCAATTGCGTTCCTACACACTTGACGAGATTATTTCAAACCATCAACAGATTGCCACCGAAATCATCAACAAGGTCAATCCTCGTGAATACTTTCAAGCCTACCTTCATCATGGATTCTATCCTTTCTTCCTCGACAAAGTTAATTACAGTGAGAACTTACTGAAGAACATGAACATGATGATAGAGGTCGATATTCTGCTTGTTAAGCAAATCGAACTCAAATATTTGGCAAAAATCAAGCAACTGTTCTATATGCTCACCACAAGCGGCAGCAGTGTCCCTAACGTCAGCCAGCTGGCACAGGAACTGGGCATGAGTCGCGCCACTGTGATGCACTATATCAAATATTTGGAAGAAGCCCGATTGGTCAACATGATTTATGGCAAAGGCGACGAGTTCCCCAAGAAACCTGCTCGTGTGTTGCTCCACAACTCCAACCTCATGTACAGCTTTTATCCACGCTGTTTCGACGAGCACGACGTGTTGGAGACTTTCTTCTGCAATACGCTTTGGAAAGACCACAAGGTGAACAAGCATGGCAACCTTTGTTCTTTCCTCATTGACGAACAGGTAGAGTTCAAGATTGCAGAGCACAGTACCAAACTGAAAAGCAAGGCAAAGGCTCTCTATGCTGTCAACCAATGCGATATAGGTGAAGGTAATCAGATTCCTCTCTGGCTCTTCGGATTCCTCTATTAAGAAACAGACATTTACACATATTATTATATAATGTTATTATGAGTAAGAAATTTATCACTTGTGATGGTAACACCGCTGCGGCTCATGTGGCATACATGTTCTCAGAGGTGGCTGCTATCTACCCCATCACTCCATCGTCTCCTATGGCTGAGCACGTGGATGAGTGGGCTGTTGCTGGTCGCAAGAATCTCTTCGGCGACACAGTTCTCGTACAGGAAATGCAGTCTGAGGCTGGTGCAGCTGGTGCTGTCCACGGTTCTCTTCAGGCTGGTGCGCTCACAACCACATTCACCGCATCGCAGGGTCTTCTTCTGATGATTCCTAACATGTACAAGATTGCTGGTGAGTTGCTTCCTTCTGTATTTCATGTATCTGCACGCACCGTTGCCAGCCACTCACTCTGTATCTTCGGGGACCACGGCGACGTAATGGCTTGCCGCCAGACAGGCTTTGCCATGCTGTGCGAAGGCTCTGTACAAGAAGTAATGGACCTCTCCGCAGTTGCCCATTTGGCAGCACTGGAGACTCGTGTTCCATTCATCAACTTCTTCGACGGTTTCCGCACTTCTCACGAGTATCACAAGATTGAGGAAATGGACATGGAGGATATCCGTCCACTCGTACCAATGGATAAGGTATCAGAGTTCCGTGCCCGCGCCCTTTCTCCTGAGCATCCAGAAGCTAAGGGTATGGCAGAAAACCCCGAAACATTCTTTGCACACCGTGAGTCTTGCAACCCATTCTATGAGGAAGTTCCCGCAGTTGTAGAAAAGTATATGGCTGAAATCTCAAAGATTACTGGTCGTGAGTACAAGCCATTCACCTACTATGGTGCTGAGGACGCTACTGACATTATCATCCTCATGGGATCTGCCACAGAGGCTGCTCGCGAAGCTATCGACTACGCTAACGCCAATGGCAAGAAGTATGGTATGGTAAGCGTACACCTCTATCGTCCATTCTCGGTAGAGCGTCTGCTCGCAACCGTTCCAAAGAGCGTGAAGCGCATCGCCGTGCTCGACCGTACAAAGGAGCCTGGTGCTAACGGTGAACCTCTCTATCTCGACGTGAAGGATGCTTTCTATGGCAAGGAGAATGCTCCTCTCATCATTGGTGGACGTTACGGACTTGGTTCTGCCGACGTAACTCCAACCATCATTCTCACCGTTTACAAGAATCTTGAACTCCCTGAGCCAAAGAACCACTTCACTCTCGGCATTGTCGATGACGTGACGTTCCATTCTCTTCCAATCGAGGAGGAAATGGCACTCGGTGGCGAGGGCATTTTCGAGGCAAAGTTCTTCGGTCTCGGTGCAGACGGTACTGTAGGAGCAAACAAGAACTCCGTGAAGATTATTGGGGACAACACCACAAAGTATTGTCAAGCCTATTTCTCCTACGACTCCAAGAAGTCAGGCGGTTTCACTTGCTCTCACCTCCGTTTCGGTGACACACCAATCCGTTCGACCTACCAGATTAAGACTCCAAACTTTGTGGCATGTCATGTGCAGGCATACCTTCGCATGTACGACGTGCTCCGTGGTCTCCGTCAGAATGGTCAGTTCCTTCTCAACACAATCTTCGAGGGGGAAGAACTTGTGAACTTCCTCCCCAACAACGTGAAGAAGTATTTCGCAGAGAAGAACATCACAGTTTATTATATCAACGCTACCAAAATTGCACAAGAGATAGGTCTTGGCAACCGCACAAACACCATCCTTCAGTCAGCATTCTTCCGTATCACAGAAGTCATCCCTGTTGAACTTGCTGTTGAGCAGATGAAGAAAGCCATCGTAAAATCTTACGGCAAGAAGGGTGAAGATGTGGTGAACATGAACTACGCAGCCGTTGACCGTGGCGGTGAGTACAAGAAGCTCGATATTGACCCAGCATGGAAGAACCTTCCTGCCGATCCAGAGGAGGCTAACGACGACCCAGAGTTCATCAACAAGCTCGTGCGTCCTATCAATGCACAGAACGGTGACCTCCTGCCAGTTTCTGCCTACAAGGGCTATGAAGACGGCATGTGGGAGCAGGGCACAGCTGCATACGAGAAGCGTGGCGTGTCTGCTTTCGTTCCAACTTGGGACTCTGAAAACTGTATCCAGTGTAACAAGTGTGCTTTCGTTTGTCCTCACGCAGCCATCCGCCCATTTGTTATGGACGAGAAAGAAGCTGCGGGCATCGACGCTGCTAAGCTCGATATGCTGGCTCCAGCACAGCTCAAGGGCATGAAGTTCCGTATGCAGGTGAGCGTAATGGATTGTCTCGGTTGCGGCAACTGTGTGGACGTTTGTCCAGGCAAGAAAGGCAACAAGGCTCTCAAGATGGTTCCACAGCAGGGTGAACTCGCCGAGGCAAAGAACTGGGATTACTGCGTGAAAAACGTGGCTTCCAAGCAAGACCTCATTGACTATAAGGCAAACCCACGTGTCAGCCAGTTCGCTACCCCACTCTTCGAGTTCTCGGGCGCATGCTCTGGTTGCGGTGAGACTCCTTATGTGAAGCTCATCTCCCAGCTCTTCGGCGACCGTCAAATGGTGGCTAACGCAACAGGTTGCTCATCTATCTACTCTGGTTCTATCCCATCTACACCATATACAAAGAACGCCAAAGGACAGGGTCCTGCATGGTCTAACTCTCTGTTCGAGGACTTCTGCGAATATGGTCTCGGCATGGTTATCGCCAACAAGAAGATGCGCGCTCGCATCGTGGCTATGCTCAATGAACTGATTGCCAAGGAAGACACACCAGCCGAGTTCAAAGCAGCTGCCGAAGAGTGGATTGCAGGCAAGGACAACGCTGACGCTTCTAAGGCAGCAGCAGCCAAACTCGCTCCTGCTATTGAGGCTGGTCGCAACGCAGGTTGCCCCATCTGCAAGCAACTCTCAGAACTCTCTCACTATCTTGTGAAGCGTTCACAGTGGATTATCGGTGGTGACGGTGCTTCTTACGACATCGGCTACGGTGGTCTCGACCATGCGCTGGCATCAGGCGAGGACATCAACATCTTCGTGATTGACACCGAGGTATATTCCAACACAGGCGGTCAGTCTTCAAAGGCTACTCCTATCGGTGCCATCGCCCAGTTCGCAGCAGGTGGTAAGCGCATTACCAAGAAGGATCTCGGTCTCATGCAGTCAACCTATGGCTACGTTTATGTGGCACAGGTGGCAATGGGTGCAGACAACGCACAATGCCTGAAGGCTATCCGCGAAGCAGAAGCATATCCAGGTCCATCACTCGTCATTGCTTACGCTCCATGTATCAACCACGGTCTCAAGGCTAAAGGTGCCATGGGCAAATCTCAGGCAGAAGAGGCAAAGGCTGTTGAATGTGGTTACTGGCATCTCTGGCGTTTCGACCCACGTCTCGCCGAGCAGGGCAAGAACCCATTCCAACTTGACTCCAAGACTCCAAATTGGGATAACTTCCAAGCATTCCTTGACGGTGAGGTTCGTTACCTCTCTCTCAAAAAGGTTTGTCCAAACGAGGCTCAGGAACTCTTCGATGCCGCAAAGAAGGCAGCACAGCACCGTTACGCTACCTATGTGCGCATGAGCAAAATTGATTATTCTGCGGAGTAACATATTAACCGACAATACATCTTATGAAAAGGGGGATGCCGAATGGCATCCCCCTTTTTTATTCAATCAAGGATTAAATTACAACCAGTTTTTGTACAAAAAAAGATTCGTGATGCGAACCCAACATATAAAGTTCACATCACGATTTCAATAGTTACTTATACCTCCCAACTATCATTGGAGTTTCACGACAGTAGCAGCAGTATTCTTGTATTGCCCCATTGCCTGACCCACATCTGCGTTAATATATGTCGGATCACAGACAATGTAACGTTTTCCGTCAATCTGTAAATGGTCTCCATACACATCATCCGTTTCAAAACATACAGCCGTTGCCAAATGACCGGGATAATAAAGCAACACCACCTCCAAATCCAACAAATCTCGCACTAATACCGAATACAATATAGCCCTGTCCTCACAATCAGAATAAGGATAGAACAGCGTCTCATCGGCAAACAGCGCACGTTCCTCACCAAACTGCTTATCATCCGTCTCATACTCAAATGCTGTCTGTATGAAATGTAAAAGAATGTTGGCTGCGACAAGATTGCTCTTGTCCGCAATAGCTTTCCTTAAAACCGGATACAACTGTTCTTTTGCCAACACACTCAACGACGCATTGGCATAGATATCCCAATGTGAATTCAACGGGTAATCGTTATAAAACTCTATCAAATTCTTGTTTACAGAGATGTCCACAGCCAACTCAGAATCATGTCCCAAACGCAAATGACGTGACCTGGTTCGGTCAACAGGCAATATGGGCTGTTCGAGGATACGCAATGAGAAATACTGCTCTTTAGGAAATTCCCGATTGAACACATTAATTGAAGACTGCCCAAACGACGAATCAACAAGGTAATAGTTGCAACCGCCAATAGTCAAATATGGATATTGGTAGATAGAATCCTTTGACGGAAGCAACAACGCAAGTTTGTTGCCCACACGTGCAATACGTACTTTATAACCAGATTGTGTTAAAATAAACATCTGCATCAGTCGAGCCTCATTTAATTGAGCAGACGAGAAGAATGCAGTTGTCATCTGTTCAACAAAACGCACATATCCCCAATCACATAAATGCAATTTGCTTCGGTAATCCAAACATTGAGCAATGACAGGCAGAAAAGCATCGGATGAAAGACACATCCAGCCATCTGCAACATCATCTTCTGAAACACCCGTTAACCGAAACCGATGCTTGTTTTCAAGCGGCATTTGGCACTTCTGCCCATAATACACAAATTCAAAAGATGCTTTAATGGGTACATTGGGTTCAGGCAAAGGAACTACAGGCCGTGGTGGTTCGACGGGCTTGGGAGCGAGAGACACCTCATCAAACGGCACGGGGTCGTTCGATGGTTCCGTAGTGGGTTCTTTCACAATCGGTTTGGGAGGTTCCGGCGCATCAGGCACAGGCATGGCTGGTTTTAGCATGTATTCGGGCCATGTCCGACGCATATAATCCGCAAATTCGGAATTTACGCGCTCACGATACGCTTTGAACTCACTCTCCTTTTCAGACTTATATTGGTTGAACTCAGATTGTACACGTCGCTTGTATTCATCAAAGGTTTGAGCCTGTGCTTTACCACAACTATGATAGATACAAAATAATAGCATCAATGAAATTACACAATTGGCATGAAGGCTATTTTGAAACATAAACATTATTTATTATAC
>CAMWJL010000123.1 GCA_947174565.1 uncultured Prevotellaceae bacterium | reverse complement strand
CCAATGCCCATCTTCATGCCTGTGGCATCGGGGACAGACTGGATGTCGTAGTCGGACAGGTTATGATTCTTGGTTGCCACTTTACTTGGTTGCTCTTTCGATGTACTTGTCCATCTCCTGTGAGAGAGGGCTGCGGAAATACTGCTTCTTGATTCGGTTGTACAGCTCAATAGCCTTGTCCTGCTGTCCCATAGCCTCGTACACTTCGCCAGCCTGCATCAGGAAGACGGGGCTTACAGCGTCGTTATCAGCTTTGTCGGCAGCCTTGATGAGCATCTTGGCACCCTTCTCGTTGTCGCCTTTCGTTACATAGAGGTTGCCCAAAGCAGCCACAGCGGTGGGCGACACCATGTCGTCGTCCTGTGTGGAAAAGTCTTCCAGCATCTTGATTGCCTCGTCTGTCTTGTCAGTTTTAGCATAAGCGAGACCTGCATAGAGCTTGGCGAGGTTGGCAGTCTTTGTGCCGCTGTATTCATCAATGATTTTCAGGAAGCCCTTCATATTGCCCTCGCCCTTCAATGCCTGCTCATACTGCTGCTGAGCAAACGCCGTCTGAGCACCAGCAATGGCTTTCTGTGCTTCCAATTCCTTATCGGCCATGTGGTTCTTATAGATGTACACACCTGCCACAATCACGATGATTGCGCCCAAAACAGCCACAATCTTTTTCCAGTTTTTCTCGATGAATGCCTCGCCCTTATTCAGCTGAATGTCAAGCGCGATTGGCTCATCTTGCGTTGTCTGTTGTTTTTTGTTTTTTGCCATAATATGTATTGTTTATTTTTGTTTCAGCCACAAAATCATGCAAAATTACAACATTTTCTTTGAACACGGAAAACTTTCCCCGAAAAAACTTCATTCCTGCCTCTCTTTTCCCCTTTCCTGCCCGTTGCCGCCACGTCCTTGGGGGCGCACCGCTTGGCTTGTGTCTGACTTTGGGGCGTTGTTGCTATGTGCGCACCGTGCGCATATTATTTCACACACCCTGCGTGAAATAACACGGACACCCTGCGCGTGTTATTTCGCGCAGGGTGTCCGTCATTGATAGTCAAGGGCATACCGATTTTGCTCCTTAGTTTGTTTCGGATGTCTTGTCTCTGGTGTCTGCCTTATGGCTGTTTGAGTGTTTGCTTGGCTTCGTTGAGGCGTTTGAGTGCCTTTTCGATAAGGTCGTGTGTACCAGAGCCGTCGTTTACATACTGCACTACCATGTCGGCGTAGTCGATGGCTTCGCGCAGTTCGGTGGTCTTGTTGCGGATGTTTTTGGTTGCAGTGAGCAGAGGCAGCAGCTCGTTGAGGTCTTCAGGCTCAGCAAGGTTGCCCGGGCGCATGGTGTTGATGGCTACGTTAAGAGCCGATGCGGCAGCGTTCACCTCGTCTTGTGTCAACTCTTTGGCTGGTTTCGCATTGACGTTTTGGGCGGCTTCCATCTGTGCGAGCAGACGGGTGTATCCATTTGGTGCCCAAGGTGAGAAGGCGGGCACTTTTACAGCCAGTGCATTCCAAGCGTTTTGGCTCTCTACACGTTCCTTAGCCACTTGCAGCAACTGCTCCAAATCGGTCTTATCGATGCCTTTCTTGGCTTTCTTCTTCGTGCCAGTTTCTACGTTCAGGCGCAGATAGTGAGTGGAGTGCTCCGTCTGGTAATAGTCTGGTTGGAACTCCTTGCCATCCAACGACAGCGTGTAGAGGTTATCGCCATATTTCGTGTCTTTGGTAGCACCATTCAACTGGATGTCGCTCAGGTTCGACTGCAGCGTGAAGTCTGCTTCCTTCCATTCCTTTACATCGGGGGTTGCCATCACCAGCGGTCCATACATCAGCGCGCCCACCCATTGTGGCAGGAACGGCGTGCGTGTCTCGTTCTTTCCTGTGGCGGCAATGTCCATCTTGTCGGGACCCCAGTTGATGTGCTTCGTGAAAGGCATGATGACTTCCACTTTGTCGTTGGATGACCATTCTCTCGCTGGAATCTCCACATAAGAGCTGGGCTGATAGGATTTGGCGATGGACTTGCCATTCAGCTTCACGTCGAAGCCCTCGGTGGTCCAGTAGGGCACACGCAACTTCATGGCAAAGGTAGCCTTCTTCCCGTTGTTCTGAGGGTCAATGGTGTTGACCACGATGGTGCTTTTCTCGGCAGGCCATTCGCAGTTTTGGTGCAGGAGGACACCTTTCTGTTCCCATCGTGCCACGGTGGGCAGATACAGTGCCACCCAAATGGTATTGTCGTTCACGAAATAGGCTGCTTCCTGATACTTCACATGGTTCTCTACGCCAGTGCCTCCACAGCAGGTGGATTGAGGAGTCTCGTTGCCATAAGGCTTTTGGGCGTTCATGCCCACAGCATATTGGTAGGTCACACCCCACCAATCGGGATGCACTGAACCCACAATCTGGTTGTAGAGCACACGTTCGTAATAGTCCATGTACGCAGCGTTGTCAGGGTCGAAGCTGTTCAGGTCTTTGGTCAGCTTGGCGAGGTTGTAGGCGCAGCATGTCTCGTTGATGTCGGGGTTAGGATACATGTTGCGCTCGTGGTCGCTCATCACGTTCGTGTTCATGGAGAGCATTTGTGAATAGGGCTGACGGAACATCTCAACATTGCCTACACTGCCCATCGCATAGGCGTAGCGACCTTGGACGAGGTTCCAGAAGTTGTAGGCTAAGTTATAATAATAAGGATTGCCGTTGGTGATGTAGGAGCGTAAAGCACCCACAATCATCGGGATGTGCTGGTTGGCGTGGCGTGTGCGGATGTCATCCACATTCTTGGCTACGGGGTCGAAGAAAGCGGGTGAGTCGAAGCAGTTGGCGGCTTCGATGAGGCGTGCCTTTTCCGTTGAGTCGCTTACCATCTCAGAGAGGCGAGACAGCGATTCTGCGATACCGCCAACCTCGCCCGCAATGTACATATTCCACATCTCGTAACGGTTGCCCGGACGAGCCTGACGTGCAGCGCGGTCGCCGTCGGTCTTCACATAAGTGCGGTAGTGCATACGGTTCCACACCCACAGACCCATGTCCTTGGCTATCAGCAACGCCTTGTCAGCGATGGCCTTGTCGTCAATGTTGTTGGCAATGTCGATGAGTCCTGCCAACTGCTTGTGGATGGTGTAATAAGGTGCCCAAACCCCATCCTCATTGTTATATGGGCTATAACGCTCAATCAGAGCAGGATGAGCGGCAGGGATGGCGTTCAAGTAGCCATAACCATAGTGGCGGTAGCCCTTCTTGTATTCGTCGAAAGCCTTCCAGCTCCCCTTCATCTGTTTCAGTTCCTCTTCGGGGGCGTAATCGCGTGCTTCCCAATAGCGGTTCAGGGTGCTGTCCCACACAAAGGTAAGTTCTTGGCATGCACGCAGTTCGTCCACCATTCTGCTGATGCGTTGGCGCAACTCGTTGCGTTCTTGGGCGTATTCGTCACCCTTGCAGGAAGCAAAGGCAAAGGCCAGCGCACTCATGTAGTGACCGCTGCCGTGACCTTTCAGTTTGGTAGTGGGGGAGTCCCAGCCATCAGCCTTCGTATAGCCCTCAGTCGGCAATCCGTAAGTGTCACGATAGTTGTAGAGTTGTTGGGTAATGTCAAGTGCCAACAGGTTTTTGATGTCATGTTTCATGTTGTGTGACAACCTGTTACTTCCCACTATGCTGACATCGGTGAGCGGAAGCGGCTGTGCAAGTGGTTTGTTGCTGGGGACATCCCAAGGCTGAGCCGTCACGGTCACGTTTGCCGTGATGGGATAGCCGCCATCTGTGGTGTTGTCGCCAATCACATAGCCCTTCACTGTGTAGGTCTTGCCCACGGGGTACAAGTCGGGGTTTGCCTGCTGCTGTTCGGTGCTGAGCAGGGAGTTCGTCCACTTTGTCTGTCGCCATTCGTGCGTGCCGTCGCTATAAGTCACCCACACCTGCCAAGGCAGACGGGGAGCTGTGCCCACAGGCGAGTTGACACTGATGTCTTCCACCTTCACAATCGTGCGCTGCTTGGCTTTTGCAGCGGCAAGTGGAATGGGGTGGTTGGCAAGCGCAGGAGTCCATGCCGTAGCCTTTTCTGATAACATAAAGCACAGCAACAACGCTCCACCCATCATTAGGTTCAAGTTTTTCTTCATATATCTAACAATTAAATTCGCTTCAAAATTAGACAATTATCCCGACATGCCCAATAGGGTTTGTATGAAAAAGCACGATTTTGCTATTTTTCGTACTATTTTGGGGCGTTTTCAGCTTACTTTGTGGTGTAGCCTTGGGTTTAACGGAATCTTTTAGGGATTTTCCCCTCTGTGGTAGGGATTTGTACACCTGTCCCTTTGTGCTGAATTGCGACCTTTGCAACGTGAAGAACTATTGTTCCGTTTGTCATAAATAAAAATCAGTACCGATATGAAAAGATTCTTAACATTAGCTTTGATTGCGATTCCGTTGCTTGGCATGGCGCAGGACGACCTCTACTTCACTTCCTCCAAGAAGGCGAAGGCTGAGGCGCAGAAAAAGGAGGCGGCTGCACGGAAGGCGCGCACGGAAGTGGCTGCTCAACCTGCATCGGTGGTGGATTACAACAGCAGCCATCGTAGTGAGGATGAGTACAATCGTCGTTATGTGAATGGTGCTTATCAGGGCGTGATTGGTCAGCAAGCCAATGACACCGTGGCTACAGGCATCAGTGATGTTGACGCTGATTATGCCGACTCCAAGTACGACATGAATGATTCTGAACTCGATTACCGCTTCTCGCGCCGTATCGTTCGTTTCCACTCTCCACGTTTCTATGCACTTGCCAGCCCTTACTACTGGGACCTCTACTATGACTACGGTGCATGGGACTATCTCTACGACCCGTATGATCCTTGGTACTGCCATTGGGGCTGGGGGTATGGTTGGTCTTGGGGACCTTGGGATTGCTGGTATGGCGGTTTGTGGGGATGGCATCGTCCTCACGCATGGGCATATTGGGGATGGGGACCTGGATGGCATCACGGCTATCCTGTGCATCACCTCACTTACTCGCGCAACGTCTTGCCTCGTCAGTTCAATGCTGCCCGTGGGCACATGAATGCAGGTAATAGAATCCGTACCAACGCTTTGGGACGCACCATGAATGCGCGTACCAGTGCCTTGAATCGCACAGGCATCGCTTCTTCTCGCACCAGCGCAATGGGGCGCACTGGCACAACAAGCCGCACGAGTGCCATGGGACGCACCGATGCACAAACTCGTACACAGGTTAATGGGCGTTCTCGCACCAGTGCTGCTACACGGAACAGCTCCACTCGTGGTTCGTCAGATGACCGCTATATACCATCACGTTCTTCCAGCAATCAGAACAGCAGTAGCCGCAATACCGAAACACGTTCTCGCACGTCGGGTGTCTCTCGTAGCAACACCACGACCCGCAGTACTTCTCCTTCTCCTGCTCCTTCTCGCAGTTCTACGCCAAGTTATGGTGGAGCAAGCCGTTCAGGCAGCATCGGTAGTGGCGGCAGCAGTCGTGGCGGAGGCAGTTTCGGTGGTGGTGGCGGTGTCAGCCGAGGTGGCGGCAGTCGCAGATAACGCAATTCTTTACACATCTTTATATTATATAGCATTATGAACACTTCAAAGATATATCTCTTGCTCGGCGCATTCCTCGCAACAGCAACGACAGCATTGGCGCAAGACAGCTATGATGCACAGACTTTCTCGCAGAGCGACCTGAGTGGTACGTCACGTTTTGTGGGCATGGGTGGAGCACTTGGTGCGCTCGGTGGCGACATCAGCGTGATGGGCACTAACCCTGCTGGTACGGGTCTCTATCGCAAGAGCGATGGTGCTTTCACTCTCAGCGGTGTCTTCTCCGGAGACGGCGCAATGGGACACGATGGCACACGCCTGTCTATCGACCAAGCAGGCCTTTTGGTGGCTTTCGATATGGACAACCCCTCGGGGAAAGGTCTTCAGTATGTCAACTTCGGTGTGAACTACTCAGAGAAACGGAACTTCCTTTCCAACCTGTTTACTCCTGTTGGTGGCTTGGACGGCATATTTAGTCAGACTTTCCAAATAGCGGATATGGCGAATGCTGCCATGTTCGATGCAGTGCGCAATGGTGAAAAGTATGACAAATACTTCGGCATAATGACTGATTTAGCAACCTTGAACGATAACACCGTCTTGATAGACATGGTGGACGACCAAGGCAATCTCGTCAATGACGAATACGACAATAAGCTCTATGATGGCGTTGCTGCGTCTAAGGCCATATATGAGCGTGCCACCTATGGTGCTAATTCTCAGATAGACATCAACCTCTCTTTCAACGTGAGCGACCAGTTGTTCTATGGACTCTCGGTGGGCGTTTACGACATTGACTACAGCCGTGAGTCTTTCTATCAGGAGACTGGTGTTGATGGATACTCCTATGAATGGAATAACTGGTACAAGACCAGAGGTGATGGCTTCGATTTGAAGCTGGGCTTCATCGCTCGTCCCTTTGAAGACAGCCCCTTCCGCATTGGTGCATACATCCACACCCCCACATGGTATCGTATGACGGATGCTAATGGTGCTACTCTTTATTATGGAGACAGAAAGGTGGGTTATCTCGAAAACGGAGATTTCGATTATAACTACCGCACCCCTTGGAAGTTTGGTCTCAGCCTTGGTCACACCATTGGCTCGTTCTTTGCGGTGGGTGCAGAATATGAGTACCAAGATTTATCTACAGCCAAGTTCAGTGACATCGATGGTTACGCATCTGAGTATTTCCGCTATACCAATAGCGTGACCAAGGAGACGCTGCGTGGGCAGCACACTCTAAAGTTAGGTGCTGAATTGAAGCCTGTTGACGAGTTCTCCATCCGCTTGGGCTACAACTTCGTGTCTTCGCCTTTCAAGAAGGGTGCTTACCGTACCTTGTTTTACGATGACCCTTACACCGAAACGGACTTCACCAACTGGGGCGACATCAACCGTCTCACGTTCGGTATCGGCTATCGCTACAAGACTGGCTACATCGACCTCGCTTATCAGTACCAGATGCAGAAAGGCGACTTCTATGCTTTCGATGATGTGAACCTCAAACCGACCACAATCGACAACAACCGTTCTCAACTGATGGCGACTTTCGGTTTCCGATTTTGATTAGTTGATGGTTGATAATAAAACGAGTTAGGGCTGACGCGATGTACAATCACGTCAGCCCTAACTCGTTTTTCTCTCCTTTATCCCCCTGAATCCTTAACTTAATATTGAACGAACAGAGGTTGCAGAAAACACCCTGAGAAATGCCTTGAAAATCGATGTCCCCGACATCGACCAATCGGAGTCCCCGACATCGGTCAACCGAT
>CAMWJL010000122.1 GCA_947174565.1 uncultured Prevotellaceae bacterium | reverse complement strand
AAGTGGGGCAGGAGGTCTTTCCTCGATAACGTGCCAGCAGCTCCCGATACTGAATCTTATATTGGTTCGCTTTCAGCATGTCGAAAAACTCGTCAATGCAGATGGAGCGGTTTCCCCATTCGTTCTCTTCATACACGCCGTGCCAAAGCACATCCTTTTGGCGTTGGGTCAGCTGGCTGTATGGCGTGAAAACGGGAAAGTCCTCGTATTTCCCAGCCCTTCGTACAAACTCCTTCTTCCATTCCGACATCTTCTCGCCCTTCCAACACGCCACAGCACCGTCATAGACGGAGAGTTCGGGGTCGGGGATGACGAGGCTCTCGTCAATGCCGATGATGCGCCCATATCCTTCGCATTCGGGACAAGCACCCACTGGCGAATTGAAGGAAAACATCTGGTCGGTAGGCTCTTCAAACTCGATGCCGTCGGCTTCAAACTTCAAGGAGAACTCCTGCTCTGAGCCGTCTTCAAACTGCAAGATGCAGCGTCCGTCCCCTTCATAGATGGCGGTGTTCGCCGAATCCACCAAGCGATTGATGGTGGCTTTGTCATTTGCCACTTTGAGGCGGTCGATGACAAGGCGCATATCCGCATCGGTGGCTGGCGCATCGGGTAGCAGGTCGGTGATTCTCTTGGTCTCACCACCCACTTCCACACGCTGGAATCCCGTTTTGTAATAGACATCCAGCTGTTCTGCCAATGTCCTGCCATTTCGTATCATGAGAGGTGTCATCACCATCAGCCGTGAGCCAACCTCATGTGCCAGCATGCACTGCACGATGTCGTCAGTGGTATTCTTCTTCACCTCCTGTCCGCTCACAGGCGAAAAGGTGTGTCCGATGCGGGCGAAGAGCATGCGCAGATAGTCGTAAATCTCGGTGCTGGTGCCCACGGTGGAACGTGGGTTGCGGCTGCTCACCTTCTGCTCGATGGCAATGGCGGGCGAGATGCCTTCAATGAAATCGCAGTCGGGCTTGCTCATGCGTCCCAAGAATTGACGGGCGTAGGTGGAAAGGCTTTCCACATAGCGTCGCTGTCCCTCGGCATAGAGCGTGTCGAATGCCAACGACGATTTGCCGCTGCCGCTCACTCCTGTGATGACCACAAACTGGTTGTGAGGTATCTGTATGTCAATATCTTTAAGGTTGTTCACCCTGCATCCACGCACACTGATGTAGTCCTTCAAGTCGGGCGTTTTCTGTTGAATCTTTTTCATAATTGATGACAAAGTTAGGGAAAAATGGTCACAAAGAATGAAAATACTTGGCAAAAATGTTGTGAGTGAAAAAAAATCCATATATTTGGCCCGGAATATGGAAAAGTTCGGCAAATTCCTCATGGTGGCTTTGTGGCTTCTGATGGCTGGATGCACCGCGCGACACGAGGCTGTCGTGCTGACAGGAGAGGAAGACTTTCGCGAGGGAGACCTCGTCTTTCGGTGTGGCTATGGGGCGGAAAGCCGTTTTGTCACAGTGGCGAGCCATTCCAACTATTCCCATGTCGCTCTTCTTCATTACGATGCGGAATCGGGCGTGTGGATGGCGGTTCACGCGGTGCCGGGCGAGGCGGCGACGGGCGAAAGGGAGGTGTTGAAGGCTGAGCCATTGAGCGACTTCTACGCCTACGAGCGTGCCGTGAGAGGTGCGTGGGCGCGAGTGGATTGTCCTGACAGTGTGGCAGCAGCTGCTGTGACCTACGCATTGGGAAAGGTGGAAGAGCAAGTGGAGTTTGACAATGACTATTTGTTGGGCGATACGACGCGCTTCTATTGCACGGAACTCGTTTGGCAAGCCTATCTGCACCAAGGCATTGACTTGGGCGACGGACAGCGGCATGAAGTGCCCACCATGGTCAGCAAAGAGGGGAGTTGCCTCTTCCCGTCTGACATAGCGACGTGCTCGAAAATTGTATTTATTAACCCTTTTATAACCAAGTGAAAATGAAAAAGATTCTTTCTGTATTGAGCTTCGCGCTCGTAGCTTTGGCATTCGTGTCATGTTCAAAGAACTCACCCGAAGGTGTGGTGAAGGAGTATATCTCTTGTCTCAAGAGCGGTCAGTATGAGGATGTGGTGGCACTCTGTCATTTCAAAAAAGAACCCACCGCTGAGGAAAGGCAGGGATATGCCGACCTGCTCCGCAACAAAATGGCTGCTGATTTGGAAAAGAAAGGTGGTATCTCTGATGTGGAGATTACCAATGTCGATATGGCAGAAGATGGCGAGTCAGCCACGGTTTCCTACACCATCAAGTATGGTAATGGCTCAGCCTACGGCAACGCTGATAAGGTGGTGAAGGTAGATGGCAAGTGGAAACTGCATACGGGTAAGTAAAGACCACTCGCAGGGGATATGAAGAAAGGCGGCAAACCGATTGAGGGTTTGCCGCCTTTCTTTGTGCTTGTGTATCAACATGAAGCGTGCGTGTGGGGGACTTAGTGCGCACCGTGCGCGAAATAACAGGCGCAGGGTGCGCATAATATCTCACGCAGGGTGCGTGATTATATATAAGCAAGGTGCGCACATGGGATGACCCATGCACGCACCTTGATGACATATCGGGTGGGGGAGTTTACTGCTGATAGCAGAAGTAATGTTTACGCACTTTCTTGGCGGCGAGGGAGGGATTGAGCATGTCGCTCGCTTCGGTCAGGTTGTGGGTCGTGCCGTCGTTGAAGCGAATCTCAATCTGGTCGTCGTCGAGGCTGTACATGTCTCTGCCCACTTCGATGTTGGCAATGAGCAGGTTAGCCTCTTCTGTGGAAATGCCGTAGCGTTGTGCCAATTCGTTCAACTTCGCTTGCTTGCGCGCTTCTTCGACGGGCAGGTCGCTCATTTCCACCTTGAAGATGCGGCGGTCTATGAAGTCGCGACTGAGCAGTGAGAGGATGGGGTCTGGATGGGTACACCACACCTTCATTGCCGACCAAATGTCGTTGTCGTCGAGCGTGAGGTAGTTGCGCAGACAATCGGGATTGCTGACGAACATCTGCCTGTCAATATCCTGATAAAGAAAGAAATGCAGGGCAGGAGAGGCGAAAAGTTCAATGCCTTGGCGTGCCAGTTGCTTGGCGCGTGTCAGTGCGTTAATCATCACGTGTTCGGCAGCCACGGAGGTCTTGTGCAGATAGACCTGCCAGTACATGAGGCGGCGGCTAACCAGATAGTTCTCAATGGAATAAATGCCTTTCTTATCCACCACGAGCTGGTCGTCAGCCATATCCAGCATGTCGATGATGCGCGAAGAGCCGATGTTGGCTTCGTTCACGCCCGTGAAAAAGGCATCGCGCTTCAAGTAGTCGAGACGGTCCATGTCGAGCTGTGAAGAGATGAGCTGATGGAGGAAACGCTTCGGGTAGTCATCCTTGAAAATCTTGATGGCAAGGGTGAGCTGTCCACGGAACTCCTCGTTCATCTGCTCCATCACCATGAGGGAGATGTCTTCGTGGCAGATGCCGCTGATGAGCGTGTGCTCTAAGACGTGGCTGAAAGGCCCATGCCCGATGTCGTGCAGCAGGATGGCTGCCTGCACGGCCTCTGCCTCGCTTTCGAAGATGAACTGCCCTTTCTGTTGGAGCGAGAGAATCGCCTTGCCCATCAGGTGGAAAGCCCCAAGGGAGTGCTGGAAACGAGTGTGTTGCGCTCCGGGATAGACAATGTTGGCACCGCCCAACTGCTTGATGCGGCTGAGACGGTAGAAGGCAGGGTGGCGCACGATGTCGAGCAACAAGCCACGCGGCACACGGATGAAGCCAAAGACGGGGTCGTTGATGATTTTTGCTGACTGCACGGAGTGGTGGTTAGGCGTTTTGAGGTAGGAGTTGAGCCATCTGCTGTGCCACTTTCTTGGCTTCCTCAGCTGCCACTTCGGCAAAGCGTTCGGTCTTGTCAGCATAGATGATGGCGCGTGAAGAGTTGACGATGAGACCGCAGTCTTTTGTCATGCCATATTTGCACACGTCTTCGAGGCTACCGCCTTGTGCGCCGATGCCGGGCACGAGCAGGAAATGCTCAGGAGCAACCTTGCGGATGTCCTCAAACATCTGTCCTTGTGTGGCACCCACCACATACATCATGTTCTCGCTGTTGCCCCATTCTTGACTCTTTCTCAATACTTTCTCAAAGAGGCGTTCCCCCTCGTTGTCTGTGGTCAGCTGGAAGTCATGGCTACCCTTGTTGGACGTGAGGGCAAGGAGGATGACCCACTTGCCGTCGTACTGGAGGAAGGGGGTCACGCTGTCTTCTCCCATGTAGGGGGCGACAGTGAGTGCGTCGAGGTTCATTTCCTCGAAAAATGTACGGGCGTACATGGCACTGGTGTTACCGATGTCGCCGCGCTTGGCATCTGCGATGATGAAGTGTTGGGGGTAGTTCTCGTTCAGATAGGAAATGGTCTTGTCAAACGAAATCCACCCTTTCACACCCATGCTCTCATAGAAAGCGAGGTTGGGTTTGTACGCCACGCAGTAGGGTGCGGTGGCATCAATAATGGCTTTGTTGAAAGCGAAGATGGGGTCTTCCTCTTTCAGCAGGTGCTCTGGAATCTTCTTGATGTCTGTGTCGAGACCCACACAGAGGAAGGTCTTCTTGTTGAAAATCTGATTGATGAGTTCTTTGCGTGTCATAAGTGATATGTTTTTTGTTATTTCTTCTGTATAATGAAGCCCGTAACACTGACGTCGTATCCCTTTTCCTTGTCAATCTCGCTGATACAGAAGTAAGTGGCATAGTAGAGCGTCTTGTCGGTGGAGCAGGGGAACTGTATGGGGGCATCCATCTTGTTGGCATAAGTTCGGAGCGTGTCAAGGTGGACAAAAACGGTATCAAACGTTTCCTCGCCGAGGGTTGGCACGAACTTCACCATTTTCTGCCCTTTCTTGCAGGAAGCGGAAAGATTGTCGGTCTTGACCATACGGCTGTAACCTTCGGGAATGTCGATGTCGTAATGATAGAGGGAGTTGCTGATGGGGCATGTGACGGTATCGACATCTATCGTGTAAGGGTCGTCCTCGAGGAAATCGTAATAGAAGGAAATGTAGGTGGAGTCTTTCACGTATGCCTCTGTGTAACAGCATCCGTAGTAATTGCGGATGTATCTGATTTGGTCGTTCAGTTGGATGGCTTCTTCCTTGGGCATAGAACGAAGAAGCTGCTCATATTGCTTGGCGTTCAGGGGGAGTTGCTTGTCGGCAAGCGTCTTTTCGATGTGGCTTTCCATGTAGTTGCGCGTGATGCTGAGATAGTTGATGGGGAAAGCTGAGGTGAGCAGGAAGATGAGGGCAAAGGAAATGGTTATCCAGTTGATGCGTCGTGCTTTGGTGAGGAAGAGGGTGATGCAGACGAAGTAGAACCAGAGGTTGAGAGTGATAAGGTAGAGACGGTTGACGGTGATGCCGTAGTCGTTGAAGCGTCGGATGATGCCTACCGTCATGAGTAGGAGCAGGGGGAGTATCGCGACAGGTAAATAACGGGCGATGAGGTTGTCGGTTCGCTTGTTTTGCAACTTGCGTATGGGATACAACCCGAACTCGATGACGATGAGTCCTATCATTGAGGTGACAACGAGCCACGACACCCAGCCATTGGGCAGTTCCCAACGGACAAGAATCTGTGCGGCGTAGATGTAGAGCACAATGATGTAAAGCCCCACAAGTGGGAGGAAAAGGAAGCGCATGACGGCATTGAGGAAACCCGACTCTATTGGTTCACGGTCGTGCTTCTCTTTCCCTTCTGGCATGCGTCCGAGGAAAAGCCATGTGGATAGGAATAGGGATGTGAGTATGCCCAGTACACCATACCATTTGTAGTGGAAGTCGATGCCAAAAAGTGTGTCCAACGAAGCAAGCAGCAGGCTCAGTCCTCCCCACATGATGTTGCCAATCATGTAGCAGATGACGAAGTTCGCCATGAGGCGCATGGTGAAATTCCATGAAGCGATGTTGTCCTTCTCCTTGAAGAACGAGAGGAAGAACAGCGAGAGCCACAAGGAGAAGATGGCGGCGGCACGAGCCACGACGAGTTCCCAGTTGTTGTTCTCATAGTCGGCTAATGCGTGATAAACATAGATGGCATCTGCCAACAGGATAAGGTGCGCCACAATGTTGACAATCAGCACCGTGCGCTGTTTCCGCCCTTCCTCTTCCCATAATCGTAGGGTGAGCGACAACAAGTAACCCACTGATAGGTAGTAAGAAACCGAACCAACGGCTTTCTCAGACAGCATATTCCCCTCGTCAATAGTGTTAAAGATGAGGAATAGCGACAATACCGTAATGAAAGCGGAAGGCACGGGGAAACGCTTTACGCACATTTGAAAAGCTCTAACGATTGCTTGTGGGGTTGAAGATAGTTTCATGAATGTGAGTTTTACAGTTCAGCTTTGGCGGTGTTATCTAATAGTGTATCCATTATTTTAGAATAGTGATAATTGTTTAGATGGTGTCTTAACGGTGTGGTTCTCTTTTATCTGAGTCGTTTTGGCACTTTGTTGATTCTGTGTATTCCTTTCCCAAAAAGACTCCGTCAGCGTACCCTTGTATGGTGTTGTCTTCGGTTGCTAACTCCAAGCGTTTCTCTGCCCAACTGCAATATTCGGGATTGATTTCCACGCCAATGTAGTGTCGGTGTAGTTTTTTTGCCACCACACTTGTTGTGCCGCTTCCTAAAAAAGGGTCAAACACCATGTCGCCTTCTCTTGAAGATGCCAAAATAAGTTTTGCAATCAGTTTCTCTGGCTTCTGTGTTGGGTGGTCTGTGTTTTCTGGCATTGACCAGAAAGGCACACTGATGTCATCCCAAAAGTTTGAAGGGCACGTCATTCGGAAATTACCGTGCTCCGTTTCTTCCCAATCCTTAGGTTTGCCATTCTGTCGATATGGTGCGATAACTTGCCTTTTGATTTTGACGGCATCCAAATTGAAGTAATAATTGTTGGGGTCTTTTACAGCAAACCAAATGTCTTCCATACTGTTTTTCCAGTTGGATAATGCCCCACGTCCTTTTTCCCTTTGCCAAGTGATTCTGTTCAGAATGTGAAGATGCTCAGATAAAACGATTTGCATGGCTGCTGAACAACGCCAATCCCCACATAGGTAGAGTGTCCCTGTCGGTTTGAGTTTCTTGACGACTGATGGAAGCCATTGGCGGAGATACATGATGTACGCTTCTTGGGTGCGGGCTGTGAACTTGTTTCCGTGAAAGTCTTTTGTGAGATTATAGGGAGGATCAATGATGATTAAATCAGCAAATTCATTGGGAAGCAATGGCAATGTGACCATCAAATCGTCATTGATGGTCTTGTCTATGAGTGAAACGTCCAATCGTTTCAGATTGCTGCTGGTGACGAGGCGTTGCTGGTAGAATGTAACTTCTTCTTTGGTAAGTTGAAGCGTTCGGTTTCTTGATGCTCGTTCTCCTTTCATGTACAATGTGACTTTTGATGAATCTCCCTTAAAATCGTTCTGTGTGTGCGATGGTTACAGTTCCGCTTCCTTCATTCTCTCCGTATTTTCTGCTACGATGAGGTGGTCAATGCAGTCTTGGATGTCACCGTCCATGAAAGCGGCGAGGTTGTAGATGGTGTAGTTGATGC